>JAEWBW010000163.1 GCA_023390955.1 Pseudomonadota bacterium
GCCCCAACACGATGATCGCGTTCGCTGCCAAGGCAGGATCAACAGCGTCGGATGGCGATGCCTCGAACAGCCCCTTCGCGGCAGCGCTTGTCGACCGCCTGCCGACGCCCGGTCTCGACCTGCGCAAGGCGTTTGGATTCGTTCGCGATGACGTCCTGAAGAACACCGGCTACAAGCAGGAGCCGTATGTCTACGGCTCGCTCGGCGGTGATGATGTCTCCCTCGTTGCTGCGAAGCCGACAGCAACCGGGCCTCAGGCAAACCCGGAAGACTCTGTTCGCCGGAACTATGAGCTTGCCCTGCAACTCGGCACCCGCGATGGCTGGACGGCTTTCCTCAGCCGATATGGCGAGGGTTTCTACGCCGACCTCGCCAAGGGGCAACTCAATAAGATCGCGGCGGAGGAGACCCGCACAGCGGCTGTCGAGAAGGCGCGGCTGGCAGAGGAGGACAAGGCACGACTCGCCGCGGACCGTGCAAAGAAGACCGAACAGGACAAGGCTGCTGCTACAGCCAAGGCTGCAGAAGACGCCCGGGTCGCCGCTGAGAAGGCTAAGCAGGTCGAAGAGGCGAAAGCCGCCGCCGCCGAGCAGCGGCGCAAGGAGATCGAGGCCGCTGTTGCCAAGGCTCTGGCCGACAAGCAGGCGGCCGATAAGAAGGCAGCCGACCAGAAGGTTGCGGCTTTGCCGTCGCCTGTGCCTTCTTCTGAACCGGCGCAGCCGCAAGAACTCACCAAAGCGGTCCAGACCGAACTGCGGCGGGTCGGCTGTTTTGCAAGCGCGGACGAGGGAGATTGGGGTGCCAAGTCACAGCGCTCCCTCTCCCTATTCAACAAGTACGCCGGAACGAAGCTCAACGCAGCGCTTGCGAGCTCTGACGCACTGGACGCGGTTAAGGCCAAATCGGGCCGCGTTTGCCCGCTGGTCTGTGACCATGGTTTCAAGGCCGATGGAGATGCCTGCGCAAGGATCGCTTGTCGCGCCGGCTATCGCGTCAACGATGACAACGAATGCGAAAAGGTACAGGAGAAAAAGCGGGTGGCCGCCCCTGAGGTCGCGAAGAAGCGGGATGTGGAGCGAAAGCGTGAGGAGGCGCAACCATCAAGGCCACAAGCATCAGGACGTATCCTGTGCAACGAGGCGGGCTGCAGGCCTGCAAAAGCCGGGTGCCGGATAGTATCTGGCGTTGGTCCCTCAGTTGGGTCAGGTAACATCGGGCAACAACGAGAAGTCTGCGACTGAGGTTCGCCGCTCGGAACTCTGCCTCAGCCGTTGATCTCCGTGCGGGGCATGATAGAGGCAGGTGCTATTAAGTGTTGGTGAACAATCTGCACAAGTCTTCCTGCCGGACGTAAGCTGTTAATCCACTCACTTATCCCGCGAACAGTGATCGACCTCACAGAACGGGTAGTTGCCTCTTGGCAGGCTCTGCATAGGCTGCGCAGATATTCGCTGGGGACTGTAATGGGCGCTTTTCCTTGGTTTTTTTTGGTCGTTTCCATTTGGCTCGTTTGCGGCTCGGCCCATGCAGAACGCCGCATGAGCTTGGTAATCGGCAACTCGGCCTACAAGACCGTACCGAAACTTGCCAACCCCGCGAACGACGCAGCCTTGGTCGGTGGCATGTTCAAGAACGCGGGATTCGATTGGATCGATGTCAAGATCGATCTGAACGCTTCGGAGATGCGGAAGGCCCTGCGCGACTTCGGCCAACGGGCGCGTGATGCTGAGGTAGCCGTCATTTACTACGCTGGTCACGGTATCGAACTCGACGGGACCAACTACCTTATTCCTACCGATGCGACTTTAGAGACCGACAGCGACGTTCTGGATGAGACCGTAGCGCTCGACCGAGCGCTGTTCGCCGTCGAACCCGCGAAGCAACTTCGTCTCGTCATTCTGGACGCCTGTCGCGACAATCCCTTTGCCAGGTCTATGAAGCGCACGGTCGCTGCGCGTGCCATCGGTCGCGGTCTCGCCAAGGTGGAGCCGACTAGCCCCAACACGATGATTGCGTTCGCTGCCAAGGCGGGGTCAACGGCGTCGGATGGTGATGCAAAAAACAGCCCTTTCGCGGCGGCGCTTGTCGAACGCTTGCCGACGCCCGGTCTCGACCTGCGCAAGGCATTTGGCTTCGTCCGTGACGATGTCCTGAAGAATACCGGCTACAAGCAGGAGCCGTATGTATACGGCTCGCTCGGCGGTGATGACGTTTCGCTCGTTGCTGCGAAGCCAATAGTAACCCCGCCTCAAGCAACCCCAGAAGACGCAGTTCGTCGAAACTATGAGCTTGCCCTGCAACTCGGCACCCGCGATGGCTGGACAGCATTTCTTGGCCGATATGGCAACGGTTTCTACGCCGACCTCGCCAAGGGACAACTCAACAAGATCGCGGCGGAGGAGGCTCGCACAGCGGCTGTCGAGAAGGCGAGGCTGGCCGAGGAGGACAAGGCGCGGCTCGCCGCTGACCGCGCAAAGAAGACCGAACAGGACAAGGCTGCTGCCACCGCCAAGGCCGCAGAAGACGCACGGCTCGTCGCCGAGAAGGCTAAGCAGGTCGAGGAGGCGAAGGTTGCCGCCGCCGAGCAGCGGCGAAAGGAGATCGAGGCCGCTGTTGCGAAGGCTCTGGCCGATAAGCAGGCCGCTGGCCAGAAGGTCGCGGCATTGCCACCCGCCGCACCTGCACCCGGGCCGGCGCAGTCCCGGCAAGAACTTGTTAAGGCGGTGCAGTCCGAACTTCGCCGTGTCGGCTGTCTTTTAGATGTGGAGAACGGTGAATGGAGTGCCAAGTCGCAGCGCTCTTTGACGCTGTTCAATAAACATGCCGGAACGAAGTTTGATACGACGCTCGCGAGTTCGGATGCGTTGGATGCTATCCAGGCTCGGCCAGGCCGCATCTGCCCGTTGGTTTGCGATCACGGCTTCAGGTCCGATGGCAATACCTGCGTGAAGATCGCGTGTCGCGCTGGCTATCGCATCAACGACGATAACGAATGCGAGAAGGTGCTAGACAAGAAGCCGGTCGCGGCAAGGGATGATGCAATCAGACGTGATGAGCAGCGGAAGCGGACAGAAGCAGCGCCAACCAAGCCACAAGCGTCTGGTCAAATGATCTGCACCAGCGCGGGATGCAAGCCCGTGGGCAAGGGTTGCCGCATAGCGAGTGGATACACTCCCGGCGCTGGATCCGGCATCCTCATTCAACGCGAAGTATGCAACTGACCGTCTAAAGGCCGGCATGACCTTGGCATCGTTCCGTAGATGTCTGTTCTGGCCCGGACCCGTCTGTGAGGGCAGTGCATAGCGCGTCTGCTCTGCCCCCGAAGTCAGACGTCTACCTGTTCTGCTATCGCGAGGGCGTCATCGTCCTCGATGCCGAGATATCGAACGGGGCTCTCGATTTGGTATGCCCCAGAAGGAGCTGTGCGGCTCGCAGGTCGGCGGTTCTGCGATAGATTAAAGTCGTTTTGGTCCGGCGGAGGGAATGCGTTCCGGCCAAGGTGAGGACCCGTCCCGATGTCAGCGATTTAGGGAGATAGGAGTCGGACATACTGACGGGCCGTCAGATGTCCATTCCGCCGCCGGTTAGTGAATAGGCTTTCTCCTGATTTCTTACCAGTAAGCCGCAGGTAATCGTCGATTGCCTGCCCTGTCGATTCCGTCAGTTCGAATTTGAATCGCCGTCCGGCTACTTTTACGGTTGCGCGGTCGCGGGAATATATCACCCAAGCGCAAGGTCATCGACTTTCAAGGCTACGACGTCGCAGCCTCGCAGCTTGCTATCGATGGCTATGTTGAACAACGCCAGGCGCGCGTTCGGCCTTCGACCTATAGTCGCGCTTTTCCTGATCCTGCGATTTTTCATGAAGCGTCAGTCCTCAACGATTGGCATCGCCGACATTCTCGTCATCGTCGTTATCGCGGATGCCGCGCAGAATGGCTTTGCAAAGGAATACAAATCAGTCATCGAGAGCATCGTGCTTGTGCTCACTATTGTTTTCTGGGTTTTCGCCTTCAACTGGCTCGGCTTCCACGTCAAACTATTCGAGCGGCTGCTGGCGCCGCCGCCGGTGCCGCTGATCGCCAGCGGCCGTTTGAACCGGCGCAACATGCGGCGCGAGCTCATCACAGAACGGGAGCTGAGAAGTCATCTGAGACAGGAAGGCCTCGAGGATTTTTCGGAGGTTGAGAGCGCGTTTGTGGAAGGCAATGGCGAGATCAGTGTCGTCAAGAAGAAGCGCGATGACGCTCGCGGCGCTGACCACAAGAAGCCGGGATCCTGAGCGCGGATTGCACGGAGGCGAGCGGCGGGCTCATGCAAGCGCTTAGCTGCCTTCCCCCTTAAACGGCTGCTGTCAGCCTACCTTGTACACCCCGCCTCAAAGTTTGCGATAGGTCACATGAGCTGTTGCGAACGGAATCCCTGCCCGTCCAGCACTTCCCCGCACAATGCACGCCTGTGTGTCGATCGCATAAAACCAGTCGTCGAAATTCAATTTGGTGGACTTGCCGTCCCCCTGCGGGACATCGCGGCTGTATTTCCAGTGGAATGCGCAACCTGCCTGTTCGCCGGCGGCCTCGCCCTCCAGGCGGTTTTCAAGCCCGCTGTAGCGGCCGGCTCCCAGCTTGCGGATCGTCCAGTGCAGGGTGTCACTGTGCCCGTCGTCGAACAGGTAAGTTTCCGTGAAAAGGACGGTATTGGTATCTTCCTCAAAAGAGCCGATGGCGGAAATTGTCGCGCGCCGCTGCAGACCACCGACGACGCTTTCCAGCACGGCCCAGCCTTCAAGGCGCCCGACGAGAAACTTCTCCGGCAAAAACTCAGGGGTCGTACCTTTGAAGTCGTCAATGCTCATCTATCGCTCCTGTTTCACCTGCGCGCCAGGAAGAGTCCCAACAGGAACGCTGCGCCAAGCGAAGTGAGTGGCACCACGAACGAATTCGCTGACTGCGGCCTTCCATTGCGCGGACGTTCTTCCGTCCTCCAAGGCATCGCGAGCACCGCGGGCTGCGTCACGTATTGTGGTCGTCGCTTCTTTGACTGAGGATGATAGGTCGCTCGACTGTTCGGTTGTCATAAGGGATGAACCAGAAAACCGGCCGCGGAACCGATTGTTCCTCGGCGCGCCTGTGCTGGATACCCAAGCCTCGCTGCGAGGTCGTCGCGCATTTGCTGCTGAACATGAGTGGGGTCGAACGGTGCAGACGGGCCTAGTGTCCCCGGCCCGTTGCCGCTGACGTCGCCAGCTTTTCCCACTCCTCCGCCAGGCGAAGCCATGCTGTCTTGTCGAGCGGGCTGACGGTTCGTGCCGCCTCCCGCCTGCAATCCTCAGCTTCCTTGCGGCAATGTTGTACAAATCGTTCGTCCATAAGCGAAGAACGCGTCAACTTCCTTTTGGTTGGCGGAGGAATGCAACAATTCGCGTCGTCGTCGAATGACACTGGCGAAGCGTCCCGCTCAATTGAACAGGGCCGGCGCTTGGAAGCCCGGCCCTGTTGTCAGAAAGTTGCTGCGCCTTACCTCAGCAGCAGGATGAGAATGATCAGCGGAATCGGAATTCCGAGGAGCCATAGAAGAATGGGCATGTTATCTCCTTTCAGTTGCTACTTGCGCACGGGTACCGCTGCGCTTCCACGTTCCATCGCGAAGACCGCCTCCCTCGGTGGCTGCCAGTGCGGCCGAGAAGGCTCCGATCAGCAGCGAAGCCGTAAGCCAGAAGGCGAGCTGTGAGGTCGCCTTGCGCGCCGCATCGAGGTCGGACTTCGCCTTCGCGGTGACTTCCGTTACCCGCTTGTCGGCTTCCTGCTGACTAAGCCCCGTGCGCGCGGAGACCACCTTGGCCACGTACGCGCGGTCGGGCGGCGACATATCCGAGCCGCTGCGGGAGTTCGCCGTAAACAACCGGACGAGTTCAGCGCGACTGTCGGCGGGATTTGCTGGTTGCGACGAGGGATTGTCAGAACGCAGCAGGAGATCGACGTAGCCGTCCACCGGACCGCTCGATTGGGCAGTGTTCGCAGCGCCTTGGCTGGCGCCGGTAACAGCGCCGCTAAGCAGCGAAGTGGCGGGGGTCGCCAGAACCGCAGCTCCAAGGACGGAAGCAAACGCCCACGCCAGGAAACCATGAGCAGTGTCCCGGAAATACACCTCGTCGGTGTGGACGCCGGTCCATTTGGTCCGCAGACGGCCCGCAAGATATCCACCGATGGCCGATGACATCATTGCCATGACGATGAAGTAAAGTCCGGTGCCGATCTTGAACGTGGTGGCGGAGACGCCGGATCCGGACCACGGTGAGACGACCGTAAGCCCGAGTCCAGTCCCGAAGGCGATCAGCAGGAGGGTGACTGCGCATGACGCGACCGCGCCCGCTGCGACGGCGGGCCAGGACACGCCCGAGATTGAAGGTTCGACGGAGGTGACAGTTTCGTTGGCTAGCATTTATAGGCTCCCGGACTTCACTGCCGAGCAAATGAGCAAAGGGAACGAAGGTTCCACGGCGCGTGGTCGCCATTTGCACCATTTTCCCGTCCCGCGAGGTTCAGCATCCATCGCCGCTTCGACCAGGGAGCCAGCCGCTATAAGCCTGAAGGACCCACGGTCCGCCTTCCTTGTCGAGGACGGTGCAAGCTCGCCTAACGGCAGCAGATGCTTGAGAGCGCGGAGTTCTCTGCACGGAGCAAACGTCTTCCACTCAGGTCTCGTCGTTGTGGCTCGTAACCTCCTTCGAGCCGGACAGGGATGCAGTGACGGAGGTGGCCCAAGCGCAGCGTGGCTGACCAGCGGCCTCTTACAGGACTCAGTGGGTTATCTCTCCTTATCCCGACCACTAAAATGCCTGAGGCGCGGTTCTATTGCGTCTCATGGCCATCTCCCGTTGCACGTCAGCCCCCAACACACGGCCAGAAGGACGGGGAAACTGGCGCCGAGGCGCGTCTGCGCAAGGCATCCAACCGTATCCCGCAAGCGGGTCCCTCGGCCGGACCCTCCGTTGCGCCGCCGCTCAAACCTCGTCTCCCGAAGATTTCCCGTCCGGCCGCGATTGGCGCAGCCGGCGAAACAAAACGGAGATAGGTCAAATGAAACCCAACGAAAAGAAACCGCGTCCGCACGGAGTTTACGTGGTCGAGGGCGAAGGAAAGGACAAACCCTTCTGGACCCGGATCGGCGCCGCGTGGCCGCACGACGACGGCAAGGGCTTCAACCTCCAACTCAGCTGCCTGCCCCTTGATGGCCGCCTGGTGGTTCGCGAACCCAAGACCGCCGACGAAGACATGGAGACGGGGCGATGAGCCCCGTTTCCTCTACCCGCTTCCTGGTCAAATGCTTTGACTATGAAGAGTGGGCGGTCGTCATAGAGGCTCCCAGCCGCGAAGACGCCATCCGCAAGGCCGAGGCCATCTACCTCACCGACAGTCTCGGCAACATGGACGGCTTCGAGCTCATCCGCAGCGACTTCGGCTGGAATGCGCGACCGCTTATACAGGAGGAGCGCTCATGAGCGCCCTCCCCATCCAGAACATCCGCAACACTGTGGTTCACGGTGACTGCATGAAGGCGATGCGCCGCGTACAAAGCTACAGGTCGTTTCGGTACTGAAGCCTACGCAATGGAGGAGCTGGTCGCGGAGCTTGGCGCGGCGTTCTTGTGCGCCGAGCTTGGGATCGCGGCGGAGCCGCGCGACGACCATGCGCAGTATCTTGAGCATTGGCTGGGCGTTCTGAAGGCTGATAAGCGCGCTATCTTCAGCGCCGCCTCAAAGGCGGGAGAGGCTGTCGCGTTTCTGCGCGGTCCCTGCGGTGCCGTGCACTGATAATCACTCTTGAGATGCTTGCTTTGAACCACCTGATCGCGGGAGACGCTTTTACGATGCAGTCCCTGCACGCGCCGGCACCTTTTGTTTACAAGTGGACACAGTGGATGTCGCAAAGACGCTCCGACACGCCTGCGGAGGGGATGGAACATTCGCCGGCGATTCAGCATATTGAGCTTTATGCGCACTCGCGAGCAATTCCTTCTTCGTTTGGCTCAAGGTGCTTGAAGAACTGGAGGTCGGCGTGCCGCTGGCTATTGCGAAGGCTACGTCGCGTCGGCCTTTGGTGGCACGGCCCCCTCTGCCATCGCAGGTGCCAAGGCCTTCGCGCTGGCCCATGGCTGCACGCTCGGTTGTAATCGACGGAAACGTGAGGGTGTCTTCTATCGCAAGTATCCGCGGGGCGGACGCGCATAGATGTCCGCGGTGCTGAAGCGGATGCGAGCGAGCCTCTGCAGGCGATCGTTAGGCGCGTGTCCAGCCCGATTGCCATTTTTTCCCGAAAAGGAACTGTAAACCTCATTGCGTGTTGTCGGGGCGCATCAGGAGATTTCGGAATGAACACGCGCTTTTTCCTGGCCACAACGGCCGCCGTTGCGATCGCCACTTCGGCCTTCGCGCAATCGTCACCGAGCACATCGAGCTCCAGCTCGCCGGCGACCCAGCAGAACTCGACGGCAACCCCGACGCCGTCAGCCTCGAGCACGCCCTCGCCTTCGACAGGATCAGCCCAGACCACGAGCCCTTCGTCCACCTCTCCATCCACTTCAGCTCAGACGCACCCATCCAGCTCGACGGGGCAGACGACGAACTCCGGCACCACGAACACCACGCAGGCACCGGCCTCAAGCGGCTCGCCGAGCCAGGCTCAGTCCAACCCGCCTTCCAGCTCGACCTCGCCATCGTCGAACCAGGCGCAGACCAACTCGCCGTCGAATAACGAGCAGACCGCAACCCCGTCGGCCCCGGCCAACAACCAAGCTCAATCTCCCACGGGAAACAATACGACGAACACGGCCCAGCAGCCGAGCGGCCAGCAGAATGCGGCGGACCGCTCGTCCAACACCAACGTGAACGCGTCCGTCACTATCAACGACCAGCAGCGGACGCGCATCAGCGCTTCAATTTCACACCTGAACGTCCAGCCGCTCACCAGCGTCAACTTCTCGCTGTCGGTCGGCACGGTGGTCCCGCGGGACGTGCGCCTCCAGCCGCTGCCGGCTGAGGTCGTCGAGATCGTGCCGCAGTATCGCGGCTACAACTTCGTCCTCGTGAAGGACGAGATCGTGATCATCGAGCCGTCCAGCTACAAGATCGTGACCGTCATGCCGTATTCAGGTCGTTCGACCGCGGCGGCACCGGCGCGTTCCGAACAGCGCAAGACGACGTTCAGCGACTCCGATCGTGATGTCGTCCGCAAGCACGCCAAGGCGCGTCCGGTAGAGCGCGAGCGCCGTACAACCGGCAGCACCGTGCGCACCGAGATCCGGTCGGGCGAGCGCGTGCCCGACAGCATCGAGATCGAGGCATTCCCTGAGGAGGTCTATCGCGATGCGCCGGCTCTGCGGGAGTACCGGTATATCAACCGGGACAGCCGTACCTACATCGTCGAACCCCGCGAGCGTCGCATCATCGAAGAAATCGACTGATAAATCAGAACGGAGAAACGTCCATGAAGACCATTGCATTGGGAATCCTGGCAGCGGGCCTGCTAGGCTCAGCCGCCGTCGCCGCCCCGCTCAATCCTGCCCCCGTGGGTTCGGCAGAGATCTCCGGCGTGGACCAGGTGCGGCTCGTCTGCAACGAGTACGGTCGCTGCTACCGGGCCCGCGGACCGCGCTATGTCCAGCGCTACTACGGCGGGGACGATTACGTGGTTCGCCGCAGCTATAACTCTTACGGCGGTCCCGGCTACTACGATCGTGGCTACGGCTACTACGGCGGCGGCCCGAGCATCGGCTTCAGCTTCGGAACCCGAAGCTGGTGAACTAAAGAGGGCCGCTGATAAGCGGCCCTCTTCATTGTCGGGTGCAAGCATGTCCGCTTTAGCGAAGTTGATCGGCCAGAGAGAGGAACTCAGGGCGCGCCTGGAAGACGATCCGGGCCCAAATGAGCGCGCAGAAATCCAGGCTTTGCTTGCCAAGACGAAACGGCGCTGAAGCTGCTTGAGCCCCAGGATCCTCCCGCAAGCGCGGGTTAGTTGCGTGATGGCGCCAGAAACTCAGGAGAAGACGTGACGGGTAAATCAGTCGCCGGCTTGATAGCCGGTGTGCTCGCGATGGCTGGGACGCATGGCGTGGAGGCCCGCCCGACAAGAAGCTTTGACGGCGCCTGGCACTTGATCTTCGAAACACGGGCCGGCGCGTGCGATCAAACCTACAGCTTTGACGTCAATATCGCCAATGGCAGGATTTCTCATCCAAATCTAGTGAGGTTTCACGGACGGGTCTCACCGAGCGGTGCGGTGAGAGCCTCGGTTACGGTACCCGACAAGCATGCCTCTGGCAGTGGCCGACTGGAACGCAGGCGGGGCGCGGGATCCTGGAGTGGGTATTCCGGTGCAGACAGGTGCCGCGGCTCATGGACTGCGCGCAAAACGTAGATGGCCAGAACTCAAAGGGGCTCGCTCGACGACAGGCTGGCCAAGCTGGTGGCCGGTGAATGGCAGACGGCCGCTCAGCTTCAGCGCATTTGTGGAGGGGAAACGCTCGAGGTGGCCCGGGCGCTCGATCGTTTGTGGGAAGCCGGCCGCATTGATCGCGAAGCCCAAGACATCGGCCTTGGCGCGGCACGCCGCAGCGGCGGCGCACAACTTCGCCGGATCAGGTATCGGCGCCATTCGAAGGCTTAATGTTCGCACCGGGAACGGGCGTGCGAGGGTGCAGTTGACCAATGCGACATGAGTTGAGTCTCCCCGATGTACACTGACGCCATCTCCGAAGAACTGAGGCAGATAGAACGACAGGTCATCGCGGGCGAGCGTAAACTGGCCGCGCTGGAGGCGCGCTTCATCGAGTTGAAGCAACAGGACCAGGATACAACCGCGGTCGAAGCCGAACTCGATCTGCTGCGCAATGAGCAACGCCAGCGCGAACACGACCGACAGCGTCTGCTATTGCTGTTGCAGCCTTAGCCTTGACGGGAGCAGCCTGCCCAATCACTGCATCGAAACGACCACATCCGCGGAGATGCGCAGGACAACACCATGGCCATCGCGAATGATGACGGATTTCAATCCGGCGCGATCTTTCGCACCGTCGTCGATGATAATCTGTCCCAGCGCTTCGAGCCCGAGCCGACGCGCGGACGCCAGATCGGGGAGATCCTGACCGTCGTCGTCCCGATGATCGCCGGCATGGTCGAGAAGATCGAAATAGTAGGTTGGCATGGCGGGTAAAAGTGGCAGGAGCCTCGGGAAGTTCCGTGCGTCTTTTGGAGCAGAAGGCGTCGCCTTAGGGCCTGGCTTTTCCGTGTGTGAGCTTATGCGCGCTATACGTGCGGAGCGGGAAGTCTCTCGCATTCTAAGCGGTCAGTTCTCCCGCTTCGACCGTCGGGATTCTTTTGGCGTCAAAGCTAAGGCACGTTCACTGCCGGCATCACCGCGGTAGGGAGGGGCTTGTCAGGCGCAACACCTATCGCCGCGACGACGACAACGCCGACCGCCAGGACAATCAGTGCGCGCAGGATGAGGCTCCACATTCCACGATCGTACCGCCGGCAGGAATGCCGGGGTATGAACTAGGCCACAAGCTCGCGGCCAGGGCCTCTCTCTCCTGGAGACAGGGGGAATTTATTCCCTCGCCGTGGCTGCCAACCCGCTGCCTGCAGGTTCAACGAAGCTGCTGTGCAAGGTGATGCTGTGCTTGGACCCGTCGAGCAGAACCCGCAGCTGACTGCTTGTCGCACCGGTGCCGACGACGAGACCGCTCTTGCCGCCGAGTTTCGGTCCTGCGGTAGAGGTAACCGTGACTCTGCTCCCCTTGGCCACTTTGTGCCGGATCTTTCCTGTGGTTGGGAGACTAGGATTTCGCGAGTTCAACAGACGGCTCCGGATGCTGCGCTCTTCTACATGTTGGGCAGTGCTTCGACGTTGACAAAGCGGCGGTCAGCCAATTCGCAAGTTTTCAGCGGCCATTTTGCCGGAGCGGTTGCTCTTAAGTTCGTAGCTCAGCCGCGCTCTTTCAACCAAGCTGGTGAAGCCGCCTTTTCGACCGCGCTGATGTGAACGAAGACATCCGGCCCACCGTCTTCCGGCTGGATGAAGCCGTAGCCTTTGGTGGGGTTGAACCATTTGACAGTACCCAATGCCACCGAGGATCTCCCGTAAGAGGGACCGCCGCTCTTTAGCGAAGGGTACGGTTACGCTCAAGCAGATTGAAGCTCTTGCTTGCTGTCAGCATCGGGATATGTATGCAATCTTCCCGGTGACCATTTTGTCGATGATTGTGTAGATGACCGCCTCGAAATCATAGGAAGAGATACTATCCGAGTTCCGGGCAAATGCAGCAGCCACACCGGAGGCAGCGGCGCCGCAGACCGGGAACCTACAGCAGCTGAGCGATCAGAGTATCCTTCGCTTCTATGAGAACATCCGGCAGCAGGTGGAAGCGGATAAAGCGCTTGGCGACAGACATCGGCTGGTAGGCAATACCACCCGTGAACGAGCTGAGAAATTGCGGGAGGAACTGCTGCGACGCGGCTTGAATTCTACGCCCATCGACTGGCCTTAGCTGTCCCGGGCCGGTGTCATTCCAGCAACGGTCCGTCCTCCGTTTGCCACGCCAGTGGCTTGATAAGTGGCAGTCCCGCTGCTGAATACATCTTTGCGCGCTAAGCTCGGGTTGTGCACGGACAGAAAGCCCGCGTCGCTACGTATGCCCTGATGGTGGCCTGCGTTGCGGCGTCTGCGGTTGCAGCGGCTCCTTCCCGGCCGGCCCACACGCCTGTGGCCGCGCGAGCCAACGCGGAATCTCCAACTGTACCGGCTCCTCGGCGCGGCGCGTCGGCACCGAGCGCATCAGTCCCCTGACGGGACGCAAGCAGGTGTGCAAGTGAGCGTCATGCTGGACCGTACCGCCCTTACCTCCTTCTTCCTGTTCTTCCTCTTGCTCGTATTGACGATCACTACGGCGCACGCTGCTCCCGGCACCAGGTCCGATTTCGCCACCGTCAGTATGATCGACCCGCAAACACAAAAGCTTACGGCAAACGGCATCTGCTGGTCCGACGGGACTGACATTCTTTGTGACGGCACCGCGGGCCTGGCGAGCGGCGGCGGGACGGTTGCAGACAGCCTCATCTCTGGCACTACCAGGGTCACCGCCAACACCACCGGCTACGTTTCCTTTACCACCGGCGGCACGACGACCGGCTATATGGACACCGCTGGCAACTTCATTCTTCCTGGTGTCAGCACCACAGGTTCTGTTTCCGCGACCAGCTTCTATGCCGGCAACATCGGCGCCAGCGGCAGCCTGGTTTTCCGTAATGCCAGCGGCGTTCTTGCCGCAAGCAATACCATTTACTGAGATGGCGCCAGCTACTTACACGCACCTTCTTTCGACGCTCCAACGGGAGACTTCCTGGCTGGTAATGGCAAAACATTTGGCTGGAACGATTCCAGCGTTCGCATCAACGGCGACACTTCAAGTGGTTACATGGCCTTCACCACTTCCAATACCGAAGCCATGCGCATCGTCAGCAGCGGCTACGTCGGTATTGGGACCGCCGCGCCAACATCAATGCTGCACGTCAACGGAAGCATGACACCTAACAGCAACGTCTTTACGGGCAGCGCGGTGTACGCAGCAGCGGGGCTTGTAATGAACGGCATGGGCGTGATCGCTGACGGACAGTCCCGCCGCCAGCGACACATTGAGGCCCTTGCCGTCCTCGTGATTCCACGCCGCTCCGACTTTGGTCCAGTGGGCGGTCTTGCCGGACTCGTCGACCACGAAAGCCTCGTACGCCGGTATTGATCTAACGTTTTCGGTCACGTTCTTATCCCTTCAAATGTTGATAGATGCGCAGGTGTCTGCGTCTTCACTTTGAATGGATACCCAACGAAGGAAAGCGCGACGGGAACACCCGCGTGCCCAAGTGGCGCGGATCTGCGGTTTCTCGTTGCGCGGCTCTGGAGTTGTCTGTTGTTGGTCGTCGGACGTGAAGCGGGAGAAGCCCCGCAATCAGCGCAGTCCGTGCGGGCTTCGGTCCGGCGTCATTGCGCGCCGGCGTCCTAAACGCGCACAATGTCAGCGCTCGCAAGGGCAAGGCATCTCCGTGCTAAACCAAAAAGAAAAAGGAGATCGCCATGCGTACAGCGAGCGCCTTCCTAAGGCTCGCATGGAAGGGGCTCGAACTCGCGTTCAGCTTCTCCATCAGGCTCTAGGAAAAGGAAAGGCCCCATTGCAGTGGGGCCTACCTAGCTAAACCACGCTCGTGCGTTAGCGAGCGACTTCATTATATCCGAATTTGCGGCAATTTCAAGCTGGAGCGTAGCGCTGCCCATCCCCCAGCTGGGAACACGTAGTTCCCTGAAAGAAAGGCCTCCGCGAGGAGGCCGAGTATCAGGAGAAGATTCCATAGAGACACACCAACCTGTCCTCTCCTGTTACGTTCCTTGCTCACGAAGCTGTCGCTCCAGGTCGATTGCCTGATCAGCATTGTGAGCACGCTTGAGCAGCTCGCTGCGAGTGTCCCCGGGAGGCTCAGACTCGGCCCGCTCGCGCATATCCTGCGCGAACTGGCTCAATCTCGTTTCGAGGGAATCCGTCTGTTTGAATCGGCGCCTGCGCTTGACTGTCATCGCATGATCCTTCCGCATGCAGATGATTGTAGCGGTCTAGCCCAGAAGCTGCAGGAACATATGTTATTTCTTGGTTAGACCTTTGAATGAGCTCGCGCGGAGCAGTCCTTCCGACGTGATGTCGCGATATTCCACGTCGGCGAAATAGTCTGGCTCAACCCATGTAGCTTTTGGCTTCTTGAGTTGCTTACTCAATCTACTCTTCGGGCTCACTACCGTGTCGAGTGCTCGCCTGATCTTGGCCGAAGTCGTTCGAGACCAGCCCGTTCCCACCTTGCCCATGTAGACAAGCTCCTTGCCCTCTCTCCTGCCGAGATAGAGCGCGGCGACACCAGACGGGTCCTTGACGAAACCGACCACCGGAAACTTACCCGTCTGGACGGCTTTGATCTTCTGCCAGGCTTCAACGCGGTCCGAGCGGTACGGCGCATCAACCCGCTTGGAGACGATGCCTTCGTAGTTGAGCTTACTGGCGGCGGCGAATAGCGCCTGCCCGTCCCCTTCATGGTGCTCGCTGTAGATGATCGGCTCCTCGAGCTTGTTCACCTCGATCAGGTTCTGAAGCAGCCTCTTCCGCTTAATCTGCGGCTCTTTGCGTAAGTCTTTGCCGTCCAGCCATAGGAGGTCGAAGGTGAAGTACAACAAACGATCCTGAGCGCCTCTGGCGAGGTCGGCGTGCAGTTCGGAGAAGTTGGTGCGGCCCTCGTGGATGACGACGACTTCGCCATCCACGATGGCCTGTTCTTCGATATCGAAGGCGCCCGCAATCCTTGAGAACTTGCTGATCCAGTTGTGGCCGTTGCGGGTGTAGGCCTTGCGATCGTCACCATTGATACGGAGCTGGATGCGGTAGCCGTCGTATTGATTTCGTGAATCCATTGAGCTTCGGAAGGCGCCTTCATCTTCAGGGTAGCCAACTGGGGAGCAATGAACCCCGGCATGGGAGGCACTTCCCGCTCGGCGACCGGCGAGGCTTTGGTACGCTTTGCCACTCTACGCTACTCACAAAAGGCCCGCCGCTGGCAACCCAGCGACGGGCAGTTTTCCTATGCTGCTAAGCGAATGTTTAACTTTAGAACCGTTGCGTCGTTCCTCAAAACGACCGGAGGTACACTTACGGAACATCGCTTCGATTTGGACCGAGACATATGGCTTGTTCGAACACTCGCGGTTGCCTTTTGCCGGTTCGGCATATTGGTCAATGGCAATCTGGAGAGCTTCCAGCCAGGCTCGGTCGAGCGCTCCCAGGAATTCTGAAATAAGTTCGTGCGGTCACGTCCTCATCTAAGCGCCGGCGTCTGTCGTGCTTTCACCCGTCTAATACCGCTGGATCCTGAAAGCCGTTCGACCTTGTCCCGTCGCAGACGACTAGGTTTCGGTTTGCAACGCCATCCTACTTGGGAGCTTGTAGCTCAGAAGACCGCAGCCAATCGCTCATATGCGCGCCAGTCTCAGCCTGGCGGGCCTTCCGCAATATTGCGTCGCGTTCGGTGCCCGGAGGCATTGTGGACGCCTGTTCTCGCAATACGGTAGCCTCAACTGCTAGACGCTCTTCTAGTGGCAGGTTCTTTTTCATCCGATGTCGCGTTTGTGTGTGGGCAAATGGGAAATTCCGGCAAGCATGGTGGCCCCTCCACTCGCACGCCAGTGATTTATTTGAGTTTTGCTGCGGAACTAAATCAAGATCTGAACGGCTGCGAGCATCAATGACTGCTTGCTTGCCTCGGTCATCCTCTTTGCAGCCGTTCTGACTGGGCCCTCGTCGTGGCTCGGACCTTCCCACGCTAAAAGAGTCAACTTAATTAGTACGGTCGCGGAACTTTATTGTAGATCGCAGAAAGAAAATTGGAACAAAAGTTCCCTTCGGTCGTTTTTAGGATGGCAGAGGGGCAATTTGCAAAACGCTTTGTTAGCTGGGTCAGATAATCCAGCTGAATCAACGGGATGCCAGTCAGCTGCATTGCCATGTTTACCTGGCCACGCTAAAGCGAGGGTGCAGGTTTTGCGTGATCAGGAGATTAGCGATGGCCGAACTGGCGGGGAGCGACATCGCGTCGCTGGTTTCTCGAAACGAACAGACCATTCTACCCGAGTGGATGGAATTGCAGAAAGAGGCCGGCACGCTCAACACCGGGCGCATCACGGAAGCCGAACTTCAATCGCAATCCAGAAATTTCCTGCATCTGCTGCGCGACGCTCTGGCTAAGGGTGGCAGCGACGTGGCCAACCCGGCGTATGAGCCAGCAAAGGCGATGCTCGGTGACCTTTCACGCTCGCGCGCACTTCAGGGCTTTACTCCAACCGAAACCGCAACCTTCATCTTTTCGCTGAAGCAGCCATTGTTTCAGGCGCTTAATCGCGAAAAAGCGATTTCTCCGGAGCAGACAGCCCTGACGGTATGGACGACCACCTTGCTGCTGGACGAACTAGGGCTTTTCACGCTCGAGATTTTCCAAAAGAGCCGCGAGGAGGTGATCGTCCGCCAGCAGCGCGAGATCGCGGAGCTGTCCACACCTGTCGTAAAGCTCTGGGACGGAATTCTGGCGTTGCCGCTGATCGGCACGCTCGATAGCCAGCGAACGCAGGTTGTAATGGAGAACCTGCTGCAAACTATCGTCGACGTCGAAGCCGAAATCGCCATCATTGACATCACCGGCGTGCCGACGGTGGACACGCTCACTGCTCAGCATTTGTTGAAGACGGTCGCCGCGGCGCGCCTGATGGGCGCAGACTGCCTGATCAGCGGCATACGGCCTCAGATCGCTCAAACCATGGTCCACCTTGGGGTCGAGTTGAACGTCATTTCGAAGGCAACTCTGGCTGACGCTTTCGCGGTCGCCTTGCGGCAGACGGGGCGCGCCGTCACAAAGATTAAGAACGTCGTGCCTGAAGCTAGTCCAGACCGGAAGACCGGCGGACAAGGTGCGTAACGATGGACCGCATTCCTATTCTGAAGTTTGGAAGCGCGCTGCTTGTCACCATTCAGGTCGACATGCACGACCGGCTGGCGACCGCGCTGGAAGAAGATCTCACGAGTAAGATCGTTGCACATAGTGCAAGGGGCGTACTGATCGATATATCTGCGCTGGAAATCGTCGACAGCTTCATCGGCCGCATGCTGGACAATATCGCAGCGGTCTCGCGCATTCTCGATGCCGATACCGTCGTCGTCGGCATGCGGCCCGCGGTAGCGATCACGCTTGTCGAACTCGGTCTTTCCCTCACCGGCGTAAAGACTGCGTTGAACGTGGAGCGCGGCATGGCACTGATCCAGGCCCGCCTCTCTGAGGCCGAGGCAGACGATGCCGACGACGAAGACTGAGCGGCTCGACATCAGGCAATCGGACGACGTGGTCCGCGTCAGGCAACTGGCGCGAACCCTCGCCGTCGAGGTGGGCTTGAGTCTGGTAGACCAGACCAAGATCGTGACTGCCGCCAGCGAGCTGGCGCGCAATACACTGGATTACGGTGGCGGCGGCCAGGTCACTGTGGAAGCTCTTGAGCAGGCCGGACGACGCGGCTTGCGACTTGCATTTGAAGACAAGGGGCCGGGGATCGCGAACATCGAGCAGGCCCTCAAGGACGGGTACACCTCGGGCAAGGGCATGGGACTAGGTCTGGGCGGAGCCAAGCGGCTGTCAAACGAGTTTTCGATTGAGTCGAAGGCAGGTGAAGGCACCAAAGTAACCATCGCGCGTTGGAAGTGATCATGAAATCCGTGGGCGTCAACGATCAAAGCGGCGTCGCGGAGGCAAGGAGGGCGGCAACCGATCTTGCGGGCCGCTCGGGATTCAACGAGACCGAGACGGGAAAACTCGCGCTGATAGCGACCGAGCTTTCGACTAACCTCATCAAGCACGGTTCGGGCGGGGAAATCCTGGTCGGCACCTATGAGGACACTGAAAGCCAAGGCATCGAAATCATGGCGCTCGACAAGGGCGCCGGCATGAGCAACGTCGCCGCCTGCCTGGAAGACGGCTATTCCAGCGCGGGCACCGCGGGTCACGGTCTCGGCGCCGTTGTTCGGCAGTCGCATTTTGTCGACATCGGATCTTGGCCAGGACTGGGCACCGCCGTTTTGGCCCGGGTCGCTCCGGGTCGGGCCGACGCGAAACCACCGGCCTCTCCCACATGGGGCGGGGTGTCCATCGCAAAGTTGGGCCAGGACGTTTGTGGAGATGCATGGAGCGTCTTTGATGCCGGCGACGTGCGCACCCTATTGGTAGCGGATGGGCTCGGCCATGGACCCGAAGCTGCGGAAGCGTCCGTCGCGGCTGTTCGACTTTTTCAACGCTACAATGGCCACACCGTCACTAATTTGATCGACTATGTTCACGGCGGCTTACGTTCCACACGCGGTGCGGCCGTCTCAATCGCGCGGTTCGATCCGCCGACCAAAAAGATTGTGTTCTCGGGCATCGGGAATGTCGCGGGGCTTCTGATCGTGCCCGGCGAGACGAAACGAATGGTCTCCATGGCGGGAACGGCAGGATTCAGTGCCAGAAAAATTCAATCTTTTGAATATCCATTCGAGCGAGGCCTGGTTATTTTATACTCCGATGGGCTGGCTTCGAGCTGGTCCACCGATCGTTACCACAATCTCGCTGCACTCCATCCGTCGCTGATTGCGGGGATTCTCTATCGAGACTTCACCCGGCATCGCGATGATGCGACCGTGCTCGTGGCAAAGTGGTGAGCATGATGACGGCATCTTCCAAGCTGTGGCCGATAGTTACCGTTCCCATCGAGAACGAGAGCGACGTCGTCGCGGTGCGTCAACGAGCCCATCGTGTTGCGGAATTGTTGGGCTTCGAGCGGCAGGACCAGACGCGGATCGCGACCGCGGTCTCGGAGCTGGCGCGCAATGCCTTTGGCTATGCGGGCGGCGGCCGCGCAGAATTCGTTCTCGATGCCAGTACAACGCCCCAACGCTTCACGGTGCGCATTTGCGATAGTGGCCCCGGCATCGAGAATCTACAGCTCATTCTCGACGGTCAATACCGCTCGCCGAGCGGAATGGGCCTTGGCCTTGTCGGCGCGCGGCGGTTGATGGACACTTTTAAAGTCGACTCCAAGCCCGGCAAGGGAACGTCAGTTGAGGTTGGCCACAAGATACCGCACCGCGTCGCGCCGTGGCCACGCGCAAAGCTTACCGAGATCGTCTCTAGCTTAAAGAAGGAAACGTCGTCGGACCCCCTAACGGCGCTGCGAGAGCAAAATCGTGAGCTGATGCAGAGTCTAGAGGAGTTGCGACGGAGGGAAGATGAGAGTGAACAGCTAAGCCAAGAGCTCGGCGATACCAACCGCGGTGTGGTTGCGCTGTATGCCGAACTTGACGGCCGCGCTGAGCAATTGAGGGAGGCCAGCGAACTTAAGACCCGATTCCTCTCCAACATGAGTCACGAATTCAGGACGCCACTGAATTCCGTACTGGCTCTGTCGCGCCTACTGCTGGACCGAATCGACGGCAATCTCACCGCCGAGCAGGAGCGGCAGGTTGGTTACATCAGGAGATCGGCCGAAGGCTTGCTTGAACTGGTCAACGATATGCTTGATCTCGCCAAGGTCGAGGCTGGCAAGGCTGAGGTCAGGCCGGTCCGGTTCGCAGTCACGAGCCTGTTCGGAGCGCTACGCGGTGCGTTGAGGCCCCTGCTTACCACGGCTTCAGTCGAGTTATTGTTCGAACCTTCCCAGGACCTTCCCACACTTTACACCGATGAGGCCAAAATCGCGCAAATCCTGCGCAATTTGATTTCGAACGCTCTGAAATTTACCGAACAGGGTGAAGTGAGGGTGACGGCCCGACTGAGCGAGGATGAATCATGCATTATCTTTGCCGTCCGCGATACCGGCATCGGTATTGCTCGGGAACACCATGAGCACATTTTTGAGGAATTCTCGCAGGTCGATACGAAGCTGCAAAAAAAGGTGAAGGGGACCGGCCTTGGTCTTTCCCTATCCCGCTCTCTGGCAAGACTGCTGGGCGGCGATCTGACGGTGGAAAGTGTACCTGGTCAAGGCTCAATCTTCTCTCTTCAGATACCGATCTCCCTCGGCGAATCAGAGCGTGAAATTTCCACTTCTGTAGATGATGCAAATAAGTGCGTGCTGCTCATCGATGACGACGAGACCTTCCGCTACGTCTTAAGGCAGATCGTCAGCAACGAGTCCCGATACGAATTCTTGGAGGCTGATGGCGGAGTACAAGGGCTGAAGCTCGCGCGAGAACGGAAGCCCGACGTCATAATCCTTGATCTGCAAATGCCCACGGTTGACGGCTTCACCGTTCTGCAGCAGTTGGGGGAGGACGAGCGTACGAAGGCAATACCAATCGTTGTCTCGACGTCGATGACGATTGATGCCACGCTAAGAGGGCGACTACCGGAGCACGTCAGACTCATCTCGAAGAATGCGATCTCTCGCGAGAGCGTCTCATTGTTTCTGCGCGACGCCACGCGGGGGGCGCCGTCATGAGCGCTTCGGAAAAAATCGTCGTTCTGAACGTCGATGATCTCGAATCGCAACGCTATGTGAAAACACGAGACCTGAAGGCCGGAGGGTTCGACGTCATCGAAGCGAAAACCGGCGCCGAGGCGCTTCGGTTGGTCGAACAACACAAGCCGCCGGTCGTGCTTCTGGATGTGCAGTTGCCTGATATCAGCGGCTTCGAAGTTTGCGCATTTATAAAGAGGAAATGGCCGGAAGTCATGGTGTTGCAGACATCTGCGACCTTTACGACTTCAGAAGACCGCACCGTCGGTTTGAATGCTGGGGCCGACTCCTATCTTGTGCAGCCGGCAGAACCGTTAGAATTGGCGGCTGCGATCAACGCGCTGCTGCGGATCCGACGTTCCGAAGACGCACTGCGTGCCCTGAACGCTTCGCTTGATCAAGCAGTGCAGGCGCGCACCGACGAGCTTGCACAGTCAAATCGGCAGTTGCGCGACGAAATCTTGCAACGCAAGAATGCCGAGTCCGCGCTGTTGCAGGCGCAAAAGATGGAGGCCGTCGGACAATTGACCGGCGGCCTAGCGCACGACTTCAACAACTTGCTGACAGCGGTCGTAGGCAACCTCGATTTGATCCGCTCACGGTCCACCGACCCCCGCATATCAAGGCTTGCAGAGAGTGCCTTCAGGGCTGCTGAGCGTGGGTCAAAGCTCACCGCGCAGCTCCTGGCATTTTCGAGAACACAAAAGCTTGCGACCGAATCCGTCAACATCAATGCGCTGATCGAGGGAGCCTATGAACTCCTCAACCAGTCCCTCGGTGCCAGCGTAGAAATCAAGACCAATCTCGACAGCAACGCCCCCTTCGTTATTGCCGACCGCAATCAACTAGAGGTCAGCATCCTCAACCTTGCGATCAATGCACGGGACGCAATGCCGAACGGCGGAATACTCACCATCACGACGTCGGGTGACGACACAGACGAGCGCCGCGTGCGCGTGTCGGTGGCCGATAACGGCACCGGGATGCCGCCCGAAGTGATAGCCCGCGCTTTCGATCCATTCTTCACGACCAAGCCGCCTGGCAAAGGGACCGGGCTAGGCCTCTCGCAGGTGCATGGCCTCGTGCGGCAAATGGGCGGCGAAGTCGATATCGACAGCGAGGTTGGCAGAGGCACTTCAGTAAGCCTCCTGCTCCGTCGTGCGAGGGCCGCTACCGAGGCCGCTTCAGCTTTTTCGGCGCCGGCCGAGAGTGGCCGTGCCGAGAGAATTCTGGTCGTCGATGACGATCATGACGTCCGGTCCATCATGACAACCTTTCTGTCCGACATCGGCTACGATGTACACGAAGCCGAGCATGGCGACGCGGCCCTCGCGATGCAGAAGTCCATAAATCCGCAACTGATGATCATCGATTTCTCGATGCCGGGCACGAATGGTGCCGAAGTGGTCATCGCAGCGCGAGCAGTACAACCTACGTTACCTATTCTATTCGTCAGTGGTTATGCTGATACGGCAGCGCTTGAAGCTGCGACCGGGTCGGCGCCATTTTTGAGGAAGCCATTCTTGCCGGCTGAATTAGCAGCAGCCGTGAGATCGGCACTGGACGCGGACGGCAAAACGACCAATTGACGATAGCTGCCCGCACCATGTTGCGGCGAGTCCGTTTGGCGTCATTGCGCGCCGTCGCCGGCACAATGCCGGGGCTCGCAAGGGCAAAGCCTAGCCACGCTGAACTAAAAAGAAAAATTAGGTCGGGATGCTTCCGATGTCTTTGCTTGGCTCGCTGTCTCTTTGGTTGCGCCACAAAGTATGCATGTAAACACGTTTAGAACCGTCCGGCCGGCGGCATCGAGGGACGATCTCGACCACGACATTGTCCTCTTGCAGCCTTCGCAAACGGGCCTCTCTCGCCGTCGCGCGAAAGCCGGCAAGTCCTGGTTCAGTATCTCCAAAGAAATGCGGATGCGTTCGGCTGAGCGCCGCAACAACGCGTGAGTGCGCTCGCTTCCCTCCAATCGGATTATCTGATCCATGGGCAGCGCTTCCCCTTAGACCGTTATAAACCCAGACCAAGGTTCCTAGTTCCGGCAAAAACTCTGAACCGAACATTCCGTCAGCTTTACTTCCCTTCGGCTTAATCGCGGCGCTGATGAGAAGAGCCTGGCTTGCATGGAAATTATCCAGCAGTTTTCAGCTTTTAACCACGCTACGGCTTCGCGAGGTATCAGCGCATGAGTATACAGCCTAATCCGCTTGCCATGCCGCCGTTTGTAGAGCAACGCGTGCACCCCCAGGCTAGTCAAGCGGGTCGTTTCCCTTCGATGCTTTTGTAGAATTCACCGCGGGATGTCGCTCTCCGCCTAAACGCGGAGCCGGACGCTCGGACGGATCGCGGCCGAGCTTGGACTGCAACTCGACCAGATCGGTGAAGACGTCGGCCTGGCGGCGCAGTTCGTCGGCGATCATCGGCGGCTGGCTGGCGATCGTGGACACGACGGTCACCCGCACGCCGCGGCGCTGGACGGCCTCGACCAGGGAGCGGAAGTCGCCGTCGCCGGAGAACAGCACGATCTGGTCGACATGCTCGGCGAGCTCCATGGCGTCGACCGCGAGCTCGATATCCATGTTGCCCTTGACCTTGCGGCGGCCGCTGGCGTCGATGAATTCCTTCGTGGCCTTGGTGACGACCGTGTAGCCGTTGTAGTCCAGCCAATCGATCAGGGGACGGATCGAGGAGTACTCCTGATCCTCGATGATCGCGGTGTAGTAGAAGGCCCGCACCAGCGTTCCGCGGCTCTGAAATTCCTTCAGAAGGCGCTTGTAATCGATGTCAAAACCGAGGGCTTTGGCCGTGGCATAAAGATTGGCCCCATCGATGAAGAGCGCGATCTTGTTGGTTGACGAAGGTGACATTCAGAACAGGGCTTTCGTGCAGAAATCTAACAGGACATGGCCGCGAGAGCGGCCCCACTATGTGGGAGCATTCCATAAGATTAGCTACCCCCGGTAGCGCACTTTCTCAGCTCAACGGCCCTGCGGGAACCAGGCCTTGAACCAGCAGTTGATAGCGTACTTTATTGAAGCAATTTCAGATCAAATTTCAGGTAAGACGCATGGCCGCCCAAGCATTTGCTTGTTTTGACTACGTGGTATTCAAGCGTGGCCGCGCCCTGGCGTTGGCGTGCTTACGATCACAAGGGGAATCCGATCCTGATAGGCACGGAGCGCAGCAGGATTGATGCGCGATACATGGCCCAGCGGGCGATATTTCAATTACTTCTGACAGCCCCCTACCGCTGCGGAATGACCTCGGCTTAGACTGCGTTACCTCGCCACCTGCGGATGGTTGCTTTAGCGCGTACCACTGCGATTTGCTCGTTCGTCCGTAGGCACGCGCTTCGCGAGCTACCGGAATCGCCTTTTCCCGCTACTCGACTGGGTCCGGTGGACTGGCACACCGGCAGCTCTTAGACGTCTGACGCCCTCAGGGATTCATCAGCCCACGATGTGCAATCTCTACAGCATCACGACCAACCAAGCGGCCATGAGTGCGCTGTTTCGCCCGGCGTATTTCCCCGGGCATCGGCGCCAAGTTACCGACGTACTGGTTGACCACGCTTACCGACGCTGCTGGCCGCGAGCTCGCTGTAGCACGATGGGGCATGCCCTTGTCGCAGCAGGCGCAGCTGGAAGCGACGCAGAAGCGCGCTGCAAAATTCTTGCGCCGACGACGTAGCAGTCTCCACAGGCACTGCGGAACACGTGGACAAGCATCAGCTCCAGCGTTTGGGAATCCCTGCCCTGTGCTAACCGCCCGGAACGGACGGCAAGCAGAGGGATTCGTCCCGCAGGAGTGATCGAATGCTTATGACGAAAGAACGGCGGCCGGCCATTCGGACACTACGGGGGTGGGCGATTAACTTGCTGCAAGAAGCAGGTGCCATCCAGGAATGCGAGGAGCACGGCTGGGCGAAGGACCGAACCGACCCCCACGCCCGCGAGCGCGCCATCGAACTCGCGCGTCAGGCTCCTCCTCACGGGTACTCTGCACGCGAAGCCGTCGCGGAAGTGAGCGACATCCTCGATTCCATCGGTGACACTTGCCCTGAGTGCACTCCGGGCGATCTTTAGGTTCTGGGCCCCTTGCTGCCGCGGAGATGAATCGCGCTTCGCTGCCTGCCGAACTTAGCAAACGTTCAGCGCTCCGACCTCTCGACCTCAAAACTAAATCGTACCTGCATCACCGGCCCGTTCTTATCCCGGACCTCAATCGCCATTTGCCTTTTGGCAATGGAAGCGTTGCTCACGGCGTCACGCGCCATGTCGGCCAGCGACTTTGCAGCTTCGGCCTGCACCTTGCGAATATCCGAGAGTTCAAGTCCTTCCTCGTCTACAGCGAGGTCGTCACCGTCCATCAAATCGAAATAATAGCGCGTCATTGGCAAGCCCATACTATAGGCCATTAACACATGTTATTTTTGTTCCTAGTGTTCTCACTTAGCAGACTTGTAAGCGCAATTCCCCGCTAACGGGACATCGTGACGTACCAGGCCGCGTAGTGCGTGTTTTTGCATTCGGCGATTCAGATCCGGAGCACCGTCCTTCCACCAGACTGGTCCCCGCTCTCCAAGCGCCCGCTTCACCTCGTCCACCGCGCGATGCGCGGCCGTTTCAGCATCGTGATTCTTCGCTGCCTTCGCATTGCGGACCGCCCGCCTGGCCGACATCAGCCGCTTGACGAGCCTCACGCGTTCCTCCTCTTCAAGGTCCGGATTGGCCATCCGCCAGAGTCGGCCGCGGACGACGAAGTAGCGTCCATCCGGCGTCACCGGATACTTCACGCCGACTTCCGCCGCGCTCCTGCCACAGGTTTCTTCGCTGCCGCCTCCTTTGAGGTTTTTTTGCCTGCGATCGGCATCAGCATTTCCTTCTGACTTGCGGCGGCCTTCTTCGCCTTTTTGGCGGGCTTCCTAGCAGCCTTATTCTCGGCAGCGCCCCCGACGCTCCGGCGCAGCGCTTCCATTAGGTCGACGACGTTCTCGCCCCGGGGCCGCTCCTTCGGCACGATTGGCCTGCCGGCCCGCTTCTGGTTGATTAGCTCAATGAGCGCAGTCTCATACTGATCTTCGAACTTGTCGGGCTCGAAGCTGCCAGACTTCTGATTGACGATGTGCCGGGCAAGGTCGAGCATGTCCTTGGTAACTTTGACGTCCTGGATATCTTCGAAATACTCCTTTGGATCCCGCACTTCATACGGATACCGAAGCAGCGTCCCCATCAGACCCTTGTCCAGCGGCTCCATCGCGATGATGTGCTCGCGGTTGGTCAGCACCAGGCGACCGATTGCGACCTTGTCCATCTCGCGGATCGTGTCGCGGATCACTGCAAAGGCGTCGTGACCGACTTTCCCGTCAGGGCGCAGGTAGTAAGGACGGATCAGATACCTCGGGTCGATGTCGTTGCGGTCGACAAACTCGTCGATCTCGATGGTCCGTGTCGACTCAAGCGCTACGTTCTCGAGCTCTTCCTTTGTTACCTCGATGAATGTGTCGGTATCGACCTTGTAGCCCTTGACGATATACTCGTTGGGCACCTCGTCGCCGGTATCGGCGTCGACCTTCAGGTACTTGATGCGGTGGCCGGTGGTCCGGTTCAGCTGGTTGAAGCTGATCTTCTCGGACTCGGACGTGGCCGGGTAAAGCGCCACCGGACAGGTGACGAGAGACAGTCGCAGAAAGCCTTTCCAGTTGGCGCGGGGGGCCATGAACGCGGAACTCCGAACGTTGTTGCGTAGATTCAAGACGAACGAGCTGCCCCGGTTCCGACACCTCGGTTGGGATCAGCGAGGATTTAGCAGCCGTTTGCACAACGCGCCCTTTTCGTAACCGACCACGGGAATTCCCAACCGGCCGGTTGTCCGGCAGTGATCGCATTGCAAAAAACTCGATTGGCAGCCTGCCCCGTGATTCTCCGGCCCTGAACAGAGTTCCTTCACTCCTGCCCAGCGCGTCTGAGGCCTCTGACGTGGACGGCGCCAGTTACTGGCTTTGAGTTGTTCCCAAATCGTTCCTGCGCGGAACTGAAATATGCCGCTGGTATCGAGTGTCTTCCGAGCGCAAAGTGGTTTGCAGCCGTTCCGGCTGGTACCCGGCGATGAGAACGCACTGAAGCGCTCCCGACGCTCGAAAGGGAGTAACCGCATGACCCAGCGTCGGCGTCGATACAAACAGCAACTCACCCTTCAGGATCGCCTCGCCTCTTGGTCAAAAGAGGTCATGAAGCAGGCAGCGAAACTTCCGCCTGGCCCGGAACGCGATGCGTTGGTGAAAAAGGCGGGACAAGCCGATCTAGCTGTGCATGTGGACGACTGGCTTCATTCGTCCGACCCAACGCCGGTGCAAAGCCATGGATAGAAAATCGCTCGCGATGGAGGACGAAGACTTCTCAACGCCTATCTTAAGATCAAAGAACCAAGCGTTCGCGCAACCGTTATCGCGCTGACCGAGACTGTGGCTGAGGGCGCGACGTTCGAAGTGACTCATGGCTTGGCTGAGGAGCCGCTGACGAAAGCGTTCAACTGATCTAAGGCTTAACTCTCACCCAGCCGAAGTCTCGGCTTCCTGGGCATCTTCCTGGCCTGAAGAGCGCGAGCTGGCGCTCGGCGGCGTGCTAACCAACTCTCAGGTTTTCAGCAGATATCTTGCCGCGGTTTTCCCGCTCTTCATAGCTTACCTTGTCCCCTTCGTTGAGCGTGCTCAGCCCTGCCCGCTCGACGGCCGAGATGTGTACAAAGATATCCTTGCCACCATTATCAGGTTGAATGAATCCATAACCCTTCGTCGAATTGAACCACTTCACAGTACCTACAGCCACGCTCTTCTCCCAACGTTTGAACAACCACAGCAGCGTAGGTCGGGCTTGTAGTAGCGGGCAAGCAAAAACCTGCAGCGAGCCGACTTACCGCTGCGGCCCGGAAACTGTCACGCGGACCGCGGCCAGCCATCAGTTCATCTTGCGCTTTAGTGTCTTGATGATTTCGCGCAGGTCGTCCACGTAGTCATCTATGATGCGCCGCGCTTCCTCCACGCGTGAAGGCTTGGTCTCTCGCGCCTGGATATATTTTTCGCGGTCTTCCGGCATAGGCCAGTGGTCGTGGAAGAAAGTGAGTATCCGTTGATCCACCTCAATGGAAACTCCCATGGTCAGCCAGCCGGACCGCCTTAGGTGAGAATGGCGCTCCCCTCGCCAGCGAAGGCTGCCCCAATGAGCTGGATCGCGGCCTTCGCAGCACCCGTGCACCTCTTGGGCGAGGCGTCCGGGGCGGCTCAATGGAAATCCTCCCTGCAGCACCGAAGCCACACCCGCTAAGTTCCTAAAAAGGAACAGCATTTTGCTGATGCGACGAAACACGGCTGAAACAGAGCGATGCTTTATTCACCGGGCCGGGGGTCGACATTTTCATCCTTAGTAGCTTTCACCCCGGGGCTGGAACGTTCTGACACCTAATTTTTGCATGGGAATTCTAACGGTAGGGCCGCCCACTCGGGCGGCCCTATTTTTTCGTGCTGGAAGACCCTGAGCCAGCGTCAAGCAGCGGGATGCCATTTGCGGCAGAACGCCAGGAGGGGAGCAGACAGCTTGTGAGGCGGAATGGGAGTCTGCTTGAACCTGGTCTCGCGCTGCTCGATGCCCTCGCACGCCGGACAGAGGAATTGATGAACAATCAATGAAACCGGCTCGTCCCGCACCAGCTCCGAGCGAAACCATCGCATTTCGATATGGCACGCCGGACAATCGGGAGCCTGCAGATGTTCTGTCGCGTTCTTCAGCCGGTCGACCATTGTCCCGCCTTTGCTGGACGCAGCATACAAGATTACCGCGGGCTGGCGGTAACAAAAGATACGTCAGCTGCCTCGCGCTTCCTCTGGGCCGCCCAATAGCGGGCTGGCTGCGCGCCTCTGAAGCTCGGGCTCAATTATTCCATTTTTTCCCGTGTCTGCCACCTAAGATTTGAAGTTGATGCGCTGCGGATGCAACAGGCCACCCGCAGCGCAAACAACTTAGTGCATGTGCCCAATCAGATAGACACCGCCACCAAGAACCAGCACGGCCGGGACGGCCCAAAGAAGAAGCACGGGCATCTCATCCTCCTTAGTTCGAAGTGCAGACCTTGACGGTCTTCATACCGGTTTCGGCTTCGGCGCGCGTCTTGTAGACCGTATCGCCGCTCACCACGGTCGTCTCCGTGGTCGTCGGCTTGGATTCCGTGATTGTGCACTTCTTCGTCTTCACGTCTTGAACGACGTAGAACGACTGGGCGAATGCCGGGGCGGCAACCGAAGCCAATACGGCAGCGGCAACAAAGGTTTTAATGTTCATTCTGTTCTCCTCCATCAGCGCCCGGCTTTCCGGGTCCTGTCCTTCGTAAACCGGCACAATTGCCACTTGTTCCCGAGTACGTCGCGAACCAATTTCGGTGCGCTGCGTTATCGACGCAAACAGGAGGCTCTGATGTTGGATCTACGACTTGCTGCAACCGCGCTGGCGATGCTGGTTGCGATGGTCTCCGTGGCGATAGCTGAACCCGCCAAGGACCAACCTCAGGAGACGGCTCAAGCGTCCGCTGAAACCCGCCCTATTCGAGTGATACTTCCGGCTCCTTGGGAGCCCAGCAAGGGCCAAGGCGAAGCGGCAATACGGTCGTCTCGATAACCCTGACCACTGCGCAGTGGCGCGCGCCGCATGCTACGGCGTACGCCTGTTGATCGAGGCGGACTAGCCTTAGAGGAGAAGTGCACAGCGTCTCGGTAAACGATCAGCGGCCGGCGCGGAATGTTCGGTACGATGCTGTCCTCCACGAACATAATCGCGCGCCCCTTGCGTTGCCGTACTGCGTCACTCAGTTGTGGCGCGACGGCCTTCCTAGTGTGGTCGGCCATCGGCCGTCGCTACGAGGAACGCTCACGCCGGGCACGCGTTCGTGTCCATTGTGGAGATTGTGGAAAAGGACAGGCATGGGCTTGGCAGTTTACGAGATTACGGGTGATGCCGGTCAGTGGCGCGTGTTTCACGACGGTGAAGCTAGCAATGTCTACCAGACCAAGGAGGCAGCGTTCGAAGCCGCGGTGGCAGCAGCCTCCCTTGCGCTGAGGCAGGGACACGACGTGAGGGTCTCGGTCACTGGCGGGTCCACCGCCACCGGCGCGGAAAACGCCGGGTGACACTCGCCGTCTACACGACCTTCCATGCCAGCTTCAAACTCGCCGCGTTACTACGTCGCTCTGTCCTTCCGAACCGACCGGCCGTTGATTTGGCACTCCTCGCCAATATCTCGTGAGGATGATGAAAATCACTGAAATTCAGGATCACGCGATCCAGGCTCGCATGGCCGGTATCGTTGGTGCCGAGGTGTTCGACCGGCTTTTCGCCGGCATCCGCTTTGACGAAATCGACGGTACGCTTCTTTTTGCCTTTGCCCAGGACGAGGAGCAGGCTGCGGAGATTGAAGACGAGTTCTCCCTTCACATCGCAGCGGTGGCGTCCATGGCTCTCAAAAAGAACGTCGATATTGTCGTGGTCCTGCCAAAAGTCCTGCAATAGTCGGGCGAGGCCGAAGTTTAGACTACGAGGGAAGCGGCCATCCCGATGATACAGCAGGCCATCGCCGCGGTGGCAAGCCAACCCAGCCAATAGACCGGGCCCTGCACGATGAGATCGCCCATAACGGATTTTCGTCGGGCGAGGAGCATCATGACCGTCATGATCGGTGCCGCCAACACCCCGTTAATAACGGCACTCCAGTAAAGCGCCTTTATAGGGTCGAGGGACGTGAAGTTAAGCGCCACACCCAGGCCGACCGAGAGTGCCAGCACACTGTAGAAAGCGACCGCCTCCTTGGGTTTGCGCGACAGGCTTGCTACCCAACCCATTCGAGAAGAAGGGCATCAAGTTCGCCGTTACCTATATAGGCGAAGTTTTGGGGAATCCTTCGGGCGGTGCGAAGCAGAGCGTTGTCGATGAGGACCGGGTCAATTTTGCGGTCGACGTCGACCTTGAGAAGCTCGTTGGTCTGAAGGAGGTCGCGTTCCACGCCAATGTCTTCCGGATCGATGGCGGAGGACTCTCGCGGGGCACTCTCTTCAATTTCATGGATCTAAGCGGCATCGAAGCGCTCCCGACCACGCGTCTTTACGAAGCCTGGTTCGAGAAGAAGTGGAGCGACCGCGTTGCGCTCCGCGCAGGTCAACTGGCGGCGGATACCGAATTCATGACGTGCAGCTGCGTAACCGATATGGCCTCAATTTCCGCGTCAATGATCCGCCGCTCGTCCTCTACGAAGCGCAACTGCAGTGGAATGCGAAGAAGGGGGATCCCGGTCTCGACGGAAAGCTTAAGGTTGGCGGCTGGCGTCACTTTGGGAGCTTCGGCGACGACCGGCTCGACATCACCGAGCTTTCTCTCGCGGACCCTGCCACTTCGGGGGTGGCCGCGCCCCGCTCAGGTAATTTCGGTCTCTATGCGGTATTCGAGCAAAAGCTCTATCGGGTCGGCCACGATGACGACCGCGGGATCGTCGTGTTCGCACGTGCCTCCTACAGTCCGCGCGACCGCAATCTCATCGACATGTATGCCGACGGCGGCGTGGAGTTCATAGGGCTTAGCGATGCTCGCCCGCACGACAAATTCGGTATCGCGGCCGCTTATGTCCACGTCTCGCCGCGCGCCCAGGCTCTTGATCGGGATTTTCAGTCGCTTTACGGCCGAGGCTGGCCGGTGCGGACTTCCGAGGAGCTGGTGACTGCGGTCTATCAGTACGAGGTGCAGGCCGGGCTCACTTTGCAGCCAAACGTTCAATACATTCACCATCCAGGCGGAGGCGCAGCAGACCCGCTGGGTCCCTTTGCTGGCAAGCGCCTCAAGGACGCGGCGGTCCTTGGGCTGCGATCCGTCGTTAAATTCTGAGCCGGGTGCTAGAGGGATGATACCGCCTGCGGTCGCAACGCAGGGGATGAACGCGCCCAATCCAAGCGCAGCGGGCGGCCCCAGCCGCTGGGATGAAAAATTCAGCCGGGGCCGTCCCGACGTCTGGCAATGGAGGCGAGTTCAACCGGGACGAAGCGCTCTCCGAGCGTCCAAAACTGCCGACAGGCCACTGGCCCACGGAACCGGAACAATATTTGGGATTCGTAGTTGAGGGCGCAAGACAATCACTGGAGATCAGATCATGAAGACCCGTCTTGCGATTACGTTGGCTGCCGCGTCGCTGCTGGCGTCGAGCGCAGCCTTTGCCCAGTCGACGACCGAACAGGGCGCCAGGGACGGCGCGCGCGCGGGTGGCGATATCGGCGGCCCGATCGGTGCAATGGTCGGCGGCACCGTCGGTGCGGCCGTAGGCGCCGGCCTTGAGATTCCGAACGCGGTACTGGGCGGACTTCCGCGTGAGCATTCCGTCGTGGTTCAGGAGCGCGTCGTGGTCGGCGAGCCCTTGCCGGGTACCGTGGTGCTTCATCCAGTCCCGAATTACAGCGAGTACCGCTACGCGGTCGTCAACGACCGCCGCGTGATCGTCGAGCCGAAGACCCGCCGCGTGATCAAGATCATCGACTAAGATTCGATACGATCGAAACAAGAAAGGGCCCTGTGGAGCGTCACTCCGCGGGGCCTTCGTGCGTAATTGATGCGATTGGCGTGAGCACGTGCCGTGATCCACTCCAGCACGCCGCTACGAGCTCGAAGGCGAACTCGAGATAATAGGGTCTGTTGAGCGGTTGGCGAGTCGACGGGACGGTCCGATAGCGAACCTAAGTCGGTTGTCCGTCTATGGCTTCGTCCGCCTTCAGAACGCTGCGCACTCTCTGCGCGAGGTCGGCTTCAGTAAATGGCTTCTGTATAAGCGAAACTCCGGGATCAAGCCTCCCATGATGAACAATGGCGTCGCGGGAGTAACCGGTCATGTAAAGCACCTTCAGACCGGGTCGGCGACGTTGCGCCTCTTCAGCTAAAGCGCGTCCATTCATACCTGGCATCACGACATCCGTCAGCAGGAGGTCGACTCGATTTGTTGTGAGCACGCTAAGCGCTGCATCGCCGTCTTGCGCATGCATGACTTCATAGCCGAGCTCCACCAGCGCGCCTGAAACGAAATTCCGCACGCCCTCATCATCTTCTGTTACCAGCACGCGTTGCCCATTCCCGCGAGGAGCGCCCTCGATAGAGCGATCTCCCGGCGCCGGTTCGCCACCATTTTTGCTTCGTGGGAGATAGATCGTGACGGTCGTGCCTCCACCTGGTGCTGAGCTAATTTTTACGTCACCATCGCTCTGCTTTACGAACCCATATACCTGACTCAGCCCGAGCCCGGTTCCCATGCCTGGCGGCTTGGTTGTGAAGAACGGTTCGAAAGCTTTGTCGGCGACCTCTGCGGGCATGCCCGTCCCTGTGTCCCTGACTGAAACAGACACATATTCTGTGGCATTCGCCTGGTCAGCAGCTACTGCGAAATGTTCATCCAAGAACGCGTTTGCCGTTTCCAATGTAAGCGTGCCTCCATTTGGCATCGCGTCTCTGGCGTTAAGTGCAAGATTTAGCACCGCAGATTCCAACTCAGTGATGTCGGCGTGCGTTTCCCACAGATCGGGCGCGAGGACCTTTCTAATTGAGATGGCTTCGCCAAGCGTTCGGGCCAACATCGCATCCGCGAGATTTCGAACCAGCCTGTTCAGGTCGACCGGCTTTGGATCCAGTGCTTGCTTCCGAGAGAACGCCAGCAAACGTTTGGTGAGCTCGGCAGCTCTCAAAGCGCCCCGCTGCGCATTTTCCAGCATGGCTCGTGGCTTCTCTTCTGAGACCCTGCGAAGCGCCATCTGGAGGTTGCCAATGATAATGGTTAGCAGATTGTTAAAATCATGCGCGATGCCCCCCGTCAGCTGACCAACTGCTTCGATCCTCTGCGAGCGACGCATTTTCTGCTCCAAGGTTTCCCGGAGTTCCACCTCGGCGTAGAAAGCCGCCGTCCGCCGGATCGTCAGAACAATGAAGAAACACACCAGAGCGAGCGCGGGCGCGCCGATGGCGAGGTAGCCGCCTACTTGTCGGAGCCATGCCGACCTGATCTCGGACGTTTCCATGCTGGAAGAAACATATAGCGGCAGTCCAACCAATTTTCTGACCGCGAAGCGGCGCTCGAGTCCGTCTACATTCGAAATCGTTGTGTATCGCCCTCCTCCCGGACTGCTTTTGATCAACCGACCAAACCCACTCGCCTCATCCAGCACGATGCCAGGATGAGCCGCGACTGGGTGTCGAGCGAGAACAGCACCATCCACTCTAATCAGGGCAAAGCTGGCGCTCGAGCTACCGCGCAAGGTTGCGTAGAGATTTTCAAACGCGGTGGGCAAGACAGAGATTAGCGCGTAGCCGTTGAAAGAACCCGAGTTATCGTACCGTCGTTTGCTGACGGGAAATAAGATCGCGCCGGTCAGAGCAATCTTGACTACGCGCCCAATGTGAGCTTCCTCGCCTTGAGCCAACTCGGCCTTCAGGTGAGATCTTTCGGGTGAGTTGAAGGCAGCCGGAACTGGAAAAAAGAGAGACGAGAGCAATGCATCGCCATTTCGGTCGAGCACCCAAATCGAACTGATGTCCGGGAATCCGTGCGCGAATTGCTTCAAGCGCTCACTCAGCTCGGCCCCGGACTCCTTAATTGTCGCGTCAGTCTTGTCGCGAGTGATCTGATCAATACTGTCGAGAGTTATATCGATCGAGCGAAACACTCGAAGCGCCTGCTCAGCCGATACCTCCAAACTGCGTTCAATTCGTTCGTCTGCCAGCTCGAATGCATCCTGGTAAGCGGAGTATGCCGCAAATGCGAACACCAGCGCCGGAGCAATGATTGAGGCCGCCAGCGAAAACCACAGCCATCGGAGGGCTGCATCCTTCCGCTGTTTCATCGCTTAATAAGCCTCCCCGCGACCTCAGAGCTCGAATG
>JAEWBW010000169.1 GCA_023390955.1 Pseudomonadota bacterium
TCCATGCCCTGCACGACTTCGCCGATCACCGTGTACTTGCCGTTGAGCGAGGAGCCGTCGGCGAACATGATGAAGAACTGCGAATTCGCCGAGTTCGGATCGCTGGTCCGCGCCATGCCGACGATGCCGCGCTTGTACGGCACGTTGGAGAATTCAGCCGGCAGGTTGGGGTATTTCGAGCCGCCGGTGCCGTTGAACTTCGCGCCGTCGCCGGTCTGCGCCATGAAGCCTTCGATGACGCGGTGGAACGGCACGTTGTTGTAATAGCCTTCGCGGGCGAGCAGCTTGATGCGCTCGGCATGCTGCGGCGCCAGGTCATTGCGCAGCTTGATGACGATGCGGCCCTTGGTGGTGTCGATGACGATCGCGTTGGCCTTGTCGAGGCCGGCCGGAAGCTGCTGGGCGACCGCCGGGACCGCGCAGATCAGCGCGGCAAGGATTGCGAGAATGCGGATCATGAAAACTCCAAGGAGCTTGAGGTCAGGGAAGCCTGAGGTCGGATGAAACGGACGAGACGCCGTTAACGGGCGAACTTTGCCTTGAGTTGCGCAGCAACGGCCGGCGGCACGAACGCCGAGACATCGCCGCCCATGCCAGCGATCTGGCGCACCAGTGTGGCGGTGATCGGGCTGACGGCCGGGGATGCCGGCAGGAAAACGGTATGCACCCCGGGCGCCATAGCCCCGTTCATTCCGGCGAGCTGCATTTCGTAGTCGAGATCGGTGCCGTTGCGCAGGCCACGGATCATGATCGTCGCGCCAACCCGCTGCGCCGCCGTGACCGTGAGATCGTCGAAAGTGGTCGTTTCAAGCGCGCAGCCGGCTGCGCTGGCGATCGGTCCACAGACGTCCTCGAGCATTTTCAGCCGCTCCTCCGTGGAGAACAGCGGCTTTTTGCCGGGATGGACGCCTATGCCGACCACGAGCTTGTCGCAGAGCGGGACACTGTGCCGGACCACGTCGAGGTGGCCGTTGGTGATGGGGTCGAAGGAACCCGGATAAAAGGCAATACGCGGCATGGCCTCCTCCTACCGCGCCCGGCCCGGCCCGGCAAGCGGCTGGTTCCCTGTCCTATTTGCTGCCCGGCCTGTCGGAATCCCCCCGATTGTTTCGTCCTCAGGGCAGCCACGAAACAAAGCCGCCGGGAGACGAAACCATTTCCCGGTTCGGCGAAGACGTCCGGAAACTGGCCATGGTTACTACTCCACCCAACGAATTGACGGGCCGCACATCGGGCGTAGCGGCCGCATCACAGGGGACAGTCCAGATGATCAAGACGCTTTCAGCGATCGCTCTCGCCGCCTTCATCGCCGCAGCCCTGACCATTCTGCCCGGCTTTGCTCCGACCGTTGAAGCCAGCGTCCCGCAGCCGCTCGCCAAGAGCGATCGCCTCGACATCAAGACCATCGGCAGGGACTGCTCGCAGCAGGCCTGGCCGAATTTCGAATCGTCCTGCCTGCGCCGCGCCGGAACCAAGGCCGACGTCCGCACCGCTCGCCTGGTCACAGCTGACCGCACCCCGTAGTCAACTCTGGATTGCAGGTCCTGCGCGGGCTTCCCCGTCGCGCATGAAATAAACACCATGGCGTTTTGCGACGTCCCGTCGCAGACTGGAGCTTCGATCGCGCCCCTCGGATGATCCGGCGGGCGCGTCGCCATCAGGGGGGTCCACCCTTGTCCAGTACGCCCGCGGTCGCTACCGGTCATCACCCTCCCACCAATCCCCTGCCGATCGCCATGACCATGGGCGCCCTTGGCGTCGTCTATGGCGATATCGGCACCAGTCCCCTCTATGCCCTCAAGGAAGCCTCTAAGGCCGCGGCCCATGGCGGGACACTGAGCCATGACGCAGTGCTCGGCGTGGCCTCGCTGATCCTGTGGGCGTTGCTCCTCATCATCTCGCTCAAATATGCGCTGCTGATCCTGCGCGCCGACAATCGCGGCGAAGGCGGCATCGTCGCCCTGCTCGCGCTGCTGCATGCGCGCAATGCCGCTCCCGGCACCTGGCGCGCGCACCTCCTCATCGTCGGCCTCGTCGGCGCTGCGCTGCTCTATGGCGACGGCGCGATCACGCCGGCAATCTCGGTGCTGTCAGCCATCGAAGGCCTCAAGGTGGATGCGCCCTCGCTCGAGCCGATCGTGGTGCCTGTCACCATCGCCATCCTTGTCGGCCTCTTCATGATGCAGAAGCACGGCGCGGGCTTCATCGGCCGCATCTTCGGCCCGGTGATGCTCGCCTGGTTCGTGGTGCTCGCAGCGCTCGGCATCCACGGCATTGTCAAGGCGCCGCAGGTGCTGGTGGCGCTCAGCCCGTTCTATGCCTTCGACTTCCTGGTCCACCAGAACTTTCACATCTCCTTCGCGATCCTCGGCGCGGCCTTCCTCGCCGTGACCGGTGGCGAGGCCATGTATGCCGACATGGGGCATTTCGGCCGCTTCCCGATCCGTCTCGCCTGGTTCGCCGTCTGCCTGCCCGCGCTGGTGCTGAACTATTTCGGCCAGGCCGCAACGCTCATCGCCGATCCGACCGCGATCGAAAATCCGTTCTATCAGCTGTGCCCGGATGCCCTGCACTACCCACTCGTCGCGTTCTCGACGCTGGCAACCGTCATCGCCTCGCAGGCGATCATTTCGGGCGTGTTCTCGCTGACGCAGCAGTCGATCCAGCTCGGCTTCCTGCCGCGCATGCAGATCCGCCACACCACGAGCGACGCCATGGGCCAGATCTATGTACCGCTGGTGAACTGGATGCTGGCCGCGGCAACGCTCGGCGCCGTCGTGTCGTTCGGCACGTCGGAGGCGCTCGCCGGCGCCTATGGCATCGCGGTGTCGCTGCTGATGGCGATCACGACGCTGCTGGCCGCGCTCGTCGCGATCCAGTGGGGCTATTCACCGTGGCTGGTGATCGGCGTGAACGGCTTCTTCTTCGTCATCGATTGCATCTTCTTCGCGGCCAACTCGACAAAGCTGTTCGAGGGCGGCTGGTTTCCGCTACTGCTCGCCGGAATCGTCGCGTTCCTGATGTTGACCTGGCGCGCGGGCGTCCGGCTGGTCGAGCGCGCCCGCGGACGGCTGCGCCAGCCCGAGGAAGACCTGATCGAGACCGCGGTGAACAAGTGCCGCTCCAGGCTGCCGGGGACCGCGGTCTATCTGGCCTCGGCGCCGAACGGCGTGCCGCTCGCGCTCACGCAATTCGTCAAGCACAACCACGTCCTGCATGAGCGTGTGATACTGGTCACGGTGCTGATCGCGGAATCGCCTCACATCGCCGAGGACGAGCGCGCCGAGGTGATCGAGATCGTTCCGGGCATCACACGGGTGATCCTGCATTACGGCTTCATGCAGAATCCGACCATCTACGAGGGGCTCAAGCTCGCCTGCCGCCAGGGCAAGCTGCCCGGCATCGACCTCTCCGACATCACCTATTATGTCGGCCGCGAGACCATTATCCCGAGCGAGGACGTCCCGGGCATGTGGGTCTGGCGCGAAAGCGTCTTCGCTTTCCTGCAACGCAACGCCGAGCGTTCTGCGGCGTTCTTCGGCGTGCCGGCGAGACAGGTCGTGGAGTTCGGCACGGAAATCGAGATCTAGCGCGCGAACTCATCTGCTCGGCTGCGATGGACTCAGATCTCCCGGTTCGTCCCTCGACGATTTGTGTGTCTGATTCAGCACAGATGACGCACCAATCTGCACGACGGAAACATGCAGCAAAACTGTCATGCTGAAAACCGGCCTACCAATTTGTAAATTCGTCAAATGGTTGGTGCGCATATTCAAAGCCCTCTAAGAATCATTCCAGCTTCTGCGATTTGAGCGATTCAAATTACGACGCCTCGACCCGCATTCTCACAGCATCATAAAAAACACGCGGGTGCGAATGTCGCGTGAGGTCAGGAAGATCATCCCGTCGACGCGATGTTCGTCGAATGGGGCACTGACATGGAATACGCAAACGCATTGCGCGGCTGCACGATTTATTGTTCACGATCGAATGCTTTGAGAGGGACAGCGAGCGCACTCGCATTGGGTTGCCTGCTGACGGTTTCACCGTCGATGGCACAAACGGCCCCGCAGTCAGGCGCCAATACCCTGCCCGCCGTCACGGTCGATGCACCGTCACAACGCGCCCAGCGCACGGCGCAGCCGAGGCGCACGACGTCGGCGCGACGCGACACCACGCGGTCCGCCCAGCAGGCCAATCGTGCGGCACAGCAGGCAGCCCCGTCGCCGCTGGTCGGAACAGCAGCGCGCGTGAATGCGGGCACCAACGGTTTCGTTGCCAGCCGCGCCTCCGGCGCAACCAAGACGGATTCACCGGTGATGTCGACACCGGCTTCCGTCGCCGTGATCACCCGCGACGAAATGGACGTGCGGCGCGCGCAGAGTATCCGCGACCTCCTGCGTTACGCGCCCGGCATCTATTTCAGCAATGACACGGACTTTCGCTTCCAGCCTGTCAACGCTCGCGGCTTTGCGGTCGAGACCTATCTGGATGGGCTGCGCTTGCAGGGCGGCCCGTTCGGCACGCCCCGTATTGATCCCTATCTGATCGAGCGCGCCGAGGTCATTACCGGACCTGCTTCGATCCTGTACGGAGCGGCGTCCCCGGGAGGCATCCTCAACCTCGTCAGCAAGCGCCCCACCGAAAACCCCTTCGGCGAGGTCTCGGTGCAGACCGGTTCGTTCGACCGGATCCAGGGAGCTTTCGACGTCGGCGGTCCCGTCGACAAGGATAAGACGCTGCTGTACCGCATCACCGGCATCGGGTTGAATGCCAACACCCAGGTCGACAATATCGGCGAGCAGAGGTTCTCGATCGCGCCGGCCTGGACGTGGCGCCCCGACATCGACACCACCATCACCTTCCTGACCAGCTACCGGCAGGACCCCAAGGGCGGAGCCTTTGCGCTGCTGCCGATCCAGGGCACGCTCGTGCCAGGCACCTACGGACAAATCCCGAGGAACTTCTTCGGCGGCGACCTCAACTATGAGAGCCTGAAATACAAGCAAGCGACCGCGGGTTACGAGTTCGAGCACCGCTTCGACGAAATCTTCACGGTGCGTCAGAACGTGCGATATCTGCACAACGAACTCAACTATGTCGAAGTGCAGCCGGGCGGCTTCACCACGACCGGAGCCGGTCCCACGCTCCGTTTGGTGGACGGCCGCACCATTACGCGCAGCTACTTCTCGACCAACGAGAATCTCAACACCTTCGCTGCCGATAACCAGCTTCAGGCGAAATTCAGTATGGGACCGCTGCAGCACACGGTGCTGGCCGGTCTCGACTACCAATATTTCAGCTTCAACAATCTTGCGCGCTTCGCTCCGACCAATACGCTCGACATCCTGGCGCCGAACTACACCCAGAACATTGCCGTTCCGGCCGGCATATTCCAGAATTTGGACCAGCGCCTGCAGCAACGCGGTCTCTATGTGCAGGACGAAGCCAAGCTCGGACGCCTCACCGTGCTCGGCGGCTTTCGCTATGACTGGGCGGAAGGCAATACGCTGGCGCAGAACACCGGCCTGCGCACTCTCAACAACGACGAGAAGGCCACCGGGCGCCTCGGGGCGATCTACAATTTCGACATCGGCGTAGCACCCTATGTCAGCTATTCGACGTCGTTCCAGCCGACCCTCGTTGGATCGCTGCTCAACGGCCAGCCGTACAAGCCGACGACCGGCGAGCAGTACGAGGCAGGCGTGAAGTACCAGCCGGTCGGCTACAATTTGATGTTCACAGCCGCGGTCTACGACCTGAAGCAGCAGAACGTCGCAACGACGATTGCCGGCCCCGGTATTCCGGCCAACACGACGGCTCAGGTCGGCGAGGTCTGGTCCCGCGGCTTCGAAGGATCCGTCGTCGGCAGCCCACTGCCCGGTCTCAGCCTGCGCGGCCAATACACCTACCTCGACAACCGGATCAATGCGATCCAGGACGTCAACTACGGCAAGCGCCTCGCCAACGTGCCGATGCATACGGCCTCGCTGTGGGCCAATTATCTGGTGGAGACGGGCCCGGTTGCCGGCTTTGGCTTCGGTGGTGGCGTCCGCTACATTCACGACGTCTACACGACCAATGCCAACAACCTCACCGTGCCGACCATCGTGGCGGGCGTCTCGGTGCCAGCCAATGTGGTGCCGGCCAGCACGACATTCGATGCGGCCCTCTCCTACGATTTCGGAATGGGATTCCCTCAATGGAAGGGTCTGAGCGCGGCTCTCAACGTGAACAACGTGTTCGACAAGAGTTATGTC
>JAEWBW010000271.1 GCA_023390955.1 Pseudomonadota bacterium
TCTCGATTGTTTCAAGACAAAAATCCCTGGGGGAATATCGATGGTTCGCAAACTCGTTTGTGTCGCCGCCATGCTGCTCGTCGCCGGCGCACTGCAATCCGCATCCGCGCAGACCGCGGCACCGGCGGCAACGCCTGCCACGACCGAGGCCAAGCCCGGCAAGATCAAGCTGACCGGGCAGAAGCTGAAGGACATGAAGGCCAAGTGGAGCGCCAACAAGGGCAAGCTCAAGGAATGCCGCAAGGACGTGAAGGCCAAGGGACTCGCCGGCGACGACCGCTGGTTCTACATCGAAGAGTGCATGAGCAAGACCTGACCCGGCAAGCGACGGGGCATGGAGGGTCGCCTGCATGCTCCGGAGCTCGGTATCGATACGATTTCGCTATCGCAGCATAGGATACCTTTATTGATCTCGGGATCGATTCAGGCTTCGTTCTGACAGTTGGCGCGTTGGACGAACGCAATTGTCGTGTCCAGGCAGCGATCCAGGGTCGCCCCCTACATTTGCGCTTAACTCCTTCCGTGAGAACGATAATTTACTTGGCATCTGGCATGCCAGTGACTACACTTGGAGTGGTTCTAAAAGACAAGGCCGAGACGATTCGATGAGCCATGATGACGTGCACAAGGTCCACCCGTTCGAACACCCCGGGGAGGGACGTCGGCGCGCCAAGGCGACGCCCAAGGGCCGTCAGGTCGATCCGACGGCCGCCCACGAGATCGAGCAGCTGCTCGGCGATCTGCCGCGGCGACGTGATCTCCTGATCGAACATCTGCATCTGATCCAGGACAAATATCACCAGATCTCGGCCGCGCATCTGGCCGCTCTCGCCGACGAGATGAAGCTCGCCTTCGCCGAAGTGTTCGAGACCGCGACCTTCTATGCGCATTTCGACGTGGTGAAGGAGGGCGAGCCTGACATCGCACCGCTCACCATCCGGGTTTGTGACTCCATCACCTGCGCGATGATGGGCGCCGAGCAATTGCTGGAGGATCTGCAGCGCGCATCCGGTCCGGGTATTCGCGTCGTGCGCGCGCCCTGCGTCGGCCGCTGCGATACCGCGCCCGCTGCCGAAGTCGGACACAATTTCGTTGACCACGCCACCGTCGGCAACGTGCTGGCAGCGGCGAAGGCCGGCGACACCCACGCGCATCCGCCCAAATACGTCGGCTACGATTCCTATGTCGCGGATGGCGGCTACAAGCTGCTCAATCGCCTGCGCTCCGGCGAACTGTCGAAGGACGATTTGCTGAACGCGCTCGATGGCGCCTCGCTGCGCGGCCTTGGCGGCGCCGGTTTCCCGACCGGACGAAAATGGCGCGCGGTACTGGGCGAACCTGGCCCGCGCCTGATGGCGATCAACGGCGACGAGGGTGAGCCCGGCACGTTCAAGGACCGCATCTATCTCGAAACCGATCCGCACCGCTTCCTGGAGGGCATGTTGATCGGCGCACACGTCGTGCAGGCGTCCGATGTCTACATCTATTTGCGCGATGAATATCCGGCGGCGCGCGAGATTCTCGAGCACGAGATCGCAAAGCTTCCGCCGGGAGGTCCGACGCTGCACATGCGTCGCGGCGCCGGTGCCTATATCTGCGGCGAGGAATCCGCGCTGCTCGAAAGCATCGAGGGCAAGCGTGGTCTGCCGCGGCACAAGCCGCCTTATCCGTTCCAGGTCGGCCTGTTCGGCCTGCCGACGCTGATCAACAACATCGAGACATTGTGGTGGGTGCGCGACATTGTCGAGAAGGGCGCCGACTGGTGGAAAGGGCATGGCCGCAACGAGCGTCATGGCCTGCGCAGCTTCTCGGTCTCCGGCCGCGTCAAGAACCCGGGCATGAAACTCGCGCCGGCCGGCATCACCATCCGTGAGCTGATCGACGAATATTGCGGCGGCATGGCCGATGGCCATCACTTCTACGCCTACCTGCCGGGCGGCGCGTCCGGCGGCATCCTGCCGGCGTCGATGGACGACATCCCGCTCGACTTCGGCACGCTGGAGAAATACGGCTGCTTCATCGGCTCGGCCGCGGTCGTGGTCCTGTCGCACAAGGACAGCGTGCGCGAAGCCGCGCTGAACCTGATGAAGTTCTTCGAGGACGAGAGCTGCGGCCAGTGCACGCCGTGCCGCGTCGGAACCCAGAAGGCGGCGTTGTTGATGCAGAAGCCGGTCTGGAACCGCGCGTTGCTGGACGAATTGAGCCAGGCGATGCGCGATGCCTCGATTTGCGGGCTCGGGCAGGCAGCCTCCAACCCGCTCACATCGGTGATCAAATATTTCGCTGACGAGTTCAAGGAAGCGGCCGAATGACCAAGATTACGTTCGAGCTCGACGGCAAGCAGGTCGAGGCCAAGCCCGGCGAGACCATCTGGCAAGTCGCCAAGCGCCAAGGCCGGGACATCCCGCATCTCTGCTATTCACCCGCGCCTGACTACCGTCCCGACGGCAATTGCCGCGCCTGCATGGTGGAGATCGAGGGCGAGCGCGTGCTCGCCGCTTCGTGCAAGCGCACGCCGTCGGTCGGCATGAAGGTGAAGACCGAATCCGCGCGTGCGACCGCCGCGCAAAAGATGGTGATGGAGCTGCTGGTCGCCGACCAGCCGGCGCGCGAGACCTCGCACGATCCGGATTCGAAGTTCTGGCACTGGGCCGATGCCACCGGCGTCACCGAGAGCCGCTTCCCCGCTGCCGAGCGTTGGAACACGGATGCGAGCCATCCGGCGATGCGCGTCAATCTGGACGCCTGCATCCAGTGCGGCCTGTGCGTGCGCGCCTGCCGCGAGGTCCAGGTCAATGACGTCATCGGCATGGCCTATCGCAATCACGAGTCCAAGATCGTGTTCGACTTCGACGATCCCATGGGCGAGTCCACCTGCGTTGCCTGCGGCGAATGCGTGCAGGCCTGCCCGACCGGTGCGCTGATGCCGGCCGTGATGCTCGACGAGAAGCAGACCCGCGTCACCTATGCCGACCGAAAGGTCGACTCGCTCTGCCCGTTCTGCGGCGTTGGCTGCCAGGTGACCTACGAGGTCAAGGACGAGAAGGTGATCTACGCCGAGGGCCGCGACGGCCCGGCCAATCACAATCGCCTGTGCGTCAAGGGCCGCTTCGGTTTCGACTACATCCATCATCCGCATCGCATCACCAAGCCGCTGGTGCGGCTGCCGAATGCGAAGAAGGACGCCCGGGACCAGGTCGATCCGGCCAATCCCTTCACGCATTTCCGTGAAGCGAGCTGGGAAGAGGCGCTCGACATCGCCGCCAAGGGTCTCGTCAAGATCCGCGACAATGACGGTGTGAAGGCGCTGGCCGGCTTCGGATCGGCCAAGGGCTCGAACGAAGAGGCCTATCTGTTCCAGAAGCTGGTGCGCACCGGCTTCGGCTCCAACAACGTCGATCATTGCACGCGGCTGTGCCACGCCTCATCCGTGGCCGCGCTGTTCGAAGGCGTGAGCTCGGGCGCGGTGTCGGCGCCGTTCGCCGCCGCCGGCGACGCTGAAGTCATCATCGTGATCGGTGCCAACCCGACCGTCAATCATCCGGTCGCCGCGACCTTCATCAAGAATGCGGTGAAGAAGAACGGCGCAAAGCTGTTCGTGATGGACCCGCGCCGGCAGACGCTGTCGCGTCACGCGACCAAGCACCTGCAGTTCAAGCCGGGCTCCGACGTCGCCATGCTGAACGCGATGATCAACACGATCATCACCGAAGGCCTGACCGACGACCAGTACATCGCCGGCTACACCGAGGGCTTTGACGAGCTCAAGGAGAAGATCCAGGAGTTCACGCCGGAGAAGATGGAAGCGATCTGCGGCATCCCGGCGCAGACGCTGCGCGAGGTGGCGCGGACCTACGCGCGCGCAAAGTCCTCGATCATCTTCTGGGGCATGGGCATCAGCCAGCACATTCACGGCACCGACAATGCGCGCTGCCTGATCGCGCTCGCGCTGATCACGGGCCAGATCGGCCGTCCCGGCACGGGCCTGCATCCGCTGCGCGGCCAGAACAACGTGCAGGGCGCTTCCGACGCCGGCCTGATCCCGATGTTCCTGCCCGACTACCAGCCGGTCAGCCGCGACGATCTGCGCAGCAGCTTCGAGAAGCTGTGGGACCAGGATCTCGATCCCGTCCGCGGCCTGACCGTGGTCGAGATCATGAACGCGATCCATGCCGGCACGATCAAGGGCATGTATATCGAGGGTGAAAACCCCGCGATGTCCGATCCCGATCTGCAGCACGCGCGCGAAGCGCTCGCGATGCTCGACCATCTCGTGGTGCAGGATCTCTTCGTGACGGAGACCGCCTTCCACGCCGACGTCATCCTGCCGGCCTCGGCGTTCGCCGAGAAGGAAGGCTCCTTCACCAACACTGATCGCCGCGTCCAGCTCGCGCGCCAGGTAATCAAGCCGCCGGGCGATGCGCGGCAGGATCTCTGGATCATCCAGGAGATCGGCAAGCGGATGGGGCTGCCGTGGAATTACGCCGGCCCCGGCGATGTCTTCACCGAGATGGCGCAGCTGATGCCGTCGCTCAAGAACATCACCTGGGAGCGTCTGGTGCGCGAAGGCGCCGTGACCTATCCGGTCGACGGTCCCGACCAGCCCGGCAACGAGATCATCTTCACCACGGGCTTCCCGACCGCGAGCGGCCGCGGCAAGATCGTGCCGGCCAAAGTCATCCCGCCGGATGAAGTGCCCGACGACGAATACCCGATGGTGCTCTCGACCGGTCGCGTGCTGGAGCACTGGCACACGGGATCGATGACCCGCCGTGCCCAGGTGCTCGACCAGATCGAGCCCGAGGCGGTCGCCTTCATGAACCCGAAGGACATGCGCAAGAAGAAGCTTGCGCTCGGCGATTTCATCCGGCTGGAGACCCGCCGCGGCGCGGTCGAGGTCAAGGTCCGTTCCGACCGCGACGTGCCGGAGAACATGGTGTTCATGCCGTTCTGCTACGCGGAAGCCGCCGCCAACCTCCTCACCAACCCCGCGCGCGACCCCTTCGGCAAGATCCCGGAGTTCAAGTTCTGCGCGGCAAGGGCCGAACGCGCCGAGATGCGCGACGCGGCGGAGTAGGGCTGTCTGTTTGGCGGCCGAGTGCCGCCAAACTCTCGCCGTCGTCCCGGCGGACGCCGGGACCCATACCGCGTGATCCATCGATATCGGCGGTCATAGTCCCGAACGACGAGCCTTCGCCAAACCACTCCCTGTGGTTATGGGT
>JAEWBW010000293.1 GCA_023390955.1 Pseudomonadota bacterium
CTATGTGGCCGCCGCGCGACTGATCGGCCTTCCCGCTCCCAAGATCATGCTGCGGCACGTTCTGCCGAACACCATGGGCCCGGTCCTGGTCATCGCAACGATCAACCTCGCGCTCGCCATCATTACCGAGGCGACGTTGTCCTTCCTTGGTGTCGGCCTGCCCGACACCATGCCATCGCTCGGCACCCTCATCCGCATCGGTAACAATTATCTGTTCGCCGGCGAATGGTGGATCGTCGCCTTCCCCGGGATTGCGCTCGCCGCCCTGATCCTCTCCATCAACCTGCTCGGCGACTGGCTGCGCGACGCGCTCAATCCAAAGCTCCGATGAACATGCTTCGCTCATGACCGACACCGTTCTCTCCGTTCGTAATCTTCAGGTCGAGTTCGCCAGCCGCCGAGGCACGCTGCGCGCCATCGACGGCGTCTCCTTCGACATTGCCAAGGGCGAGGTGCTCGGCGTGGTCGGCGAATCCGGCGCCGGAAAATCTGTCACCGGCCTCGCCGTGATTGGCCTGATCGATCCGCCCGGCCGCATCGCCGGAGGCGAGATTCTCCTGTCGGGGCGGCGCATCGACAATCTCCCGCCCGAAGAGATGCGCCGCGTGCGGGGCAAGCGCATCGGCATGATCTTTCAGGATCCGCTGACGTCGCTGAATCCGCTCTACCGGGTCGGCGACCAGATCGTAGAGACGATCCGCACCCATCTCGACCTCTCGGAAACCGCCGCGCGCCGCCGCGCCATCGATCTCCTGGCGGAGGTCGGCATCCCCGCGCCTGAGAAGCGCATCGACGGCTACCCTCACGAATTCTCGGGTGGCATGCGCCAGCGCGTGGTGATCGCGCTCGCGATCTGCGCCGAGCCCGAGCTGATCATCGCGGACGAGCCGACCACCGCGCTCGACGTCTCCGTGCAGGCCCAGATCATCTCGCTGATCAAGCGCCTGGGCCGGGACCACGGCACCGCCGTGATGCTCGTGACCCACGACATGGGCGTGATTGCCGAAACCTCGGACCGCGTGGCGGTGATGTATGCAGGTCGCGTCGCCGAAATCGGCCCGGTGCAGGACGTCGTGAAGAATCCGCTGCATCCATATGCAAAGGGCCTGATGGGCGCGATCCCGACACTCGCCGGTAAGGACAAGCGCCTGGTGCAGATCCCCGGCTCCATGCCGCGGCTGTCGAACATTCCCCGCGGCTGCTCCTTCAATCCGCGCTGCGCCTCTGCCTTCGACCGTTGCCGGGTCGATCGGCCCGAACCGCTGCGCCAGGGCACACAATCGGTTGCCTGTCATCTCTACGACACGGCGCCTGCGGAGAGCGCAGCATGAGCGTGCCGTTCGTCCAGGCCACAGACCTTCGCCGCGTCTTCGACGTCTCAAAGCCTTGGCTCAATCGCGTTATCGAAGGCGGACACCTTGAGTTTCTCAAGGCGGTTGATGGCGTCACCTTCGAGATCAGGAAGGGCGAGACGTTCGCACTGGTCGGCGAATCCGGCTCCGGCAAGACGACGGTGGCACGGATGGTCGTCGGCCTGCTGCCGCCGAGCTCCGGCAAGGTCCTGATCGACGGCGTCTCGATGACCGATCCGAAACAGGCCCCGGCACGCCGGCGCCTGCGCCGCCGCATCCAGATGATCTTTCAGGATCCCTATGCGAGCCTCAATCCGCGTTTCAAGGTCGACGCCATCATCTCCGAACCGATCCGCGCCTTCGACCTCATCCAGGGCGAGCGCGACATCCAGGCCCGCGTCGGCGAGCTCCTTACCCTCGTCGGCCTGCATCCGGACGACCGGTTCAAATATCCGCACGAGTTCTCCGGCGGCCAGCGCCAGCGCATCGCTATCGCCCGGGCGCTTGCCTCGGATGCCGAATTCATCGTTTGCGACGAGCCGACCTCGGCGCTTGATGTCTCCGTGCAGGCCCAGATCCTCAATTTGATGCGCGACCTCCAGGACAAGTTCGGCCTGACCTACATGTTCATCAGCCATAACCTCGCCGTGGTTCGTCACATGGCCAGCCGCGTCGGCGTGATGTATCTCGGCCGCATCGTCGAGATCGCCGAGGGACGCGAGCTGTTTGCCCGTCCCCGCATGCCCTATACCAAGATGCTGCTCGGCGCCGTGCCCGATCTCGCGATGAGCGGCCGCCAGCGCATTCCGGTGAAGGGCGAGATCCCCAATCCGATCAATCCGCCGCCCGGCTGCGCGTTCAATCCGCGCTGCCCCCTGGCCTTCGATCTGTGCCGGCAAAAGGCTCCGGAACTGATCGACGGCGTCGCCTGCCACGCCGTAAACACCGCGCCGGTGCCAGCGTGACGCGCGCGTGCCATGCTGGTAGTGCATTGGCGGCGCGGCGATGCCTGTGATCAATTGCGCGCCGACAACAAGGTAACAACCGCCATGGCCAGCAACGTCAATCCCGATCCCTTCACGACGCGCCCGGAGATCGAGGGCACCTTTGGCGTCGTCGCCACCACCCATTGGATCGCGACCGCCGTCGGCATGGGTATCCTGGAAAAGGGCGGCAACGCTTTCGATGCCGGCGTCGCCACGGCGTTCACGCTTCAGGTGGTCGAGCCGCATCTCAACGGCCCCGGTGGCGATGTGCCCATCATCGTGCATGACGTCAAGCGCGGCCGCACCGAGGTGATCTGCGGCCAAGGGCCCGCGCCCGCGCGTGCCACCATCGCGCATTACAAGAGCGAAGGTCTCGATATGGTGCCCGGCACGGGTCTCCTCGCGGCCTGCGTTCCCGGCACCTTCGAATCCTGGATGATGCTGCTGCGCGACTACGGCACGCTGCGATTGCGCGACGTGCTGGAGCCCGCGATCTCCTATGCACGCGACGGCTATCCGCTGGTCGAGCGCGCCTGCGCCACCATCCAGACGGTCGAGCAGCTATTCAGGAATCACTGGCCGACGTCCGCGGCGGTCTATCTGCCGAATGGCGAGGTGCCGAAGCCCGGCACGCTGTTCACCAATAAGACCCTGGCTGCGACCTACGCCCGTATCCTGAGCGAAGCCGAGAGCGGCGGCGGTGGCCGCGACGCCGAGATCGAGCGCGCACGAAAGTCGTGGTCGCAGGGTTTCGTCGCGGAAGCCATCGACAAATTCTGCCGCACGCAGGAGGTGATGGACGTCAGCGGCTCGCCGCATCGCGGCGTGCTCTCCGCCGACGATATGACGCGATGGGAGCCGACGGTCGAGGCACCTCTCACCTACGATTACGGCCGCTACACCGTCTGCAAGGCCGGAGTCTGGAGCCAGGGACCGGTGACCCTGCAGCAGCTCGCGCTTCTCAAGGGCTTTGCGCTCGACGGACTCGATCCGACCGGACCCGAGTTCATCCATTACCAGATCGAATGCGCCAAGCTTGCATTCGCCGACCGCGAGAAGTTTTACGGCGACCCCAAGTTCAACGAGATCCCGATCGCGACGCTGCTGTCGGATAGCTACAACAACGAGCGGCGGAAGCTGATCAGCGAGAAGGCCTCGCTGGAATTCCTGCCCGGATCGGTGGAAGGCTTTGGTGGCGTCGTCAAACTACGCCGTGCCGAAGGACAGCGCGAGGCGGTCGGCGCACTCGGCGCAGGCGAACCGACGGTCGGCCGCTTTGGCGAGGTGCGCGGCGACACCGTGCATTTCGACATCATCGACAAGGCCGGCAACATGGTGTCCTCGACGCCGTCGGGCGGCTGGCTGCAGTCCTCGCCGATCATTCCCGAGCTTGGCTTCTGCCTCGGCAGCCGCGCCCAGATGTTCTGGCTCGAGGAAGATCATCCGGCCGCTCTCGCGCCGGGCAAGCGGCCGCGCACGACACTGTCGCCGACCATGGCGCTGCGCGATGGCGAGCCGTATCTAGCCTGGGGTTCGCCCGGCGGCGATCAGCAGGATCAGTGGATCACGCAATTCTTCCTGCGCCACGTCCATTGCAACCTCAATCTCCAGGAGGCGATCGATGCCCCGGCCTGGCATTCCGAGCATTTCCCGATCTCGTTCTGGCCCCGCACCGCGCGGCCCGGCGTGCTCGTGGTCGAGAACCGCGTGCCGAAGGCGACGATCGAGAACCTGCGCGAGCGCGGGCATATCGTCGAGATCGGTCCCGACTGGTCCGAAGGCCGCCTCACCGCAGCCTCACGCGTCGGCGTGCGCCGGCGTGCCGCCGCCAATCCGCGCGGCATGCAGGGCTACGCGGCCGGACGCTGAGAAATACGCTGATGGATACGCCATGACCTGGTCGATCATTGCCCGAGACCCTGCCACCGGCCAGTTCGGCATCGCGGTTGCGACACGCTTCTTCGCCGTCGGCGCCCGTGTTCCTTTCATCGCCGCGGGCTTCGGCGCCATCGCAACGCAGGCCTTCGTTAATCCCTATTACGGAATTGACGGCGTCAAGCTGCTGCGCGAGGGCCTGAACGCGCATGACGTGCTCGCCGCCCTGCTCGCGTGCGACGACGGCCGCGAGAGCCGGCAGCTCCACATCATCGACGCCAGCGGCGCTATCGCCGCTCACACGGGAGGCGACTGCACCGACTGGTGCGGGCATATCTCGGGCAGCGGCTTTTCCGTGGCCGGCAACATGCTGGCCGGGCCTGACGTGCTCGACGAGACCGCAAAGACCTATCTCGCCAATGACAGCCTGCCCTTTCCGCGCCGCCTGCTTACCGCCATGCGCGCCGGTGAAGCCGCGGGCGGCGACAAGCGCGGCAAGCAATCGGCGGCGCTGCTGATCCACGGCGAGGAAGACTGGTCCGCGCTCGACTTGCGCGCCGACGATCATCCTGATCCGCTTGCCGAGCTGGAGCGGCTGGAACAGGTCAGTCAGGAGCTCTGGGTTCATTTTCGTGACTCCCTGCCGACGCGGCAAAATCCGGCGGGGAACACTGATCGCCGCGTCATCGACGCGAGCATCGCGGCCGCGCGCGCCAAAATCTCATGAGCACGGCTCCGCTGATCGAGATCGAGGGCCTGCGCATCCGTTTCCACGGCGACGACGGCCGCATCACCCATGCGGTCGACGGCGTCGACCTCAGCGTCGCCAATGGCGCGACGCTCGGCCTCGTCGGCGAATCCGGCTGCGGGAAGAGCGTCACCTCGCTCGCGATCATGGGGCTGCTGCCCAAGCAAACGGCCGAGGTTACCGGCGCGATCCGCTTCGACGGCTTTGACCTGCTGCAGGCGCCGGACCACACCTTGCGCGACCTGCGCGGCAACCGCTTGGCGATGATCTTCCAGGAGCCGATGACCTCGCTCAATCCGAGCTTCACCATCGGCGACCAGATCATCGAGACGATCCTGCGCCACCGCGGCGGCTCGCGGAAAAGCGCGCGCGAACGGGCCATCACGCTGCTGCGTCGCGTCCACATCCCTTCGCCGGAGCGCCGCATCGACGAATATCCGCACAAGCTGTCCGGCGGCATGCGCCAGCGCGTGATGATCGCGATGGCGCTGGCCTGCGATCCCCGGCTCTTGATTGCTGACGAGCCCACCACCGCGCTCGACGTCACCCTGCAGGCCCAGATCCTCGAGCTGATGCGTGAGCTGAAGGCGGCGAGCGGCGCGGCTATCATCCTGATCACCCACGACCTCGGTGTCGTCGCCGAGGTCTGCGACGAGGTCGCGGTGATGTATGCAGGCGAGATCGTCGAGCGTGCGCCCGTGGACGAACTGTTCGCCTCCCCGCAGCACCCTTACACCGTCGGCCTGCTCGGCTCGATCCCGCGGCTCGATCACCGCGCCGAACAGCTCGCGACCATCGAGGGCATGGTGCCGAACATGATGCGGCCGCCCGCGGGCTGCCGCTTCGCGGCGCGCTGCCCGTTCGTGCTGGAGGCCTGCACGACGGCCCTGCCGCCGCTCGTCGAGGTTACGGCCGGACATCTCTCGCGCTGCATCCGCGCCCCGCTCGAACTGCTGGTGTCGTGATGGCGCTGCTCGAGGTCGACAATCTGGTCAAACATTTCGTCGCCCAGCGTTCGCTGCTTGGCCGACCAAAAGCCTTCGTCAAAGCGGTCGACGGTGTCAGCTTCTCACTCGAAGCCGGCAAGACGCTCGCCCTCGTCGGCGAGTCCGGTTGCGGCAAGTCGACGGTCAGCCGTCTGGTACTGCGGCTGATCGAGCCGGACGCGGGTGCCATCAGTTTCGAAGGCCACGACCTGCTCTCCCTCGACGCCCCTGCGCTGCGCGCATTTCGCCGCCAGGCCCAGATCATTTTCCAGGACCCCTACGCCTCGCTGAACCCGCGCATGACGGTCGGCCAGATCCTGACCGAGCCGCTGGCCCTGCATGACCTTGTACCGGCACCACAGCGCCGTGCACGGGTCGACGAGCTGCTGCGGCTGGTCGGACTGGAACCGCGGCTGGCACGCCGTTATCCGCACGAATTCTCCGGAGGCCAGCGCCAGCGCATTGCGATTGCGCGCGCGCTTGCGGTCGAGCCAAAGCTCATCATCTGCGATGAGCCGGTGTCAGCGCTCGACGTCTCGATCCGCTCGCAGATCCTCAATCTGCTGCGCGAGCTGCAGGACCGGCTGGGGCTTGCCTATATCTTCGTCTCGCACGACCTCGCGGTGGTCAAGCACATCGCTGACCGGGTCGCCGTGATGAACCTCGGCTGCATCGTCGAGGAGGCCGAGGCGGATCAACTGTTCGCCGCCCCGCGCCATCCCTATAGCCGGGCGCTGCTGTCGGCGATCCCGCTGCCGCAACCGCACGCCAAACGCAGCACGATCGTGCTTCAGGGCGAGATCCCGAGCGCGCTCAATCCACCGTCCGGCTGCCGTTTCCATACCCGCTGCCCGTTCGTGATCGACCGCTGCCGCAGCGAGGTGCCGGAACTTGTCGCTGACGACGCCGGCCACGCGACGGCCTGTCACCGCACCGCCGAACTGCCATCCGCCGACGCCATCCTGCCCGCGGCCAGCGGCTTCTCGCCCTCACTGGCGAAATTGGTCGCAGCCTTCAGCCGAAAGACGGAAGGCGCAACCGCCTCCGGGGTTGGTATAAAGAATGCAACGCCAACGACGACGTAGACGAAGCAATGGGGATTGTCCGATGAAGATGTTTCGCCTGGCCGCAACCACCGCCACCCTCCTGCTGTCGCTGGGAGCCGCGCAAGCCCAGACCACGCTGCGCATCGGCCTCGCGGAGGATCCTGATATCCTCGATCCGACCATGGCGCGCACCTATGTCGGCCGCATCGTGTTCTCCTCGTTCTGCGACAAGCTGTTCGACATCGACGAGAAGCTCAACATCGTGCCGCAGCTGGCGCTCTCGAGCGAAACGGCTGACGACGGCAAGGCCCTCGTCATCAAGCTCCGGCCCGGCGTGAAATTCCACGACGGCGAGCCGTTCGACGCGGAGGCCGCCAAATTCTCGATAGAGCGGCACCTCACCTTCCCTGGCTCGTTCCGCAAGCCCGAGCTCGCCTCGGTCGACCGCGTCGAGGTCGTCGATCCCCTCACCGTCAAGCTGGTGCTGAAGGCGCCGTTCTCGCCGCTGCTGGCCCAGCTCACCGACCGCGCAGGAATGATGGTGTCGCCGAAAGCGGCCAAGGAAGCCGGTGACAAATTCGGCCTGCGTCCGGTCTGCGCGGGCCCCTACAAATTCGTCGAGCGCGTGCAGCAGGACCGCATCGTGTTCGAGAAATTCACCGACTATTGGAACAAGGACAATATCTTCATCGATCGAATCGTGTTCCAACCGATCGTCGATGCCACCGTGCGCCTCGCCAATCTCAAGTCCGGCGGCCTCGACCTGATCGAGCGCGTGCTTGCCACCGATCTGAAGGAGGTGCGCGCGGACTCACGGCTGAAGGTCGCGACCGCCATCGAGCTCGGCTATCAGGGCGTCACGCTCAACATCGGCAAGGACAAGGCCAAGGGTCCGCTCAGCCAGTCCGCGAAGGTGCGGCAGGCGCTCGACTGGGCGATCGATCGCGAGGCGATCAACCAGGTCGTGTTCAATGGCGAGTTCAAGCCGGGCAACCAATGGGTCAATCCGGATCATCCCTACTACCAGGGCTCGTTCCCGATCCATGGTCGTGACGTCGCCAAGGCGAAGGCGCTACTGAAGGAGGCCGGCGTCACCGCGCCGATCGCGGTCGATTTCATGGTGCCGAAGGGCGCGGAGACCGAGGCGGTGGCCCAGGTGATCCAGTCGATGGCGGCCGAGGCCGGCTTCGACATGAAGATCCGCGTCACCGAATTCGCGACCTCGCTGAAGCAGGCGGAAGCCGGCGAATACCAGGCCTATATGCTGGCCTGGAGCGGCCGCATCGATCCGGACGGCAATTCCTATGTGTTCCTGCACAAGGATGCACCGCAGAACTACAGCGCCTGGGCCAACGCCGACGCCGACAAGGCGCTCGACGATGCGCGCCTCACCTCGGATCAGGCCCAGCGCAAGGCGATCTACCAGAAGCTGGCCAAGCTGGAGCTCGACGAGCAGGCCATCCTCTACATTTACCATCGCCGCATCATCATCGCGCACAGCACCAAGCTCGAGGGCTACAAGCTGATGCCCGACGGCCTCGTGCGCGTGACCGGTCTCAAGCTAAAGTGACGCCGAAAGGATGCTGAACTTCCTCGCCCGCCGCCTTGCGCAGATCGTGCCGACACTGTTCTTCGTGTCGATCCTGATCTTCTCCCTGCAGCAATTGCTGCCGGGGGACCCCGCGCTGGTGATGGCGGGCGAAGAGCGCGATCCGGCCGTGATCGAACAGATCCGGAAGCAATACCGGCTCGACCAGCCGCTGCCGGTGCAATACGTCTATTGGATCAAGGGCGTGCTGGTCGGCAATTTCGGCGAATCCCTGCGCATCAAGGTGCCGGTGCGCGAACTGATCGCACAGAAGCTGCCCGTAACGTTGCAGCTTGCCTCCATGGCGATCCTGATCGCCTTCTTCATCGGCATTCCCGCAGGTATCATTTCCGCGGTGAAGAAGGGCACGGCCTGGGACTGGGGCGCGAACCTGTTCGCATTGTGGGGAATTTCGACGCCGAACTTCTGGCTCGGCATCATGTTGATCTTCCTGTTTTCGATCAAGCTCGGCTGGCTGCCGGCGTCCGGCTATGTGCCGCTTACAGAAGACTGGCGCGCGAGCCTTGCAGCCACCATCATGCCCGCCTTCGTGCTCGGCAACGCGATCGCCGCGGTACTGATGCGGCACACCCGCAGCGCCATGCTGCAGGTGCTGGAGAGCGACTATGTCCGTACCGCGCGCGCCAAGGGGCTCTGGGAACGCTCGGTGATCCTCAAGCACGCCATGCGCAACGCGCTGACGCCCGTGATCACGCTCGGCGCACTCGAGCTCGGCACGCTGCTGTCAGGCGCCGTTTTGACCGAACAGATCTTCTCGATTCCCGGCTTCGGCAAGCTGATCGTCGACGCCGTCTTCAACCGCGACTACGCCGTCGTGCAGGGCGTCGTCCTGGTGACGGCAACGATTTACATCACACTCAATCTGATCGCCGATATCGCCTACATCCTCGTCAATCCGCGGCTGAGGGGCTAGGCCATGACCGACGCCGCGCTAGCTGCGAACCCCGCCACTGACGCTAGCGAGCTGGACAGTCCGGCGCGCCGGGCGCGGCGCCGCCTGTTCAAGCGCAAGGCCGCGGTGGCAGGCCTCGTCGTGCTCTGCGCCTTCATTGCGCTTGCGGTGCTCGCGCCCCTGATCGTGCCCTATGACCCGATCACGACGAGCTGGAGCCAGGTCCGCAAGCCGCCCACCGCGCTGCACTGGTTCGGCACCGACGAGCTCGGCCGCGATATCCTCAGCCGCGTCGTCTACGGCGCCCGGGCCTCGCTGCTCGCCGGCCTGATCTCGGTCACCATTGCGCTCGGGATCGGCGTTCCGCTGGGCCTGCTCGCAGGCTATCGCGGCGGCTTTGCCGACGCGCTGATCAGCCGGATCACCGATGCCATGCTGGCCTGCCCGTTCCTGATCCTCGCCATTGCGCTAGCCGCGTTCCTGGGGCCGAGCCTCGGCAACGCCATGATCGCGATCGGCATCTCGGCAACGCCGATCTTCATCCGGCTGACGCGCGGCCAGGTGCTGAGCGTCAAGGCAGAGGACTATGTCGAAGCTGCGCGCGCGCTCGGCAATCCGCCCTGGCGGATCGCGCTGGCTCACATCCTGCCGAACATACTGCCCGCCTTATTGGTGCAGGCGACGCTCTCGATCGCGGCAGCGATCATTGCTGAAGCCGCGCTATCATTCCTCGGCCTCGGCCAGCAGCCACCGGCGCCGTCCTGGGGCAGCATGCTCAACGCCGCCCAGCGCTTCCTGACGCAGGCGCCGTGGATGGCGATCTGGCCGGGCCTCGCGATCTTCCTGGTGGTGCTGTCGCTGAACCTGCTCGGCGACGGCCTGCGCGATGCGCTCGACCCTCGCCAGCGCTAGATCACCGTCTCCCGCACGACGCGCCGGCAATCCATCTCGAATTCGAGATCGACCACCGGCGGCCGGGCAAAGTGCCAGCTCAGGCCGGATCGCAAGGCGCCGCGGCGCACCAGTTCGTCGACCAGCGCCGGATAGAAATCCCGGATCGTATAGGCGTGGACGCCGGTGGTGTCCTTCCAGTCGAAACCGAACTCCGCGAGCCGGCTCTCCATCTGCGACGTCGTGAACCGCACCTTCTCGCGCATGCCGTCCGGGCTGAGGTCACGGTAGCGCACCGTGCGCTCGACATAGCTTCCGGCGCCTTCGCGCGCCTCGGCGCCGCCGGCAATGATGAAAGTCGGCGTCGCGGATTGCGTCGGCCGGGTGAAGGAGAATGCGTAGAACGACGGTTCGGACGGCGGATCGATCTCGGGGCAGACATTGCTGCGCGCCACCGGATTGGTACTGCCATCGAAGATGCCCCATTCCGACAGCGTCTTCACATAGTGCAGGTTGAAATTGCGAAAGCCTTCCTCGGTGAAAGCCGCCGGCGAACGGAGTTCGCAGGCACAGAAGGCCGTCAGCGGCCGCCCCGCCGCCTGGATGATCTTGGCGGCCTGCGCAAATCCCTCCGCCAGCGGCACGATCTTGTCGAAGCGAACACGCTCGATTTCGTAACCGGGATCGGCCGCAGCGCCCGCCGAATACTGGAACACGGACGGAATGAAGCGATAGTTGCCGGCGGAGAATTCGCGCACCATTTCAAAATTCCTATTCCAGGTTCATGACGGCGCCCTTCGCGCCATTCAGCAATCGCTTCAGATGGTAACTGGCCAGAGGATCCTCGGCATGCATGCCGACCAGTGCCGCGAAGGCCGGCATGGCGGTGACATCGCCGGCTTCGAGCTTCGCGAACGCTTCCGCATACTGCGCCGTCAACGGCGTGTCGAATGTCACTGGCGGCATCGGCTCGAACGCGCGCAGCGGCTCGCTGCGCCCGCGCAGCATGAGGTCGCCGACCGGACGCCCCCTAAAATTTTCAGCCTTCGCGGCGACGCTGGCGCTGACGCAGATGCGGGTGCCGAGATGCTTGTTGGCAGCTTCCAGCCGTGCCGCCGTATTGATGGTGTCGCCATAGGCGGTGTAGTCGAAGAAGCGGCTGCCGCCGAAATTCCCGACCAGCGCCGCGCCGGCATGGGCGCCGATACGGGTCACGCCGAAATTGACACCCTTGTCCTTCCAGCGTGCGCGAAAGCCTTCCGCCCAGGCATCGAGGGCGTGGGCGCAGGCGACCGCGCGCGTCGTGTAGTCCGGCTGCTCATTGGGAGCGTTGAACAGCACCTGGATGGCATCGCCGATGATCTTTGCGACCGTGCCGTCGTGCTCGAACACGATGTCAGTCATTCCGGCAACATATTCGTTGAGAAGCTGGCCCAGCGTCTCCGGCGCGGCGCTCTCGACGAGCGATGTGAATCCGGTGATGTCGGTGAAGATGGTCGCGACATCGCGCCACTGCACGTCCATGCCGTCGCCCTCGGCGTTCGCCGCCGCCAGGCGCTTGGCGACCTCGGGCGAGAAATAGCGCGACAGCGAGGCATGGGCGCGCTCGGCCTCGGCCTGGCGGCGACGGGCCTCGCGCAAGACCTCGATGTGGCGGATGGTCTTCTGGATCGTGGTCTCGAGATCGGCGAAGTCGATCGGCTTGGTCAGGAAGTCGAACGCGCCGCGATTCATCGCGGTGCGGATGTTGCTCATGTCGCCATAGGCCGAGACGATGATGGTCGACTTCTTCTCCTCGGCCTCCTGGAGTTTCTGCAACAGCGACAGCCCGTCCATCCGCGGCATGTTGATGTCGGAGACCACGAGATCGACCTGCGGGTTCTGCGCGATGGATTCCAGCGCCTCGAGCCCGTCATGCGCGAACATGAAGCTGACCAGGCCCTCGCGGATCTGCTTGCGAAACTTCTGCAGGACGAGCGCCTCGAGATCAGGCTCGTCGTCCACAACGAGAATGGTGGATGTCATGCCGTGATCCCAGGCCTCGTGCTGCAGGGCGCGCCGTCGACGCGGATGGTGACGTTCAAGTCCTGCCTCCGGTATTGTCCTGCGCCGCCAGCGTCCGCGGCAGCGTGATGATGAATTCGGTGAACGAGCCCGGCTCGGTCACCACATCGATGGTGCCGCCATGCTGCTTGGCCACGATGTCGTGGCTCATCGACAGGCCGAGGCCGGTGCCCTCGCCGGCCGGCTTGGTGGTGAAGAAGGGATTGAACATCTTCTCCTTCACCTCGGGCGGAATGCCGACGCCGTTGTCGCGAATCCTGATCTCGACCTTGCTGCCGAGGTTTTTCGTGGTGGCGGCCAGTACCGGCTCGAAACCGTCACCCTCGTTTTCCCGGCGCCTCGCCGCTGCATAGAAGCCGTTGGCGATCAGGTTGAGGAACACGCGGGTCATCTCCTGGGGATAGATGTCGACCATGCCGGCGGCCGGATCAAAGTCGCGCTTGAGCGTGATGTTGAAGCCGGCGCGCTCTGCACGCGCGCCGTGATAGGCCAGATTGAGGCTCTCCTCGACGATCGCATTGATGTCGGCACTGCGCTGATCGCCCGAGCCTTCGCGGGAATGCAGCAGCATGTTCTTGACAATGGAGTCGGCGCGCTTGCCGTGCTGCACGACCTTATCGAGGTTACCCTTGAGCATCTGGGTCAGCTCGCTGACCTCTTCCTTGGTCTTGCTATCGAGGGCAGCCGAATCCAGCACCTCGTTGAGCTCGTCGATCAGCTCGGTCGACACTGACGAGAAATTATTGACGAAGTTGAGCGGGTTCTTGATCTCGTGGGCGATCCCCGCGGTGAGCTGCCCCAGCGAAGCCAGCTTCTCGGTCTGGATCAACCGATCCTGCGCGGCGCGCAGATCGTTCAGGGATTTGCTCAGCTCCGCCGTGCGCTGCGCGACCTTACCCTCGAGGTCGGCATAGGATTCCTGCAGCCGCGCGGCCATCTCGTTGAACTGGTTGGCGAGGCCTTCGAGCTCGTCACCGGTCTTGATCGAGATGCGCTGGGACAGGTCGCCGCTCCCGATCCGCGCGGCGCCCATGCGCAGCGTCTGGATCGGGCCGACCATGCGGCGGGCGAGGAAAATTCCGGCGAGCACTGCGAAGACGGATGCCACGAGCAGAACGATCGCCAGCCGCTCGAAGGCGGCGTAGAGCGAGGCATAGGCCTCCTCGACCGGCAGCTCCACGAACATGGTCCAGCCGAGCGGCGCTATCGGCGCGAACGCCGTCAGCACTTTCTGTCCCTGGATATTGGGCTCTGCCCGGAGCGGATCGGGCATGCTGTCCCCGGTCCGCGCGGCGCGCACCTGAGCGAGGCCCGACATGTCGGTGTTGCGCAACACCAGGCTGATGTCGGGATGGGCGATCAGGCGCCCCTGCGGGTCGACCACATAGGCACGGCCACGCTTGCCGACCTTGATCTGGGAGACCACGTCCCAGATCAGCTTGAGGTTCACCTCGGCGATGCTGACACCGGCGTCCTTGCGCGTGCCGGTCAGCGCAAGCGTCATGTAGGGCTCGGACTCCCGGCGGAAATACACCGGTCCGTAGTAGACCTTGTGGGCGACGGCTTCGGTGAATTTCGGGTCCTTCGACAGATCGATGCCGCTGTCGATGGCGTCCATCGCGATCCGCGAGACGCGCAGATGCTCCTTGCCGGCCGAATCGACCTGGGCGAGCTCCGTGATGGCCGGAACCTGGCGCAGCAACCGCAGCGCGTCGAAACGACGTTGCTCGACCGAGCTCGCCGACCACGGCAGCTGCGTGGTCCAGCCGAGCTGACTTTCGATCTCCTTGACGAACTGGCCGATCTTGGCCGCCGCCGCTTCGGCCTGCTCGTGCTGCACCCGGATCAGGGCCGCCTTGTGCTCGCGATAATAGAAGAACACCTCAAACAGGCCATTGGCCAGCAGCGCGATGGCGACCACGGCAACGAACAGCGCGACATATTTGGTGAACAGGCGCGTGCGGACCCCCGCCTCCGTCCGCGGCACGGCATCGCCCGCCGGCGCGCTCTGCAGCGGCGCGGCCTCGGTCGTATCGGGGTGAAGGGAGATGCTCATCGGGCCGAACCTACCAAGAAGGCTTGGCCTTGTCTCTTGCGGCAATGCGGATGGGGTTGTCCGAAGGTAAACGCCCCGGACCGGCCGCGCCGTCTCAGGGACGCTGCAACGCATGAAAAAGGCGGCAACGGTGAAGCCCGTTGCCGCCTTCTGGTTCTCAGCCGGGTGCCGCGATCAGGTCGGCCGCAGCGCCTTGGAGCCGATATCAACATCGGCGATCTGCTTGTTGCGCTCGGAATCGGCCGCCGCCCTGTGATCCGTCGCCAGCACGACGTAGACCGCCGGCAGCACGAACAGGGTGAACAGGGTGCCGATCGACATGCCGGCCACGACCACGAGACCGATCGAGAAGCGGCTGGCAGCACCGGCGCCCGTCGCGGTCAGGAGCGGAATCAGGCCCGTGACCATGGCAGCCGTGGTCATCAGGATCGGCCGCAGACGAATGCGGGCGGACATCTCGATCGCCGAGCGCCGGTCGAGGCGTTCCTTGATCTGGAGCTCGTTGGCGAATTCCACCATCAGGATGCCGTGCTTGGTGATCAGTCCCACCAGCGTCAGCAGGCCGACCTGCGTGTAGATGTTCATCGTCGCCACGCCGAAAAACAGCGGGATCAGCGCACCGACGATCGCCATCGGCACCGAGATCATGATCACCAACGGGTCGCGCAGACTCTCGAACTGCGCGGCCAGCACCAGGAAGATGATGATCAGCGCGAAGCCGAAGGTGACCGCGAGCTGATTGCCTTCCTGCACGTACTGCCTGCTATCGGCGAGATAGTCGTGGCTAAAGCCCTGCGGCAGCTTCTGGGCTTCGGCTTCGAGGAAGTCGACCGCCTGGCCGATGGTGACGCCGGGCATCGGCACGGCCGAGAAGGTCGCCGAGTTCAGCTGATTATAGTGGGTCAGCGAGTTCGGATCGGTCTTGGTCGTGATCGACACCACCGTTGCCAACGGGACCTGCTGACCGGTGTTGGTGGTCACATAGTAGCCCGCGAGCGATTCCGGCGACAGACGCTTGCCGCGCGGCACCTGCGGGATGACCTGGTAGGACCGTCCTTCGAGGTTGAAGCGGTTGACGTAGTTGCCGCCCAGCAGCACCGCCAGCGCGCTGCCGACGTTCTGCATGCTGATGCCGAGATCCTGTGCCTTGGAGCGGTCGACGTTGACGCGCACCGTCGGCTGGTTGAAGGCGAGATCGCTGTCGGAGACGATGAACATGCCGCTCTTGCGCGCAGCCGCCTTCAGCTTCTCCATCTCCTCATAGACGGCCTGGAAGCCGGCGGTGGAGTTGATCACCATCTGCACCGGCAGGCCGCCCGGCCCGCCCGGCAGCGGCGGCAGGTTGAAGGCGAACGCCTGCACGCCCTCGATCTTGGAGAGCTCGTTCTGCACCAGCGGCTTAAGCTGGATCGAGGAACGCTTACGCTCATCCCAGGGCTTGAGCAGCATGCCGGCAATGCCGCCCTGCGGGCCGGCGATGCCGTTCAGCACGAAGCGGAGATCGGTCTCGGGGAACTTTGCAAATTCCTTGTCGAGCTTCTCGCCGTAGTAGTCGAGATAGTCGATGTTGGCGTATTTCGGCGCCTTGGTCACCGAGAACACGATGCCCTGATCTTCCTCGGGCGCGAGTTCCTTGGCGGTGTGCATATAGAGGAAGCCGACCAGGCCGAGAATCGTCAGCGCGAACAGTCCGGTAATGGCCTTGTAGTCGAGCGAGCGGTCGAGC
>JAEWBW010000351.1 GCA_023390955.1 Pseudomonadota bacterium
CGCCAATAGAGGCCCTGCAGTGTTTGTGCGACCCGCTGCGCGGACGCCGCGGTGGCGCGATCGATGCTGCGGTAGGCGTCGACCGTGGCCCACACCGTCGCCGCGCCGAGGCACAACGTCACGATCAGAAGCAAACGAGCGACGAGCTGAAGCACGAGGCGCATGCGATCACTCCCAACCTTTGGTAGGCTCAGACTAACAACGCCGCCGCGCGTTGCCAATCAGGGGTGACGGCGCGCGGCCCTGGTCGGGCAAATTTCCCAAGCCAGAATGGGCATGGCTCTTTGGACCGGGCGCTGAGGCTTTGATCTAATCAATGCCGGATTCTCGCCGGCCGGGAGCATATGCCATATGAGTTCGATCACCGTTGGACGGACCGCGCCACCTGCGACTGACCCGTCCGAGCGGAGCGCACTGCTGCTCTGGATGGTCTTCACTGGTCTCTCCATCTTCGCCGTCATCCTGCTCTGGCGTTACGGGCTGATCCACCTGATGGTGGCTTCGGACCGGACCTACATTTCGAGCCTGATCGCGGTGCTCTACGTCATCACCTGCGGTCACTGCTTCCTCCGCACCAGGGCGATCGCGCGCGAGGGCGCGGCGGCGCGGCGCTGCCGCGCGATCCTCGCAGGACCTGACGGCAGCAAGGCGCTCGACACGGGCGGGGCGTCGCTACCGCGCGGCCTCGTCCGCGACCACATCGAGAGCCTCGTGACCAAGGCGGCGGCGCAGGATTATCGCCGCGTCGACCAGACACTGTTGTTGCGGACGCTGGCGGATCGCTTGCGCGGCTCCAACGGCTTTGGTGCCTTCGTCTCCGATACGCTGATGAAGCTCGGCCTGCTCGGCACCATCATCGGCTTCATCATCATGCTGGCGCCGATCGCAGGGCTCGATGCCGCCGACAAGGCGGCGATGAAGTCCTCGATGGGATTGATGAGCGACGGCATGGCGGTCGCGATGTACACCACGCTCGCAGGGCTTGTCGGCTCGATCCTGGTCCGGATTCAGTACTACATGCTCGATGCCGCGACCCAGCGGGTGTTTTCCGACGCCGTGATGACGACCGAGACCTTCGTCACGCCGGCGCTGGAGCGCAAGCGTCCGGAAACGCCGTCATGATGGACGATTTCGGCCTCTATCCGCGCGAGGAGCCGTTCGACCCGCTGGGCGTGATGCTGTTCAAGGCGCTCCAGGTGATCGCGTTCCTGTTCTTCCTTGCGCTGCTGGCGGTGTCGCCGGATGCGAAGGACGGCAAGATCGACTCCAAGGCGGAGTTCATCATCACCATGGACTGGCCGGACAATCATCCTGACGATCTCGACCTGTTCGTGCAGGATCCCGCCGGCAACATCGCCTGGTATCGCCACCGCGAGGCCGGCTTCCTGACGCTCGACCGCGACGACCGCGGCGGCGCCAACGACTTCATCATGGTCAACGGCAAGAAGATCGCGTCGCCGATCCGCGAGGAGATCGTCACCGTGCGCGGAATCCTGGCCGGCGAATACACCGTCAACGTCTCGCATTTCGCGGCGACGACCGGCCAGCCGGTCGAAGCCAGCGTGAAGGTACAGAAGCTCAATCCGGTGGCGCAGGTCATCTTCGACAACAAGTTCAAGGTCGACCATACCGGCGATGAGAAGACGGCGGTGCGCTTCCGGCTCGATTCCGAGGGCAAGGTCGTCGATGTGAGCCAGCGGCCGAAATCGCTGCTCGAGACGTTCCGCAGCGGTTGGCGCAACGGGGCCGACCTCGACCCGAATACCGGTGTGAGCAGCAACGCCAAGAGGATACGCCGTGACTAGTCTGCAAACGGTCATCCTCACGCTGTCGGTCGCCTATGCCGTGATCGGCGCGCTGCTGCTGCTCGTGCTGGTCTATGCGCGGCTGCACTGGTCGCTGAAGGCGATCGCCGTCGTCGTTACCAGTGCCTTCTATGTCGTGAGCTTCACCGAGATGCGCGGGCTGCTCGGCTGGGCCAGCACCGAGAAACTGCCGGCCTATTTCAAGCTGCTCAAGGCGCGGATCGTCGAGCCGCATTCGGTGGAGGGCGATCCCGGCTCGATCTATCTCTGGGTCGAGGAGCTCGACGCGGACCACCGGCCAAGCGGCGTCCCCCGGGCGTTTCGCATACCCTTCAACGATGCACTCGCTGACAAGACCCATGCGGCGGAGAACGCGATCGCCGCCGGCAGTCCACAGGGCGGTCGCGCCGCCGATTTCGGCGGCGGCGACGGCAGCATCATCGACATGGTTCGCGAATATGTGACCCCGAAGGTCATCCTGGAGACCAGCGGCGGCGATTCCTCGACCGGCGAATTCAAGCTGCCGCCCGGAGGCGAACTTGGCTCGGTGTTCACGCCGATCCCGCCGCCGCGCATGCCGCCGAAGGACGAGGTGCGGTAGGCCGGTCTGTTACCCGGACCCAATTGCCTAGGGGCATCCTGGGGGCGGGCCGTCTTCTCCCACGTCTCCGAATGCGGAGGGGAGGAGGTGGAAGTCAATTATGGCCATAAGGTCCGTGATTTGAGAGAAGGCGAGCACGATTACCATCTCGCTCATCGCGAGGACCAGAAAGTCATATTCTGATCCGGAGATTTCTTCTTTGAAGAAATCTAGCCTTTGGCAATAGAGATCCGGCCGCAGAAGACCTGCGGTCAGGATCATATCCAGATGAGCCAATAGCAGCGGACTTAGGCGGCTGGCTTTCTCTTTAGCCAGCTCGCTTTTGGGTAGCATGGTGAACATGGTGTAGACCCCAAAGTTCTCTGAGTTGCAGCTTCCCCATGACCAAAACCCCCGATTTATTGACTAGGACACATTTTTAGCGCAAGAAACGACATATTTTTACCACATCATAAACGCAAAAACAAGGTTGTGGTTCCCGCAAAAAATGTGTATTTTAATCGCAACTATTTGCGCCGAAGCTCTGTTGTTCGGGTGCATGGTTTGATTTTTGAAGCGGCAACTGGAGTGTTTGCTATGGGAAAAGTCCGTCTCAGTATTGAAGTGAGTAAAGAGCTGGCTGCTCTTTTGGATTCGCTGGCTGAGAACGAAGAGACGACCAAAACCGAAATTGTTCGTCGAGCTCTCTCGGTCATGAAGGCGTATAGGGAACAAGCGACTGTGGGACGCACGCACATTGGCTTTACGTCCGATCCATTGAAGTTGGATTCCGAGCTTCTCGGAATACTAAATACGCCGGAAGTGGACCAAAATGACCGAACGGATCGAGTCAGATCGAGTTCTTGAGCCTAGCGCTGTAGGTGAAGTTCGCCCGGAAACCAGACTAGAAGGTATCCTCCGGGCACTTCGACCTGTAGCACGCGGCCTCGCACTTTATTCGATCGTCGTAGCCGCGTTCGTTGTGTGTATCTGCATTCTTTTCTCATCCAACCCCGACTTGGCGAACTACCGAGCCGGGGCTTGGACCACGCTCATCGGTATATCGGGCACTGCCATGGGAGTTCTCTTTGGTGAGAACGTTCTTCCCAGAGGGTGATCTGCTGACTTCGGCATGTCCCACTGTGCCCAGTTGTGGTTTGGCTTCGGCATAGTTTGTTGTGACTTTTGCCAATCAACGAGGCCGCGCTGGCGCATGCCGTTGACCTTCTTCAATTTGGCTTTATCCGCTGTCGGGTAAGTCTGAGGCCGGAGGTTGCGTGCGGCTGGCGTTGTTTGCGGATATCCATGCCAACCGGCAGGCCTTCGAGGCATGCCTGAAGGCTGCGCGTGCGCGTGGCGTGGATCGGATCGTGCTGCTCGGCGACCTCGTCGGCTACGGCGCTGACCCGGAGTGGGTGATGGACACCGCGATGGCGCTGGTCGCCGATGGCGCTGCCGCTGTGCGCGGCAACCACGACCAGGCCGTGAGCGCTTCGGCCGCAACCATGAACGCCGAGGCGCAGATCGCGATCGAATGGACCCGCGGCCGGCTCGACGTGGCGCAGCGGCGGTTCCTCGCCGAACTGCCGATGTCCGTCGAAGACGGCGATCGCCTCTATGTGCATTCGGAAGCCTCGCATCCGACGGCCTGGACCTATGTCCGTTCGAGCGCGGAAGCCGCCAAGAGCCTGATCGCGACGCCGTGTCACGTCACCTTCTGCGGCCACATCCACCGGCCCGCGCTCTATTCGATGTCGGCGACGGCGAAGATGACGAGCTTCGTGCCGAAGACGGATGGGCCGGTGCAGCTGCTGCGCGGCCGGCAGTGGCTGGCTGTGCTCGGCTCGGTCGGCCAGCCGCGCGACGGCGATCCCGCCGCGAGCTTCGTGCTGTTCGATACTGAGACCTGCGAGATTACCTATTGCCGCATACCCTATGATGTCGCGACGGCCGCGAGCCGCATCCGCGACAACGGACTGCCGCATTGGCTGGCCGACCGGCTGTCGCAGGGACGCTGAGCGCGATGCCGAAACCCCTGGTCCAGCGCGGCGCGGAGATCGACGGTTACACGGTCGGCGAATGCCTGCATGCCGGTGGCATGGCGACGCTGTGGAGCGTGACCCATCCCGGCATCGAGACGCCGTTGCTGATGAAGATCCCGCGGGTCTCGGAGGGGGAAGATCCCGCGGCGATCGTCTCCTTCGAGATGGAGCAGATGATCCTGCCGCGCCTTTCGGGTCCCCATGTGCCGGCCTGTTTCGGCAGGGGTGATTTCGCGCGCCAGGCCTATGTCGTGATCGAGCGCATCCCCGGCACCACGCTCTACAAGCGGCTCGCCGAACTGCCGTTGCCCTACGAACAGGCGCGCCAGATCGTCGCTGGGATCGCGACCGCGCTCGCCGATTTGCACCGGCAGAACGTGATCCATCACGACATCAAGCCGAGCAGCATCATGTTCCGCCCCTCGGGCGAGGCGGTGCTGATCGATTTCGGCCTGTCGCACCACGACCACCTGCCGGATCTGCTGCAGGAGGAGTTCCGGCTGCCTTACGGCACCGCGCCCTACATGGCGCCGGAGCGGCTGCAGGGCGTGCGGGACGATCCGCGCAGCGATCTGTTTTCACTCGGCGTGCTGCTCTACTTCTTCACCACCGGCGAGCGTCCGTTCGGCGAGGGCGAGACGCTCGGCGCGATGCGGCGGCGGCTGTGGCGCGATCCGTACCCGCCGCTTCAATTGCGGCCAGACTATCCGCCCTGGCTCCAGGAGATCGTGCTGCGCTGCCTGGAGATCGAGCCGGTGTGGCGCTATCCGACGGCGTCGCAACTGGCCTTCGATCTCGCGCATCCCGATCAGGTCAGGCTGACGGCACGCTCGGAGCGGCTGAAGCGCGATCCTCTCAGCATCGCGTGGCGGCGGCGCTTCAATCCGACACCACCGCAACCGCGGCCGAGATCGGACGTCGCAGCGCAGATCGCCATGAGCCCGATCGTTGCGGTTGCGCTCGATACCGCCGAAGGCGCGCCCGAGCTGAACGAGGCGTTGCGCGTGACCACCGAACGCATTCTCACCACGCTTCCTTCCGCGCGGCTCGCGTGCGTCAACGTGCTGAAGCTGAATCGGATCGCGGTGGACCGGACCCTGGACGAGCAGGGTTCCAACAAGCACATCGATCGCCTGGTGGCGCTACGGCACTGGGCCACGCCGCTGAAGCTGGATGAGAGCCGGCTGTCGGTTCACGTGCTGGAGGCGGTCGATCCGGCCGCCGCGCTGCTGGAGTTCGCCGAGGTCAACCAGGTCGACCTCGTCATCATCGGGGCGCGCCAGAATTCTTTCAGGCGCACCTGGCTTGGCAGCGTGTCGTCGAAGGTGGCGTCGGAAGCATCCTGCACCGTGACCGTGGTGCGGCCGCCGCGGATGGCGGGGGATGCCGGCAGGGATACCAGTAAGGATGCCGGGGGTACGGACGCGGCAGCCGGATGAGGGCTGACGCGGATAAATTGATGCAGATCAGGCCGCGTGGGCGGAGTGGCTGACGCGCTTGCGCCGGATCGGCCAGGAGAAGTGCGGACCGGACTCGGTGTGAGCGGAATGGCCGCCGAAGAACTGAATGATCTCGCGGCAGGGCTCGCAATTGTAGAGGTTGCGCGAGGCGTTCGCCTTGGTCATTTCCTTCAGGCAGTTCGGGCAGTGCGGTTTCATCAGTCGTGTCCAGAGATCAAGATTTCAGTGCTTACGCTGTGAACGCAACTGTACGGGGTTCGGTCGCCTCCGACCCGGTCTCCTGGTCCACCTCGCGCTCGCTGAGCGCGTAGCGGCCGAAGAGCTCGTCGAGATCCGGATGCGGTCGCCGCGGAATCCGGCACCTGCTCTTCGGCTTCAGCCTCACGATCTGCACGGGGATCAGTTCCGGGAGCGATCGAGATGGATGATGCGGGAGGAAGTGTCGGCGACCCTCATTGGTCGCGCGATGAACATGCCGCGGGCAGCAACCGCCGCGTTAAAACCAAGCCACAACGCCACGCCAGTCCAAACCAGGGTCGTCGTCATGAATGTGCTCCCGCCCTCAGGCAGGAATCACTTGCTGTGATTTGCGCGAATCAGGGAAGTCCGGGGGAGTACGGATCGCAGTTGTTATTTTGAGCATTGCGCGCCGCAGCATGCGGGCAAGTCTTTTCCGCGCGCAACCAACGCATCCTTCAGGCGCGTGCACGTTCGAGGATATCCCGAACGCGCGGCGCGTTGCGAACACAGCGAAATCCATAGCGCCCGGTGTAGTCGGTGTCGGGCGATCGGGTTGATCGGCCGGACGCGAAGTTGAGGTGGCCGGCGCCTCTGCCGATGTCGAGGATTTCGAGCGCCGCGTCCATGGCCTCGAACGAGGTCTGGCTCACCGTTCGCCGGCCCCAGGCCGTTCGCAGGATCAGCGCGCGGCGATCGGTGATCACATAGAGCGTCTGCAGATCCTGCAGCAGCATCACCAGCGGAGCCGCGATCATCGCCATGCCGACCATCACGAGCGGATGGGCCGCCTGGCCGACCCAATCATTCCGGATGGCGATGAAGGTCAGCAGCAGCCAGGGGAAGCCGAGCCACCACAGAAATCGCCACATCATCATCCGCGCGACGCCGTCAGGCTGGCCTTGCCAGATCACGCGCTCGCCGTCCTGCAAGGAGTCGGCGCGCAGGCGTTGTAATCCAGCGGAAAACGGTGTGGCGCGGAGTTCGTCCATGCCGGTTGGTCGCAGCCGGCACAGGGCCGGTTCGGACCGCGGCTGGCGTCAGATGGCTTCGCCGCGCGCCGTGGCCGCAGCGTTGCGGATCGCGGCGATATTGGTCCTGTAGGCGGCTTCCGTGCCGCCCCTGAACACCGAGGTGCCGGCGACGAAGGCGTTGGCGCCGGCCGCGGCGAGGGGGCCTGCGACGTCGGGGCCGACGCCGCCATCGACCTCGATGTCGATCGGCCGGCCCGCGGTCATCGCGCGGATGTCGCGGATCTTTGCGATCGCCGACGGGATGAAGGCCTGGCCGCCGAAGCCGGGATTGACCGACATCACCAGGACGAGATCGATCAGGTCGATGACGTATTCGAGAGCGCTCACCGGCGTGCCCGGGTTGAGCGTCACGCCGGCCTTCTTGCCGAGCGCGCGGATCGCCTGGAGCGAGCGGTGCAGATGCGGGCCCGCCTCGGCATGCACGGTGATGTGGTCGCAGCCGGCTTTTGCAAACGCCTCGAGATAGGGATCGCAGGGCGAGATCATCAGATGCGCGTCGAAGATCTTCTTGGTGTGCGGGCGCATCGCCTTGATGACGTCAGGGCCGTAGGAGATGTTCGGCACGAAGTGGCCGTCCATGACGTCGAGATGGATCCAGTCGGCGCCGGCCGCATCGACCGCGCGCACCTCTTCGCCGAGCTTCGAAAAGTCCGACGCCAGGATCGACGGCGCGATCACCAGGGGACGCGGTGCGAAGGCTTGGGTCATGGTCGCTGTTTCCCGAAGAGGCCTGGCTTTCGAAGGTCCGCCGGCCGGATGAGGATGGGCCCCGCCTAACATGGGCATTTGCGCCGGGCAATGCAGGCCGGCGAGCTTCCTGTGGGCGGAAATTTCTGCCGCGCACCGGCACGAATTGCCGGGGTTCCAGCGGCTCGCAACTCACGCCGATGCCGGATTTCATTGAGGTTTTCGCGCTGGCACGACGCTTGCTGACCTCTTTGGGAAAGCATTGGCCGCGGCCTGCCGCGATCTCTGGAGTTGTGCAATGTTGTTCGCCCTCGGCGCGGTATCCACAGCGCTCGACGCCATTCAGTCGCTGGCGTCCGCCGGCAAGTCGTCGTCCACGCAGAAGACGGGCGCTGGTCAAGGCGCGACCAACCCGTTCGCCATCGACAGCGGCAGCAGCATCGCGAGCGGCAGCGGCGCGACCTCGTCCGTCAATGCCGGCAACCGCCCGCAGATCTCGCCGGAGACGATGAACGCGCTGTTCGCGGCGCAAAGCCAGTCGTCGACCAGCACCGGCGCATCCACCAGCACGACCAGCCGCGACGCCGCGCTGAAGAGCCTGTTCTCGCAGATCGATGGCGACGGCGACGGCCAGATCACCAAAACCGAATTCCAGGATGCGCTCGGGGCCGGCGGCACCAATCTGGCGCAGGCCGCCAGCGTGTTCTCCAAGCTCGACAGCAACAGCGACGGCAGCGTCAGCCTCGATGAGATGTCGAAGGCGCTGAAGAGCGGCCACGGCCACCACGCGCAGGGCGCGAGCGGTTCGAGCGAGGCTGACGGCGGTTCGGATTCGTCGTCGAAGAGCGGCGGCGGCTCGACCTCGAAGACGTCGACCAACGCCGATGGCTCGACCACCACCACCGTCACCTATGCCGACGGCTTCAAGATGTCGACGACGGTGCCGGGTGCGTCGAAGGCGGCGGCTACACCGTACGATCTGTTCGCGGAACTGATGCGCGGGCAGGGATCGCAGGGCGGCTCGTCCGCCGGCTCCTCGATGTCGATGAGCGTCTAGTCGAACCTGTCCTTCCACGCCGGTAGGGCATCGGCGAACGGCAGCGCGCTGGCGCTGTAGACGCCGCGTGCGATCGCGCGCGCGACCACATTGGCGGCAACCATTCCCAATTCCGTGAGCTCGACCAGCGGCTCGATCGGCCTTGCGCAGGTCGCGGCCGCAAACAGCACGTCGCCGTCGAGCGGCGCATGGACCGGATAGATCGCGCGGGCAAAACCGGTCTGGGCGATCATCGCCAGCCGCTTGGCCTGCGCCTTGGTCAGCGTCGCATCGGTGACGACGAGGCCGATGGTCGTGTTCTCGCGCGCGCTCGCGGCGGGGCCGCCCTTGATGCGCAGCGCCAGCATGTCGGGCGTGAACGCCTGCGGCAGGCCTCGTCCGCCGAATTCGCCATCCACCTCGAACGGCGCCGCCCAGAACCAGGGGCCGTCGCCGACGGTGACGCTGCCGACCGCGTTGACGGCGACGATGGCGGCGACCTTGATGCCGCCGCTGGTCGTCGCGGACGCCGAACCGAGCCCACCCTTGAAATTCGCGGGGGGGGCGCCGAGACCCGCGCCGACGCTGCCGAGCGCAAAGTCTCCGCTCGTTGCGGCGGAAGCAGCGCGGTAGCCGAGATCGCGATAGGGCGAGAAGCGGCCCCAGGCCTTGTCGCCGCCATTGAGCAGGTCGAACATGATCGCGCCGGGCACGATCGGGATCACCGCGTCGCGAATCTTGAAGCCGCGGCCCTGCTCGGCGAGCCAGGCCTGTACGCCGCCGCCGGCATCGAGGCCGAACGCCGAGCCGCCGGACAGCGCGATCGCATCGACACGCTCCACGGTGTTGGCGAGATCGAGCAGCGCGTCCTCGCGCGTGCCGGGGCCGCCGCCGCGCACGTCGATCGCCATCACCGCCGGCTCGTCGAACACGATCGCGGTGGTGCCCGACGCGAGCTTTGCATCGTCGGCGTGGCCGACGCGGACGCCGGCGATGTCGGTGAGGAGGTTTTTCAAGGCGACGCTCCGTTGCTGCGGTCCGCTTCAGCGATAACGCAGCCGCTGTATCAGCTCAACTGGCGAGCGCCGTCCGCAGCATCCTGGCGAGCTCGGATTTGCGATAGGGCTTTGCCAGCAGCAGCACGCCGGAATCGAGCCGGCCGTGGTGGACGATCGCGTTCTCGGTATAGCCGGAGGTGTACAGGGTCCGCAGCGACGGCCGGCGGCGGACCGCTTCGTCGGCGAGATGCCGGCCATTCATCGCGCCCGGCATGATGACGTCGGTGAACAGCAGATCGATGGCGGGATCGTCGTCGATGATGGCCAGCGCCTCGGCGGCGTTGCCGGCCTCGAGCGCGGTGTAGCCGAGGCTCTTGATCTGCGTCACCACGTATTGCCGCACCAGCGCGTCGTCCTCGACGATCAGGATCTTCTCGTGGCCGCCCTCGACATTCGCGGTCTGCAGTGCCTCGGCCGCGGTCTCCTGCACGCCGGTCGAGCGCGGCAGGTAGACCTTCACGCTCGTGCCCTGGCCGACCTCGCTGTAGATCTTGATGTGGCCGCCGGTCTGCCTGACGAAGCCGAACACCATGGAGAGCCCGAGGCCGGTGCCCTTGCCGACCTCCTTGGTGGTGAAGAACGGATCGAACACGCGGTCGAGCATGTCGGGCGGGATTCCCATGCCGGTGTCGCTCACCGCGATCATCACGTAGCTGCCGGGCGTCACCTCGGCATTCATGCTGGCGTAGCCGTCGTCGAGGAAGACGTTGCGGGTCTCCAGCACCAGCTTGCCGCCGTCGGGCATGGCGTCGCGCGCGTTCAGCGCGAGATTGAGGATCGCGGTGGTGAGCTGGCTCGGGTCGACCAGCGCGGGCCAGGCGTCGGCCGTGAGCTGCGGCAGGATCGTCACCTGCTCGCCGAGCGTCGGATGCAGCAGTTTTGCGGCCTCCACCACCAGCGCGTTGACGTCGACCTCGCGCGGCTGCAGCGGCTGCTTGCGGGCGAAGGCGAGCAGGTGCTTGGTCAGCTGCGCGCCGCGTTCGGCAGCGTCGTCGATCAGCCTGGTGATGGCGGCGAGCTCAGGCTTGTCGGCGACGGCGTCCGACAGGATACCGATCGTGCCGGTGATGACGGTGAGAACGTTGTTGAAGTCATGGGCGACGCCGCCGGTCAACTGCCCGATCGCGTCCATCTTCTGGATCTGCCGGAGCTGGGCTTCGGCGGCCTGCTTTTCCGTGAGGTCTCGGCCGATGAAATAGTGCCGCTTCACCGGCTCGGACCATGAGCCCATCCAGTTGAGCGTGACGTCGTGCCCGTCCTTGTGGGGATAGCGCGCCTCGAAACTCCGCTTCATCTTGCCGCGGCGCGCCGCGCGCATCTCCTCGCGCGTGAGGTCGAGATCGTCGGGATGGATGAACTCGGTGGCGCTGTGCCCGACCATGTCCTCGGGGCTGAAGCCGAGGATGTCGCGCACGCTGGGGCTGACCTGGACGAACTTGCCGTAGCTGTCGGTCACCAGGATCAGGTCCTGCGAGGCCTCGAAGATGCGCTGGCGCTCCTCAGTCTCCTGGCGCAGCTTCTCGCGCGATGTCCGCTCCTCGGTGACGTCGTGCGCGATCTTGGATGCGCCGATGATCTCGCCAGTGGACGATTTGAGCGGGGAGATGTTCAGGACGACCTTGAGCTGGCGTCCGTCCTTGTGAATCCGCACCGTCTCGTGCTGCGCGATCGACTCGCCCGCGGAGACACGGTTGAGAATCTCGCGCACCTCGAACAGCCGGTCGTCGGGCACGATGATGTCGATCGGCTTGCCGACGGCTTCCTCGGCGGAATAGCCGAACAGGCGCTCGGCGGCGGCATTCCACCCGGTGATGACCCCATCGAGGGACTTCGTGATGATGGCATCGTTGGAGGAGGCGACGACGGCGCTGAACAGTCCAAGGCGTTCGCCGAATACGATGCGCTCGTAAGCCGATTGCCGCTGCAGCGTCTCGACGAGACCTGAGGTCTGCGCCTGGAGGCGGACATTCTCGATCAGCAGGACCGCGAGCACGAAGCCCGACGCGCAGAGGCCGTAGATGCGGCCGGCATAGAAGCCGAGGTCGAAGCGGGCAACATTGACGATCGCCGACAGCGCGATGTCGAACAGCCAGGCACACATCACGACCATCAACCAGATGTCGATCACGGTGTACGGGCGGCGAAACCACAGTGCGATCAGCGCGGCGAAGCTCAGCGACCAGACGAACGAGACGACCCCGATCATGACCGGCGTGTAGTGGCCGTCGCGCAGCAGGACCGGAAGAAAATCGTGCCCGGCAGTGACCAGCCAGATGGCGAGCCCGATCGCGGCAATGATCCCGAGCGCGCTGCCGAGCACGGCGCGGCGCATCGGTATTGCAGTCACGGGGCGGCCGTCGGCTTCCTTCAGCCAGGCATAGGCCAATACGCTCAGCGGAAAGCCGCCGTGCCAGATCATGTAGAGCCAGACGGTGGTCTGCTGGCCGCCGCCCAGCACGCCGTTGGAGGCGAACAGGCCGGGGAAGGTCAGGCCATGGATCACGGCGGCCGCCGCCGTGAACAGATAGCCGGTCGCAAGGCTCAGCAGGGCACGGCTGCGCAGCACCTTGAACTGCGCCAGCAGCAGCACCGCGGTGACGATGTCGCAGACTGCGAGCGCGGACTGGTAGCTGGCGACGAAGGCCGGATAGTGCCCCAGGGGCGTTCCGGCATAGGGAACCGCTAAGGCGAACAGGATCGCGGAGATTCCAACGATCGCCAATGCTGCGGTGCGATCAGTCTGGGAAGCCGGGAGTGTCGAAAGGAAAGTGCTTCGCTCGGTGCTTGCAGGCACGTTCACCTCTTACGGACCGGCAGATTGCTGAGCGACATGGCCACTCTCCTACGAATTTTGCACCAGTCTCCGCCCTCGCGGTAGCCGGTTCTGGACGCGTATCCACACAGGATGCTTGCGCGACTCAACGCAGGGTTACAGCTTACTTAAGCTTCTTCAGACTGCGGAATAGGCAACAAGTAAGGGTGCTTTTACTGAAGGGGCAAATACTACCCGTCCGCCTCGGCGGCCTCCCGTTTGGGGAGGTAAAGTTTTCTGCCTGACACGAATTCATGACGTTGAGAGTTGTTCCATGCCCCGCATTCTCGTTATCGACGACCAGAAGGACGTCCGGGCGATGATTTCCATCGTCCTCAGGGTCAATCAGTTCGAAGTGGTGGAGGCCGAGAGCGCTGCCGCTGGCCTGAAAGCCTTCACTGAGGCCCCTTTTGACGCCGCGATCGTGGATATCTTCCTGGCCGAAACCAGTGGCGTCGATGTCATCACGGCGATCCGCGAACGTTGCCCCGGTTTCCCGGTCGTTGCCGTCTCCGGCATGACCGCCCTCGATTTCATCGAGCAGGCGCCCGGCCTCGAGAATGTGGTCTGTCTGCAAAAGCCGTTTCGGCCCAATGACCTGCTCCAGGCCCTCAAATCCGCCCAGTCGGCCCCGCAAGGCGCGGCGGTCTGATCTCCCAAACGAAAACGCCCCGGCAAGCCGGGGCGTTCGTAGCGAGAGAACGAGGGCGCTTAAGAACCGGTCTTAAGAACCCTTGCCGCCGAGCTCGGCGTAGTTGCCCTTGGCGTCCCACTTGTAGACGACATAGTCGATCGACTTGAGGTCGCCCTTGGCGTCGAACTCGATCGGGCCGAGGACGGTGTCCCACTTGCCGGCCTTCATGGTCTCCATGACCTTCTTGGCGTCGGTGGTGCCGGCCTTCTTGGCCGCCTGCGACCAGACCTGCATCGCCGCGTAGGTGTAGAGGGTGTAGCCCTCCGGATCGATGTTCTTGGCCTTGAAGGCCTCGACGATCTTCTTCGCGGTCGGCTTGTTGCGCGGATCGGGGCCGAAGGTGAACAGCGTGCCTTCGCCGGCCGGGCCGGTGATGGAGGCGTACTCCTTGTCGGCGAGCGCGTCGCCGGCCATCAGGATCGTCTTGAGGCCCTGGTCGCGCATCTGGCGCACGATCAGGCCGGCTTCCTGGTGGTAGCCGCCGACATAAACGAGGTCGATGTTGTCCTTCTTCAGACGCGACACGATCGCGTTAAAG
>JAEWBW010000365.1 GCA_023390955.1 Pseudomonadota bacterium
ATGGACGAGTCGATCCGTTACGCCATCCGCACCCGTCACGACGGCGCGGACATGACGCCGTGCGTGCTCGCGGGCCCGACCTGCGACAGCGCCGACGTGCTGTACGAGAAGAACCCGTATCCGCTTCCGGTGACGCTGGAGATCGGCGACAAGGTGCTGATCGAAGGGACCGGGGCGTATACCTCGACCTACTCGTCGGTGGCGTTCAACGGCATCCCGCCGCTGCGGACGTACCACATCTGATCAGCCTCCAGGGCTGATCCGCCTCTCTTCCGAGGCCTGACGAACCCGGGAGCCGGTCCGCCGGCTCCCTCTCCTGACATTGCCATTCTGACGACGCTTGAGCCCGCGTGCCTTCGCGCGCGGGTTCACGTGGGGACTGACGCGCCATGACTGCTTTTCGGAAGCCACAGGTTGCCCTCACTTCGAAAGCCGCTCCGTTCGCGATCCGTGCGGAGCGTGCTGCCGACGTTGCGATGCGTGAAGCGCTGCTCGATGCGTGCTTTGGCGAGAACCGCCACGGCCGCACCTGCCAGCGCCTGCGCGACGGACGCGCACCTGCCGCAGGCCTTGCCCTGTCGGCGATGCGCGAGGGGAAGCTCGTGGGTACCGTGCGGCTGTGGCACGTCAGCGCCGGAGGCAGGCCCGCTCTGGTCCTCGGACCGCTGGCGGTCGACCCTGCCTGCCGCGAGCTCGGGATCGGCGCCGCGCTGATGACTCAAGCGCTGGCCGCCGCCCGGGCGCGCGGGCATGCCGCCGTGCTCCTGCTCGGTGATGCGCCCTATTACGCCCGCTTCGGCTTCACGGCCGAGAAGACCGGTCAGCTCGCGCTGCCCGGCCCGTTCGAGCGTGACCGCCTGCTGGCAATCGAATTCCAGGCAGGTGCGCTCGATGGCGTCGAAGGGATGATCGTCCCGACCGGCGCGGCCCTGCCCAAACGGAGGGCGGTTCGCGCCCTCGAAGCGCACGCGGCCTGAGGGATTGCCATGACGGCGACGACCCAAGCCGCGTTCCGCGGCGATGTCCGGCCGCGCCCGTTCTGACACGTAGTCCTTTGGGGTTGCGCAGGCCCCAGAAACGCCCTTTAACCCCGCGAAACATCCCCTTTCAGTCGAGGTCCAGCACCATGTCCCGTCGCCTGATTTCCACCGGCTCCCCCCTCGAGAAGACCGTCGGCTACAGCCGCGCGGTGATCGACGGCGATTTCGCCTTCGTCGCGGGAACCACCGGCTACGACTACGCGACCATGACGATGCCGGCCGACGTCACGAGCCAGTCACGCAACTGCTTCAAGACCATCGCGGCCGCCCTGAAGGAGGGCGGATTCGAGATGGCCGATATCGTCCGTGCGACCTATTACGTCACCGACGCCAGCTACATCGATGCCCACTTCGCCGTCTGCGGCGAGGTGCTCGGCGACATCCGGCCGGCGGCGACCTTGCTGGTCGTCTCCGCTCTCGCCAAGCCCGAGATGAAGGTCGAGATCGAAGTCACCGCCAAGCGCCGCAGCAACTAACAAGCGCCGCAGCGCTTGATCCACCCCCAATCGTTTGCCCGCCAGAACTTTCCGGAGAAACCATCCATGAGCCCTCCCTCGCAGATCTACGCGAAGATCACCGGTCCCATCGTCATGGTCGGCTTCGGCTCCATCGGCAAAGGCACGCTGCCGATGATCCAGCGGCATCTCGACTACGACAAGTCGCGCGTCACCGTGATCGATCCCAAGGATGAGGGCCGCAAGGCGCATTGCGAGAAGGAGGGCGTGCGCTTCATCCAGAAGGGCGTGACCAAGGACAATTATCGCGAACTGCTGACCCCGCTCCTCACCGAGGGCGGCGGACAGGGCTTTTGCGTCAATCTCTCGGTCGACACCGGCTCGACCGACATCATGGAGCTCTGCAACGAGATTGGCGCGCTCTACATCGACACCGTCAACGAGCCCTGGCTCGGCTTCTATTTCGATTCGACCAAGGGCCCGGAAGCGCGCTCCAACTACGCGCTGCGCGAAGTGACGCTGGCCGCCAAGAAAGCGCGCCCGGCGGGCTCGACCACGGCCGTCTCCTGCTGCGGCGCCAATCCCGGCATGGTCTCCTTCTTCGTCAAGCAGGCGCTGCTCAATGTCGCCGCCGACCTGAAGCTCAATGCGCCGAAGCCAAAGACCAAGGGCGAATGGGCCGACCTGATGCGCCAGGCCGGCATCAAGGGCATCCACATCGCCGAACGCGACACCCAGCGCTCCAAGACCCCGAAGGAGCCGGACGTGTTCGTCAACACCTGGTCGGTGGAAGGCTTCCTGTCGGAAGGCGTGCAGCCGTCCGAGCTCGGCTGGGGCACCCACGAGAAGTGGATGCCCGAGAATGCGCGCACCCACGAGGCCGGCTGCGGCGCTGCCATCTACCTGATGCAGCCCGGCGCCAACACGCGCGTGCGCACCTGGTGCCCGACCCGCGGCGCGCAGTACGGCTTCCTCGTCACTCACAACGAGTCGATCTCGATCGCCGATTATTTCACTGTGCGTGACGCATCGGGCAAGGCGATCTACCGCCCGACCTGCCACTATGCGTACCACCCGGCCGACGATGCCGTGCTGTCGCTGCACGAGATGTTCGGCCGCGCCGCCAAGATGCAGGAGAAGCACCACATCCTCGAAGAGGACGAAATCGTCGACGGCATCGACGAGCTCGGCGTGCTGTTGTTCGGCCATGACAACAACGCCTATTGGTACGGCTCGCAGCTCTCGATCGAAGAGACCCGCGCGCTGGCGCCCTATCAGAACGCGACCGCCCTGCAGGTGACCTCCGCCGTGCTCGGCGGCATGGTGTGGGCGCTGGAAAACCCCAGGGAAGGCATCGTCGAAGCCGACGAGATGGATTTCGATCGCCTGCTGGAAATCCAGCTGCCGTATCTCGGCCCGGTCAAGGGCTTCTACACCGACTGGACGCCGCTGACGGATCGTCCCGGCCTGTTCCCGGAAGACATCGACACCAGCGATCCCTGGCAGTTCCGGAATATCCTGGTGCGGTGATCGCGCACGACGACTGACCAGTCACAATGCCCGGCCTAGCGCCGGGCATTTTCGTTTCGCGGGCAGTCTCGCCTCGTTACTTCGCGAGGTAATCGAACGCCACGCTGCCGAGCCCGAGAGTCAGATCCGCCTTGAAGTGCACCGCCGAGACCACCTCACGCACCGGCAGGCGGGCGACGTCGCAGAGCGCGTGGGGAAACAGGCCGAGTGCGGCAGGCCCGGTCCAGGCTTCCTTCAGCACGACGTCCTCGAGATGGAAGCGCACCAGCTCGCAGATCCGCGCGCTGCCGTCGACATGCGGGATGATCTTCAGGATGAAGTTCGGCCCCCTCATCCCCTGCAGCACGGCGTCATGATCGACCTTGCGGTGCTTGTAGCCCATGGTCGCGGAGGCACACAGCACCGAACCGTAATGCAGCGAGCCGACCAGCACGTCGGATTCGATCGCGATCTTCGGTCTTGCGAGCTTCTTCGGAAATCCCCAGAGCTCGCGGCCGCCGGCAATCGGGGCCTCGTCGTCCAGATACATCGCGTGGGTGTAGGCGCCCTCCTCGCCGTTGAGTCGGACCGGGATCACCTGCCCGGTTTCGGTGTAGTCGCCGAATCCGGTCGAGTCGGGCATGCGGATGAATTCGTATTTCACCACCGGCTCCACCACCTCGAGCGGCTCGGGCACGATGGCGGCCAGGACCTCGGGATCGGTCCTGTAGGTGATGATGAAATATTCGCGGTCGAAGAAGCGATACGGCCCCGGCGGGAATGCGGGGTTGTTGAGCGGCATCGAATAGGCGGTGCGGCGGACGTCCTCGATCTTCATGGCAGGCCCCATCTGTCGTTGGTTCGACAGATTATGAAGCGAGCCTTGCGCCGAGACGAGATCGTTAAATCGGCATCAGCTGTCACATGCGCGTCAGAATGAGCCGGCCGTCTTGGCCTATTTGTCCTTGATCGGCGGCGCGACCTTCTCGGCCGGGGCCGGCGGCAATGCCGGTTTGGCGGCACCCGCCGCGCCTTGCGTCTGCGGATCGGGGCGCGCGGGTTCGGGCGCCGGCGTGGTCGGACGATCGCCGCCGGGCTTTGATTGCGCCGGCACATTGTCCTTGTCGTCCTGGCTCGGCGTGCCCTGAAGCGGCTGAGTTGCCTGCGCCACTTCCGTCCGGTGCTGGGCCCGGATCTGCGCGAGCGACATGCCGGTCACCACGACGCCTGCCGCGAACAGCGAGCAGGCGACCACCAGGTCTCGTTTCAGTCCGCTTTTGTCGGTCATGTCGATCACCGCATGTGTCCTCGCGGGATCAACGAAGTTGACGGATTGCGGTTCCCTGCCCGGCAGGCTCGGAACCACGCGCCAAAAGGCCGCTACTCCGTGGTGCTGACTTCCCAAGTGGCGTGGCGAACGCCCGGCTGGTGCTGCAGCTCAGTCGCCACCGCATTCAGCTCGTTCGGATCGACGGCGGTTGCGACCAGCTTTGCGACGATCTCCAGAAGGTCGTCGCCGATCTCGACCACGTCGATATCGGCCACCGGATATTTTGCCGCCTCCAGCCTGTCGACGAGCCGGTCGCGCATATCCGGCAGCGCGTCGGTCGCGACCGCGAGCTTGAAATAGTAGGTCGCCTCCAGCGCCTTCTCGTTCAGCGGGATACGGTTGATGGCGTTGACCAGCGGCCGCAGCATAGTGTTGCCGGCGATGACGAACACGGTCAGCACGGCTGCCTGCGCCACCATATCCGCGCCGGCGCAGGAGCCGACGGCGGCCGAGGCCCACAGCGTTGCCGCGGTGTTCAGCCCGCGCACGTCCATGCCCTGCTTCATGATGACGCCGGCGCCGAGGAAGCCGATGCCGGAGACGACATAGGCGATCACGCGCACGGCGCCGTCGGCGCCGGTCAGATGCATCGAGAGATCGACGAAGGCCGCAGCGCCGACCGCGACCAGCACATTGGTGCGCAGGCCCGCGGTGCGCTGGCGATATTGCCGCTCAGCGCCGATCAGCGTGCCCAGCACAAAGGCCGTGGTCAGGCTGACCAGCGTGTCGAGGAAGTCGGCCAGCTGGAAGGTCGTCAGAAACCGCATGTGTCCCTATACGGTCGAAACGATGACAGATTAAAGCTCCAGCAGGCCGCCGTCACCGGTCTCATCGGCAAAGGCCAGCAGCGTGCCCTTGGCGTTCCAGGCGAGCGCCGTTACCGGCGGGGTGCCGTTGCGGCGGACCAGGATCTCGGCGCCGTCCTCGAGTCGCACCATCAGCACGGTGCCGTCGCTGTAGCCGCAGGCGAGAATGTCGTTCTTCGGGTGGCAGGCAACAACGGAGACGCGCGCCTGCAATGGCGCGAGCATCGCGGGCTCCTTGCCCATCGGGCCGTCCTTGCTGGCGAACGGCCAGATGATGACGGTGTCGGCACCCGAGGTCGCCAGCCCCTTACCGCCCACGCTCCAGGACATCGAGCGAACGCGACCGGGATATCCGGTCATGCGCATGTGCCTGTTGTCGGCGAGCCGCCAGCCATGCAGCGCCGATTCGTGCATCGACGTGACCAGGAACTTGTTGTCCGGGCTGAAGATGACGCCGAGATGCGATCCCGCCCAGGGCAGGAATTCGGCTGAGCCTTCCATATTGGGAAACCACAGCGTCGCGCCATTGTAGTGCGCGATCGCGAGCCGCAGCCCTTTCGGCGCAAAGGCGAGGCCGCCAACGGTCGAGGGCACCTCGAGCGATTTCTCCTCGGTCTTGCCGCTCTTGACGAAGGCGACCTTGCCGGCCGACCAGGCGAAGGCGCCATCCGGGTGCACCGCGACCGCGTCGATCCAGCGCCGCTTGGGATCAGTGGCGAGCAACGTGACCTCGCCCTTGGCGTCGAGCGCCGTGACCTTGCCGTCATCGCCGCCCATCACGAGCCGCTTGCCGTCGGACGCAGCCGAGAGGATGCCGCCGCTGTGCACGGCGACGGTGCTGATCTCCCCCTTGGCGTCGACAAGGGCGACATTCTCCTCGCCGCCGACAAAGGCGGCGCGGGGCCCAAGGAAATGCAGCGAGCTGACGGCCATCCCCAGCGCGACCGGCTTGACGCGGTCGGTGACGGAGACGATCGAGGCGGAATCGGGAGCCGGCGTAAACTCTTTCATCACGAGACGATGCAGCTCTCAAAACCCTTGCGGATGGTCTCTTCCGGCAATTCGCGGCCGATGAAGACCAGGCGGCTCTCGCGCGGCTCGCCCTCCTTCCACTTCCGCTGGTGGTTGCCCTCCAGCATCATGTGGACGCCCTGGAA
>JAEWBW010000373.1 GCA_023390955.1 Pseudomonadota bacterium
CCCCCCCCCCCCCCCCTCTCCACGAATCCAATTTTCACCGTCCCTGCCGAGGTTCCGCCTCACCCCAACCCACTCCCCGCAAGCGGGCGAGGGAGCGCACGGCCGGAGTTCCACCGTTCCGATTGCCTCCTGTTGGGCGACAAACCAACCCGCTCCGGCCATATTTGAGCGCGAACGATCTCCCGTAAGGGAGACGCTCCGATGAACAAGGCTTTGATCACTGGCATCGTCATGCTGGCCTGCGTGCCCGCAAGCGCCATTGCGCAGGAGCGTGCCGGCGATGCGGCGCTCGGCGCCGTATCTGGCGCCGTCGTGCTGGGCCCGATCGGCGCGGTGGCCGGAGCTTTCATTGGCTACGCGGCCGGACCCTCCATCGCGCAATCATGGGGACTGCGCGGATCGAATTCGGCACGCCACCGTCAGCCGCCGCGTCGCGAGGCGAACCGCGCGACCGGCACCAAGGCCGCGCCACGCACGCGCGAGGCGATGAACGCCAACGGTCAGATGAGAGCGGCTGCCAGCCCGCCGGCGCAAGCCGTGCCTGCCGCTCCCGCCAATGCTCCATCGCCACCCGTTCAGGGCTTTGACTGAAGCTGGCCGTCAGGGCTGGCCGAGGATTTTCTGTGCGGCACGAAGGTGCGGCTTGTCGATCATCTGGCCATCGAGCCGCAGCGTTCCTGAGTTGGGATTGGCGGCAAAGGCGGCGATGACCTTCTCCGCCCAGGCCCGTTCCGCGTCGGTTGGCGCGAAGGCCGCGTTGACGACATCGACATGTTTGGGGTGGATCAGCGCCTTCGCCGAAAACCCATCGCGGCGCGCCGCGCGCGTTTCCTGCTCTAGGCCGACGAGGTTGTCGATGTCGGTATAGACGGTGTCGATCGGCGCGACCTCTGCACCAGCTGCCGCCATCAGGCAGAGATCGCGGGCGAGCCGATAGGGGCTGTGAAACACGCCGCCACTTGCCTTCTCGGTGGCACCGAGCGAAGCCGAGAGATCTTCCGCACCCCACATCAGGCCGGCGAGGCGAGGCGAGCAGCCCTTGTAGCTGCCGAGTCCGAAGATGGAGCTTGCCGTTTCCGTCGCGACGCAGATGATGCGGGACGTGCCGATCTCGGTGCCGGCCGCAGCTTCCAGCGCTTCGAGCCAGGTCGCAACCAGACGCACATCGTCGCCGCCCTGTGACTTCGGCAGCACAATGCCATCGGGCTTGCCGGGCATGATCGCGGCAAGATCGGTGAGCGTCATGCCGGTGTCGAGCGCATTGACACGGACATAGAGCTGATGCGGACCGCGTTTTCCCTTCAGCATCGTCAGCGTCAAATTGCGCGCCTCCGGCTTCTTGTCGGTGACGACGGAATCCTCGAGGTCGATGATCAGCGCGTCGGCGTTGCCTGCACTGGCCTTCTCGAATTTGCGCGGGGAATCGCCCGGCACGAACAGCATCGAACGCATCAGGCAGGCCTCTTGTGCATCAGCGCCATGCGGCGGCATTTACCGACGATCTCGTTGTTCTGATTCAGGGCGTGATGTTCGAACTCGACGATGCCGGCATTGGGCCGCGATTTGGACTCCCGCATCGACAGCACCTTGGTCGTCGCCCGCAACGTGTCGCCATGGAAGACCGGCTTGGGAAAGGTGACGTCGGTCATGCCCAGATTGGCGACGGTGGTGCCCATGGTCGTATCATAGACGGTCATGCCGATCATGATGCCGAGCGTATAGAGGCTATTGAAGATGCGCTGGCCGAATTCGGTCGATGCAGCGAAATGCGCATCGATGTGCAGCGGCTGCGGGTTGAGCGTCAGCAGGCTGAACATGGTGTTGTCCATCTCGGTGACCGTGCGGGTCAGGGGATGCCTGAATTCCTGCCCCACGGAAAACTCCTCGAAATAGAGCCCGGCCATCCTGTCTCGCTCCCTTGGTTCTTCTCGTTGGCGCATAGCTCCATGCGCTGTTCCTATCCTTGACAGAATACGCACGTTTAGCTCAAGCAGGAAATGGCGCGACGGGACCGGGGAGGCCCGCGACGCCCCGGCGTTGCGGCGCTCGTCAAGGAGATCAGGCATGGATTTCGCGCTCACCGATCAGCAGGAAGCCATTGGCGACGCCATCGCAAAAATCTGCGAAGGTTTTCCCGACGCCTATTGGCTGAAGAAGGATCACGACGGCGGCTTCCCGCACGATTTTCACAAGGCGTTGGCGGATGCCGGCTGGCTCGGCATCTGCGTGCCAGAGGCCTATGGCGGCTCCGGCCTCGGCATCACCGAAGCCGCGATCATGATGCGCACCATCGCGGAATCCGGCGCCGGCATGTCCGGTGCATCCGCGGTGCACATCAACGTCTTCGGCCTCAATCCCGTCGTCGTGTTCGGCACTGAAGAGCAGCGCAAGCGCATGCTGCCGCCGATGGTCGAGGGCCGCGAGAAGGCGTGCTTCGCCGTCACCGAACCCAACACCGGCCTCAACACCACGCAGCTCAAGACCCGCGCGGTTGCCAAGAACGACCGCTACATCGTCAACGGCCAGAAGGTCTGGATCTCGACCGCGCAGGTCGCGCACAAGATCCTGCTGCTGGCGCGCACCACGCCGCTGGAGGAGGTGCGCTCGCCAACCCATGGGCTGAGCCTGTTCTACACCGATTTCGATCGCAAGAAGATCAAGGTCCATGAGATCGAGAAGATGGGCCGCAAGATCGTCGATTCCAACGAGCTGTTCTTTGAGGATTTCGAGATCCCGATGGAGGATCGCATCGGCGAAGAGGGCAAGGGCTTTGAGTATATCCTCGAAGGCATGAACCCCGAGCGCATCCTGATCGCGGCGGAAGCGGTTGGCCTCGGCAAGGTCGCGTTGTCGCGCGCGAGCGAATACGCCAAGACGCGCGTGGTGTTCAACCGCCCGATCGGCAAGAATCAAGGCATCCAGCATCCACTCGCGGTGAACTGGGTCGAGCTGGAAGCGGCCTGGCTGATGGTGATGTCGGCGGCCTGGCAGTACGACAAGGGCATGCCGTGCGGAGCCGCGGCCAATGCGGCAAAATATCTCGCAGGCGAAGCCGGCTTTTCGGCCTGCGAGCAGTCGGTGATGACCCATGGCGGTTTCGGCTATGCCAAGGAGTTTCACGTCGAACGCTATCTGCGTGAAAGTCTGATCCCGCGCATCGCGCCGGTCAGTCCGCAGCTCGCGCTCAGCTTCATCGCGGAGAAGGTGCTGGGCCTCGCGAAGTCGTACTAGGCCAGCGTCGTGGATGAAACGTCGATCGATCTTGCCGGACTGATCCGCGAAGGCGATCTCGTGGTGTGCGGGCAGGCGACGGCCGAGCCGCGTACGCTGACCGAGGCGCTGATTGCGCAGGCGGACGGTCTGCCGCCGTTCCGGCTGATGGTTGGCCCCGTCTTCTCCGACACGTTTGCGCCGGAGCGCGCGAAGAACATCTCCTATCTCAGCTATGGCGTGATAGGCAACGCGCGGCGGCTTGCCAAGGCGGGGCGGCTGGACGTCATATCGAGCAACTACAGCGCGTTCTGTGCCGACTTCGCGGACGGCAGACACCGCGCCGATGTCGTGCTGGTGCAGTTGGCGCGATCCGACGACGGACGGCTCAGCGCCAGCCTTTCCAACGATTATGTCATCGAAGCCGCGCGTCGCGCGCGGCTGGTGATCGCGGAGGTCAATCCGAGCGCGCCATGGACGTTTGGCGCGGAATGGCCGGAAGATATACCGATCCACATCACCATCGCCGCGCAGCACCCGCCGGTCGAGCTGCCGTCACCGCCGTCGGACGACGTTTCGCGCCGCATCGCAGCTCATGCCGCTGGCCTGATCGAGAATGGCAGCACGCTGCAATTCGGCGTCGGCAAGATTCCCGATGCGATCCTGTCGTCGCTGTCCCATCTGCGCGATCTCGGCATTCACTCCGGCCTGATCAACGACGCGGTCGTCGACCTGATCGAGCGCGGCGCAGTCACCAATGCCGGCAAGGGCATCGATGCCGGGGTGACCGTCACCAACCAGGTGATCGGCACGCGGCGGCTCTATCGCTTCGTGCATCAGAACAAGGCGGTCGCGGTGCGGCCGGCGTCCTATACGCACAGCCAGGCCGTGCTGGGGCGGATCAACTGCTTGGTCGCGCTCAACTCGGCGCTCGAGGTCGGCCTCGACGGCGCCGTCAATTCCGAGACGCTGGGTGGCGTCACGGTCGGCGCGATTGGCGGGCAGCTCGATTTCGTGCGTGGCGCGAACGCCTCGCCGGGCGGCCGAGCGATCATCGCCCTGCCGGCGACCGCCTCGGACGGCTCCAGCCGCATCGTCGCTGATGTCGAGACCGTGACGACGCCGCGCGCCGATGTCGACGCCATCGTGACGGAATGGGGCGTGGCGGAGCTGCGCGGCCGCAGTCTTTCCGAACGTGCTCGCCGCATGATCGCGATCGCGGCGCCTGAGCATCGCGATGCCTTGTTGGCCCGGCTAAAGCGCTAGGGCCAGCCGCTATTCCGCGGCGATCCGCTCCATCGCCATCGCCCGCAGCTTTGCGCGCTGGATTTTTACGCCATTGGCGCTGTCGGTCACCGGGAAGGCGTCCACGAAGTAGATGCGGGCCGGCAGCTTGTAGCCGGCGAGGCGTTCGCGCAGATGCGCTGTCAGCGTCTCCGCTTTCGGCGGCTCGCCGGCCGTAATGACAAAAGCCACGCAGCGCGCCTGGCCCTTCAGGTCGACGGCGACGACCTGAGCGTCCGCAACGCCGGCGCAGGCCTTGAGCTCGTCCTCGATCTCGCCGGGGCCGACCAGGAAACCGCCGAGCCGCATCGCATCGCCCGCGCGGGTCTCGTAGACGAACGAGCCGTCGCCGCGCAGGCGGCCGATGTCGCCGGTGCGGAAGAAGCCATCCGCGGTGATGGCGTCGCTTGTGGCCTGCGCGTTGTGGAGATAGCCGAGAAAGCGGGACGGCGCGCTGATCTCGATCTCGCCGGAGACGCCGGTCGCCGCGAGCGCACCGGTCTCGGTATCGCGGATGCGCACGATGGTCTCCGGCGCCATCGGCCAGCCGCCGCCCTCGATCCGGTCGGCAAAGCCGTCGCTGGGCATGGCGATCGAGAACAGTGCCTGCACCTCGCTGGAGCCGTACAGGCCGTACAACGGCAGGCCGCGCGCCTCTGCTTCCGCGGCCAATTCGCGCCAGCCGGGTTGGAACGCTGCGTAGCCGCAGACCTGCAGCTGCGGAAATGGTCGTGGCTCGTCCGTCAACGCGAGGATGCGGCGGAACATCTCGTCCGAGCCGAAAGAATGGGTGATCCCGCGCTCGCGCAGGATCTTCAGCGCCGGCTCGGCCTCGAAGGCATCGAGTGCGTGGATGGTGACACCGGCCGCGAGGAAGGCGAGCAGGCCGGTCATGCCAAAGGTGCCGCAGAACGGCAGGATCGCCAGCAGCGAATGGCGCTCTGGCGACAGCACAAGCGCCTTGGCGACCGAGCGGGCGTGCGTCGCCAGCGTTCCTTGCGAATGCGCCACCAGCTTTGGGCCCTTGGTCGTGCCCGAGGTCGTATAGAGCAGCGCCGGCAGATCGGCGTCGCCGGCCAATTGCGCCGGTGCATAGGCCTTCTCGAAGGCATCAAACCGTACGCAGGGCCATTGCGCGGGGATCACGTCGGCGCCGACCACCGCGATCGTCTCCAGCGCGGGTACGTCGTCCTTTGCGATGTCGGCGAGGATCGCGGCGAAATCGATCGAGCGGAACGCGGCCTCTATCACCAGCAGCTTTGCGCCGGATAGCTGCAGGAGATGCGCGACCTCGGTGCTGCGGTAACGCGTGTTGACCGCCGCGACCACTGCGCCGAGCCGGGCGGCGGCGAACAGCAGCGCGATCCATTCGACGCGGTTGACCAGCCAGACCGCCACCACGTCGTCCCGGCCGATGCCTTGCGCGGCGAGCCAGGCCGCGCTCTGGTCGATCTTCTGCGAGAATTCCGCGCGTGTGACCGGCACGCCGTCGAAGACGAAGGCGGGATCGGACGATGTCTCAATCTCCAGAAGCGATTGCAGCGATCGGTCGTTGGCGCGCATGCCCATCGCAGTAACCCGATCGGACAGGCCTGTCTACTTGGTGCCGAACATCCGGTCGCCGGCGTCGCCCAGGCCCGGGATGATATAGCCATGGTCGTTCAGCCGCTCGTCGACCGCGGCGGTCCAGACCGGTATGTCGGGATGCTCGCTCTGGAATTGCGCGATGCCCTCGGGCGCGGCCAGCAGGCAGACGAAGCGGATGTCGCGGGCGCCGCGCGCCTTCAGCAGTGAGGCGCCGGCACAGGCCGAATTGCCGGTGGCGAGCATCGGGTCCATCAGGATCACGGTGCGATCCGACAGATCATGCGGCGCCTTGAAGTAATATTCCACGGCCTGCAACGTCGCGGGATCGCGGTAGAGCCCGATATGAGCGACGCGCGCGGAGGGCACCAGCGCCAGCATGCCGTCGAGAAAGCCGACGCCGGCGCGCAGGATCGGTGCAAATGTCAGCTTCTTGCCGGCGATCTTCGGCGCCTGCATCGGCGAGATCGGCGTCTCGATCTCGACCAGCTCCAGCGGCAGGTCGCGTGTCACCTCGTAACACAGCAACATCCCGATCTCGTTGAGGAGCTCGCGAAAGCCCTTGGTCGAACGGTCCTTCTCACGCATCAGCGTGAGCTTGTGCTGGATCAGGGGGTGTGCGACGACGTTGACATTGCTGCTGCTGTTCATGCCTTCCGATCTACACGGTTCCGGCCAAATTCGCCAGATCGGCCGGGTCGTTATCCGCCCGGCATCGCCACCGATGCCCTTGCCCGGTTGCTCCTTTCATACGCAGCCATCGTCAATTCCTGTGCGATCCCGGCGCGCATGGCGTCCATCGTAGCCTGCCGCAGGCGGCTTTTCGCGGTCGCATGGGATGGCTTGTGGATGGTGCGGAGCGCCGCGATGGTCTTAACGAGCGCGGCGTCGATCATGTCCGGCGCCACGACGCGGTCGAGGAATCCGGCGGTGAGCGCGTCCGCGGGTTCGTACATCTCGCCGAGCGTCACGGTGCGGCTGAGCCAGGCCGGATGCAGGCGGCTGCGCGCGAGCTCGATGGCGAAGCTCGGCGGGGCGATACCGATCGCGACCTCGTTCAGTCCCATGCGATGCGGCCCCTGCGCGCCCAGCCTGATATCGCAGCCGAGCAGCAAAAACGTCCCCATCGGATAGGCGTGCCCCTCCATCACGCCGATGACAGGCCGCGGAAACCCCATCACCTGAAGCGCAAGCTCGGCGCCGGCCCGCACCATCTCCAGACTCTTCGCAGCGTCGCCCGACGCAAACACCTTGAGATCGAAGCCGGCGGAAAAGACCCCCGGTCGTCCCGAGCGCAGCACTGCGATTTCGGCCTCGTTTACGGCACGTTCGAATGCGGCGGAGATATCGCCCAGCATCGCCGTCGACATCACATTGACCTTGCCGTCGTCGAGCGTGATCCGCGCGACGCCGTCTTCCACTTCATAGCTGATCCGCTCGGCCATCTGCCTCTCCCTCACCGTTGCGGCTTGACTGTGGGAGGCTGATGTAGACCAATCAATATAATCACCGCACTTTTTGGAGTGCCCTATGCCGGCCGTTCCCAGGCACCGCCAGCCGATCATCAATGCCGCCGTCACGCTGTTCCGCCGGCAGGGCTATGCCCGTACCGGCCTCAACGACATCGTCGATGCCAGCGGCGCTCCGAAGGGGTCGCTCTATCACTACTTTCCGGCAGGGAAATCATCGATCGCGGTGGCGGCGGTGGAGGAGGCCGGGCGGCGCGTGGCGGCGACGCTGGCAAAGCTCGCCGGCGAAAGCAGCTCGACCGGCGATCTCCTGCGCGCGCATGCGCGGTTGCTGGCGGGGTGGATGCGCAGCTCCGGCTTTCGCAATGGCTGCCCGATCACGACCGTGCTGCTCGAGCTCGCCCCGCGCGAGCGCGCGGTCGCAGACGCCGGCCGAAAGGCCTATGCCGCGCGGCTTGCGATCATCCGGGACAGGTTGATCGCCGACGGGTTTGCCGCGGCTCGCGCGGAGCAGCTCGCGGTGCTCTGCACCGCGTCGTTGCAGGGCGCGCTGATCCAGGCCCGCGTCGAGCGCAGCGGCCGGCCGATCGAAGTTGCAGCGTCGGAGCTGGCGCGATTGCTCGAGGCGGAAGTGAAGAGGTGAGAGCTAGACCCCGAGCCCGCGTGCCACGAGTGTGATCACAATCGTCAGCACGGCGCCCCATACGAAACTCAGGGCCATCGTCAGAAGGGTCGTCGCAATCGTGGGTGCGAACAATCGCCTGAACCCGTCAGAACACCGCATCGCCAGCGCGACCAGCGGATTGCCTCGGTTCTCGACGTCGAGCTCGAAGGTCTCGTCGGGAAATATCAGCGCACATCTTGTCGGAGCGCACTGCCGGTTGGCGAAGTCGATCGCGGAACTCTTGAACAGGAACAGCCCGCCGGCGGCGCCCTCCGCAGCGCGGGCGACCCAGAGACCGTCCTTGTTGCGTCCGATGAAGAACGCAGGGATAGCTGCGCTCAGTACGTCGGGATCCAGCGGCCTCAGTGCAGCCGCCGTCCCGGGCTGGCACTTGTCAGCCTGGAGAGCGATCGCCGCCAAGGCGGCGTCCTGACACATCAACAAGGTCATGACGGCCTGCCAAGCGCTCAGGGAAGAAGGGGCCAGACATAGACGGCGGTCCGGAGCGCGATGAGCGCCGTGAGCACGCTGCCCATCGAGAGCACCACCAGGGCGCTCAACCCGATCTGCTTCAGCTGATCTTTGCGCGCCGTCGCCATCTGCGACCGGCGCTCGGCCCGATCAAGCGGGCGTTCAGAGCCATGTGTGATCACTGACATTTTCGTAGGTCCTTGCAGCAAACGCGCGGTAACCGCGCTGTCTCTCATGTGGATCGGCGCCGCGTAGGATTGCGAGACGAGTGACGGGGCTGCGGTATAGGAATGTCATAAAGACGCGCGCGCCCGCGCCGGTAGTCCCCGGAACAGATCATGGTTGGGCTTCGGGCGCGGCTTGGCGGCCGGCTTGGCCTGAAGCGCTAGACCGGCGGCCGCGGCAAAGGCCAGCCGCAGCCGGGCGTCATCGATCCGCCGGCAGAACTCTTCGAGCATGTCGGGCGCATTCTCCTGCTGCCCGGTAAGCGCCCGGCACAGCTGGGAACTGGTGCGCCGGAAGAAATGGAGCGAGCCGTCGTCATCGCGCTGGCCGGGGCGATCGAGCTCGGCTGCGAGAGCTGCGACGTTCAGCCTGTCGCTCTCGTCGCGCGTTACGGCGTAACGCAGCAATGCCAGCTGCCAGGCGAGCAGCAGCCGGCTCGCTGCCCTGGGGGCATCAGGCGCCGACGTCATCGACCAGGTCCTCATCGGCGAGCGCCACGAAGGCGCGCGCGACCTCTGCCCGTGCTGCGTCATTGAGCGGCACGATCGGCAGCCGGGTGGCCGGATCGATCAGGCCGAGCTCGGCGAGGGCGCATTTGAGCGCTGCCGGGCTTTCCTTTGCGAGGCAGGTGGCGAGCGGCACGAGACGCCGGTGCAGGTAGCGTGCGGATTGCATGCGGCCTTGCCGAACATAGGAGAAGATCGTGCGGCAGAGATCCGGCGCGATGTTGCTCACCTCGGAAATGGCGCCGTCGCCGCCGCTGGCGATGAAGCCGAAGCTGGTGGTGTCGTCGCCCGACAGAAGCCGGAAGCAGGAGGGGAGTTGCCGCGCCAAGCGCATCGGGCGGGTGATGTCGCCGCTGCCGTCGCGCAAGGCCACGAACTGCCGGGATTCGGCGAGCCGCACGATGGTCTCGTCGGCCAGCGGACGCAGCGTGCGCGTGGGCGCGTCGTGCAGGATAACCGGCAGGCCGGTCGCCGCCGCGATGGCGCGGAAATGCAGCAGCATGCCCTCCTGCATCGGCTTGTTGTAGGCAGGCACAACGGAGAGGATGGCGTCCGCGCCGACCGCCTCCGCGCGCCGGGCGAGTGCGACGGCCTGGCTGGTCGCATTCGACCCGGCCCCGGCGATGACACGCACGCGGCCGCGGGCGATATCCACCGCCGTGCGGATGACGAGCTCACGCTCGGCGGGCGACAAGGTCGGGGCTTCGCCGGCCGTCTCGCAGACGACGAGGGCGGGAACGCCGGCGGCGATCTGACGCTCGCACAGGGCCGCGAACGCCTCGATGTCGACTGCGTCCGAGCTGGTGAAGGGGGTCGGCAGATCGGGAATGAAGCCTGTGAACCAGGCGGCGGGAGCATTGAACATGATGCTTGCCGGATATTGCGGCTCAGGCGGCGCGCTGCGAGGCCGTGGAATCGGGGCGCTTGCTCATGTCGAGCTCGATTCCGCGCGGCAGCTCGACGATGGTTTCGGGGTGCCGGCCGTTTTCGAACAGCGCATATTTGATGGCTTGCGCGCGGTTGACGAACAGGCCGCCATAGAGGCCGCTCTGCTGCTGGGCCACCCATTGGCCCCGGCAATTCTGGCCGATGAAGACGATGGTGGAGGGCGTGCTGCACGAGGGAGGTTCGACGAGTTTCACGGACTTATTCCTTCCAGTTGACCTCGGTCGCAGCGGCGTGCGCAGCGGCCGTTCGGTAAATATCCCCTCAAGCGAATATGATTTCGAGTGAAGACGCGCGACGATCTCATAAGAGAGGCATAGGCACTGAGCCGCCGGATCAGACGAGGTGAACCAGCGCGAACAGCGCGCCGAACGCGACGCTCTCGTCCCAATGATTGAGTGCGGTGCCGAACGGCGGCTCGCGCAGGACCAAGCCGGCGATGGCGCACAGGATGATCGACATCGAGAGCAGGGCGACGAGGCCCGCGCCGAAGCCGATGCTGTCAAAGGACGCAAAGACGGCGAGAAGGACGAGGCGGATGGCAAAGCGCGCGATCACGCGCTTTGGGCTCTTCTGCGAGATGTCTGACGATGGCGGCAAGGGGCTGACCTGCGGGCTCGATCAGCTGAAATTCTCGCAGGCCATGGGCTCGTAGAGCAGGTCTGGCGTCGCGCGGTCCGGCGCCGGGGGAACGCTGGGCCGTGTCACGTCCACGGGCAGTGCCAGCACCTCGACATAGGCCGACAGCAGGGCAAGCGCGAGGTCGCCATGGCGCGCCTCGACCGCGGCGTCGAGCCAGTCCGGCAGCTCGCGCTCGCGTGAGAGAGCGCAGTGCCATTCGCCTTCGTCATAGGCGATGCGGCGGACCTGCCATCGCGGCAGCTCGAGCGCGATCAGGGCCAGCGCGGCATCGGCCCAGGCCTCCACGTCGATCAGGCGCATGATGCGTGCGCCTTGTCCTGATGACGGGAAGCGGCGGCAGGTGTGGTCGATGATATCGAGCATCAGGGGGCGCGTCATCGACGGCGCATCGCTCAGCCGCTCGCTGAGCGAAGGCGGGTTGTAACGTCGGAGAGCGGCGGTCATGTGAGGCCTCCTGGAATTGGCGTCGGTCAGTTGGCCGGCGTCTTTCAGGATGGCTGCAACGGCATTTGAAAACGAGTGGAAGCGGGCGCGGGAGTTATAGGTTTCTCATAGGAATGCCTCGGGTCAGAAGCGCAGACATGTTCTTCGCGACGTTCATCTCTTAATGAACCCGGCATTTTGGAAAGACCCTCGCGAGGCCCCGCCGTATCTGTCGTGACAATGGTCATGGTGAATCGCGCCGGCGAGCTGCCCGCCGGAACGAGCGACCCGGACAGTGTTGCCGGCGTCGCATTGCCGGACCCCGGACACGCCGGTCTTTATGAGATTCCTATAATGTCGCCATAGGCCTCATCTCGAAAACCTATGTGCGTGATGGCATTTCAGCGCGCGGTGCATCCGTGCGGGAGCAGGCGGTCCGTCGGACCAAAACTGGTTACGCCTGACATTGCCGCACAATGAGGAGTATCGAGATGATGGACATCCTAATGCTGGCGCTGGGCTTCGCCTTCTTCGCGCTGGCGATCGGCTACACCTACGCCTGCGAACGGCTGTGAGGAGCGCGTCATGATCTTCGATTATGCGCTCGCCGGCGCCGTCTCGTTCGGCCTCCTCGTCTATCTCACCTATGCGCTGCTGCGGCCGGAGCGCTTTTGACCCGTGCTGCTGCTTCTCAAACTATTGCTGGCCGACGCGGCGCTGGTCGCGGGCCTGGTCGCGCTGCTCACGCCGCTCTTGCGCCGACGTAAATCCAAAGGGTTGATTCCATGACAATGATCGGTTGGCTCCAGATCATTCTTTTCTGCGTCATTATCGTTGCGCTGGTAAAGCCGCTCGGCGGCTACATGACGCGTGTCTTCAATGGCGAGTGGACGTTCCTCACGCCGATCCTGCGGCCGCTCGAGGTCGGAATCTACAAGATCTCCGGCGTCAATGAGCGTCGCGAGCAGCATTGGCTGACCTATGCGGTCGCCATGCTGCTGTTCCACATCGGCGGCTTCCTCATCATCTACTGCGTGATGCGGCTGCAGGCCGTGCTGCCCTTCAATCCGGCCGGGCAGGGGGCGGTTGCTCCGGATCTCTCCTTCAACACCGCGATGTCCTTCATCACCAACACCAACTGGCAGAACTACGGTGGCGAGAGCACGCTGTCCTATCTCGTGCAGATGCTCGGCCTGACCCATCAGAACTTCCTGTCGGCCGCGACCGGCATTGCGCTCGCGGTGGCCTTGATCCGCGGCTTCTCCCGCGCCTCGATGCGCACGGTCGGCAATTTTTGGGTCGACGTCACCCGCACCACACTCTACGTGCTGCTGCCGATCTGCGTCGTCTACACGGTGTTCCTGGTCTGGCAGGGCATCCCCCAGACGCTCGGCGATTACGTCGAGGCAACGACGCTCGAGGGTGCCAAGCAGACCATCGCGGTCGGCCCGGTCGCCTCGCAGGTTGCGATCAAGATGCTGGGCACCAATGGCGGCGGCTTCTTCAACGCCAACGCCGCGCATCCCTTCGAAAACCCGACGGCGCTGTCGAACTTCGTGCAGATGCTGTCGATCTTCCTGATCGGTGCCGCCATGACCAATGTGTTCGGCCGCATGGTCGGTAACCAGCGCCAGGGTTTTGCGATCCTCGCCGTGATGGGTGTGCTGTTCATTGCCGGCGTGGCCGTGACTTATTGGGCGGAAGCCAATGGCACCTCGACGCTCCATGCCCTCGGCCTGACCGGCGGTAACATGGAGGGCAAGGAGGTGCGCTTCGGCATCCTCGGCTCCGCCCTGTTCGCCGTCGTCACCACGGCGGCCTCCTGCGGTGCCGTCAACGCCATGCATGACAGCTTCACCGCGCTCGGCGGCATGATCCCGCTGATCAACATGCAGCTCGGCGAGGTCATCATCGGCGGCGTCGGCGCCGGCCTCTACGGCATGCTGCTGTTCGTCGTGCTCGCGATCTTCGTCGCCGGCCTGATGGTCGGCCGCACGCCGGAATATGTCGGCAAGAAGATCGAGGCGCGCGAGGTCAAGATGGCGATGCTCGCGATCCTGGTGCTGCCGCTGATGTATCTCGGCTGGACCGCGGTGTCGGTGGTCTATCCCGCGGCCGTCGCCTCGATGGCCAATGCCGGACCGCACGGCTTCACCGAGGTGCTCTACGCCTTCACCTCCGCGACCGGCAATAACGGCTCGGCCTTTGCGGGCCTCACCGGCAACACCTTCTTCTACAACCTCACGCTCGCCAGCGCGATGTTCGTCGGCCGCTTCTTCATGATCATTCCGGCGATGGCGATCGCGGGCTCGCTGGCCGGAAAGAAGTCCGTGCCGCCCTCGGCCGGCACGTTCCCGACCACCGGCGGCCTGTTCGTCGGCCTCGTCGTCGGCGTCATCCTGATCATCGGCGGCCTCACCTTCTTCCCGGCGCTCGCGCTCGGCCCCATCGTCGAGCATCTCGCGATGAATGCTGGCAACCTGTTCTGATTGTCTGGAGCAACCTCCATGGAAACCATGAAACTGCAAAAGCGCGGACCGAAATCGGCGATGCTCGATCCCGGGATCGTGCTGCCCGCGATCCGCGCGTCGTTCGCCAAGCTCGACCCGCGGCTGATGGTCAAGAACCCCGTGATGTTCGTGGTCGAGATCGTGGCCGCGCTCACGACGGTGATCTTCCTGCGCGACGTCGTCACCGGCGGCACCGGTCTCGGCTTCACCTTCCAGATCATCCTGTGGCTGTGGTTCACGGTGTTGTTCGCCAATTTCGCCGAAGCCGTGGCTGAAGGCCGTGGCAAGGCGCAGGCCGAGTCGCTGCGCAAGACCCGCACAGACAGCCAGGCCAAGCGCCTGACCGGCTCCGATCGCAGCTTCGAGCTGGTGCCGGGTACCAGCCTGAAGGTCGGCGACATCGTGCTGGTCGAGGCCGGCGACGTCATTCCGTCCGATGGCGAGGTGATCGAAGGCGTTGCCTCGGTCAACGAGGCCGCTATCACCGGCGAATCCGCGCCCGTGATCCGGGAATCCGGCGGCGATCGCTCGGCGGTGACCGGCGGCACGCAGGTGCTGTCCGACTGGATCCGCGTCCGCATCACCGCCGCCCAGGGCTCGACCTTTATCGACCGCATGATCAAGCTGGTCGAGGGCGCCGAGCGCGCCAAGACGCCGAACGAGATCGCGCTCAACATCCTGCTGGCCGGTCTCACCATCATCTTCGTGTTCGCCACCGTGACGATCCCGAGCTACGCCGCCTATGCCGGCGGCTCGATCTCGGTGGTCGTGCTGGTCGCGCTGTTCGTGACCTTGATCCCGACCACGATCGGCGCGTTGCTCTCGGCGATCGGCATCGCCGGCATGGACCGCCTGGTGCGCTTCAACGTGCTGGCGATGTCCGGCCGCGCGGTCGAGGCCGCCGGCGACGTCGACACGCTGCTGCTCGACAAGACCGGCACGATCACGCTGGGTAATCGCCAGGCCACCGCCTTCCGTCCCGTCCGTGGCGTGACCGAGCAGGAGCTGGCGGATGCCGCCCAGCTCGCCTCGCTTGCCGACGAGACGCCGGAGGGCCGTTCCATCGTCGTGCTGGCCAAGGAGGCTTACGGCATCCGTGGTCGCGACATGGCCGAGCTCGGTGCCACCTTCATCCCGTTCACGGCGCAGACCCGGATGAGCGGCGTCGATGCCGGCGGCACCTCGGTGCGCAAGGGCGCGATCGACGCCATGCTGAACTATGTCGGCGGCGGCGCGCCGCTGGCGATCGGCAATACGGCGCGGGCGATCCAGCCGGCCGCGATGACGGATGCCGGCCGCGAGATCCAGGCGATCGCGGACGAGATCTCCAAGGCCGGCGGCACGCCGCTGGCCGTGGCCAAGGACGGCCGCCTGCTCGGCGTCATCCAGCTCAAGGATATCGTCAAGGGCGGCATCCGCGAGCGATTTGCCGAGCTGCGCCGCATGGGCATCCGCACCGTCATGATCACCGGCGACAACCCGATGACCGCGGCCGCGATTGCGGCAGAAGCCGGCGTCGATGATTTCCTGGCGCAGGCAACGCCTGAGGACAAGCTCAAGCTGATCCGCGACGAGCAGGCCAAGGGCAAGCTGGTGGCGATGTGCGGCGACGGCACCAACGACGCGCCCGCGCTGGCGCAGGCGGACGTCGGCGTCGCCATGAACACCGGCACGCAGGCCGCCCGCGAGGCCGGCAACATGGTCGACCTCGATTCCAACCCGACCAAGCTGATCGAGGTGGTCGAGATCGGCAAGCAGCTGTTGATGACCCGCGGCGCACTGACGACGTTCTCGATCGCCAACGACGTCGCGAAGTACTTTGCGATCATCCCGGCGATGTTCCTGGCGTTCTACCCGCAGCTTAACGTGCTCAACATCATGAACCTGTCGAGCCCGCAGAGCGCCATCCTGTCGGCGATCATCTTCAACGCGCTGATCATCATCGCGCTGATCCCGCTGGCACTGAAGGGCGTCGCCTATCGCGCCGTCGGCGCCGGCGCGCTGCTGCGGCGTAACCTGACGGTCTACGGCCTCGGCGGCATCATCATTCCCTTCATCGGCATCAAGGCGATCGACCTCGTCGTCACCGCCTTGCATTGGGCCTGACGCCGTCATTGCGAGCGGAGCGAAGCAATCCAGAAATGTCTCCGCAACTGACAGCCTGGATTGCTTCGTCGCTTCGCTCCTCGCAATGACGGAGAAATTGGAGAAAACACATGCTCAGAGAAATCCGCCCCGCCATCGTCCTGCTGCTCTCGCTGACGATCATCACGGGCCTCATCTATCCGCTCGCGATGACCGGCCTTGCCGGCGTGCTGTTCCCCGCACAGGCGCAAGGCAGCCTGATCGAGAAGGACGGCAAGGTCATCGGCTCCGCTCTGATCGGGCAGGAGTTCAAGGAGGACAAATATTTTCACGGCCGCCCCTCGGCGACGCTGGCGCCCGACCCGGCTGACTCGACCAAGACCGTGTCGGCGCCCTACAACGCCGCCAATTCCGGCGGCTCCAATCTCGGCCCGACCAGCAAGGCCCTGGCCGACCGCCTGAAGGAGGACGTGGAGAAGCTGAAGGCCGAGAATCCGTCCGCACCGGTGCCTGTCGATCTGGTCACCACCACCGCCAGCGGGCTCGATCCGGACATCTCGCCGGAAGCCGCGCAATTCCAGGTGCCGCGGGTGGCCAAGGCGCGCAACATTCCGGAAGCGCAGCTACGCCAGATCGTGGCAGCGAACACGGAAGGCCGCCTGTTCGGTCTGCTCGGTGAACCCCGGGTTAACGTGCTGGCGCTGAATCTCGCGCTCGACAGCGCAACGAAGTAGCGGCCTAGGCCGGGGGCAGGCGGATGACTATATTGACCTGATGGTCCGAGAGCGCCGCGATCCCGAACAACGTCCCTCGCCCGAGGCGCTGCTGGACGCGGCGCGCCGGGAGGAGGGCGCGCGGGGCAGACTGAAGATCTTCGTCGGCGCCGCCCCCGGCGTCGGCAAGACCTACGAGATGCTGCTCAGCGCGCATGCGAGGCGCAAGGCCGGCGTTGACGTGGTTGCCGGCTTCGTCGAGACCCACGGCCGGACCGAGACCGAGGCGCTGCTGACCGGCCTCGAGGTGATCCCGCGCAGGACAATCGACTACCGCGGCCAGACCGTCGAGGAGATGGACCTCGACGCGCTGATCGCGCGGCGCCCGCAGATCGCGCTGGTCGACGAGCTCGCGCACACCAATGCGCCCGGCAGCCGGCATCCCAAGCGTTATCTCGACGTCGAGGAGCTGCTCACTCATGGCATCGACGTCTACACCGCCGTCAACATCCAGCATATCGAGAGCCTGAACGACGTCGTCGCCCAGATCACCCATGTACGGGTGCGCGAAACCGTTCCGGACTCCGTGTTCGACCATGCCGATGCGATCGAGCTGATCGACCTCACGCCCGACGATCTGATCCAGCGGCTGAAGGAGGGCAAGGTCTATGTGCCGCGCCAGGCGGAGCGGGCCCTGGAGCACTATTTCTCGCCGGGAAATCTCACCGCGCTCCGTGAGCTGGCGCTGCGCAGCACCGCGCAGCGGGTCGACGAGCAGCTTCTCAACCACATGCAGGCCAATGCGATCGCGGGGCCCTGGGCCGCGGGCGAGCGCGTCCTCGTCTGTGTCAGCGAAGACCCGCGCGCGGCAGGGCTGGTGCGCTATGCCAAGCGGCTTGCCGACCGGCTGCATGCGCCATTCACCGCGATCTCGATCGAGACGCGGCGCTCGCTCCAGCTCGCCGATTCCGAGCGTGACCGCCTCGTCGACACGCTGCGGCTCGCGGAATCGCTCGGCGGCGAGGCGCTGACCATTCCGGCCGTCGGCCGCCGTATCGCCGACGACGTCGTCAAGTTCGCGCAGGACAACAATGTCACCCATATCGTGACCGGCAAGTCGACGCGGTCGCGCTGGTTCGAGCTGACGCGCGGCTCGGTGGTGCACGATCTCGTCCGCTTGTCCGGCAACATCACCGTGCACGTGATCGCGGGCGACGAGCCGTCCGGCGGTATGCCGACGACTTCGGTGCGAACGGCGGCGCGCAGCGCACCGTTCAATCCGCGGCCCTATCTCATGGCGGTCGGCTTCGTATTGCTGGGCCTCGCCTCCGCCGAGCTGCTGCAGCCCTGGTTCGGCATCGAGAATGTCGACCTGGTGCTGCTCACTTCCGTGGTGGCCGTCGCCGTTCGTTTCGGCCTCTGGCCCTCGCTGCTCGCCACCGTGCTGGCATCGCTCTCCTACAATTTCTTCTTCCTGCCGCCGCTCTATACGTTCACGATCACCGAACCGACCAATGTCGGAGCCTTCATCCTGTTCCTGGTGGTCGCGCTGCTGGTGTCGAACGTCGCGGCCCGGGTCCGCATCCAGGCCGACACTGCGATCGGTCGGATCAGGACGACCGAGCAGCTCTATGCCTTCAGCCGCAAGCTTACCGGCACCGGCACGCTCGACGATGTGCTGTGGGCCACCGCCTACCAGATCGCGCTGATGCTGAAGGTGCGGGTGGTGCTGCTGCTGCCGGACGAGGGACGGCTCACCGTGAAGTCGGGCTATCCGCCCGAGGACGAGCTCGACCAGGCCGACCTTGCTGCCGCCCACTGGGCCTGGAGCAACGATCGCCCGGCCGGGCGCGGCTCGGATACGCTGCCCGGCGCAAAGCGCCTGTTCCTGCCGATGCGCACCGGACGCGGGGCGATCGGTGTCATCGGCATCGACGACGACCGCACCGGGCCGCTGCTGACGCCGGACCAGCGCCGGCTGCTCGATGCTCTCGTCGACCAGGGCGCGCTGGCGATCGAACGCGTCCTGCTGGTCGAGGACATGGATCGCGTCAAGCGGACGGTGGAATCCGAGCGGCTGCGCTCGGCGCTGCTGACCTCGATTTCGCATGATCTCAAGACGCCGCTGGCCTCGGTGTTGGGCGCGGCCTCGACGATGCGCGACCTCGCAGGTGCCTTGTCGGACACCGAAAAGCTCGACCTTCTGACCACCGTGATCGACGAATCCGAGCGGCTCAACCGCTTCATCGCCAATCTGCTCGACATGACCAAGCTTGAATCCGGCGCCATCGTACCGAACGCGGCGCTGCATGACATCGGCGAGATCGTCGGCAGCGCATTGCGGCGCGCCAGCAAGATCCTGGCGCACCACAAGGTCGACCTTCAGCTCGCCGCCGACTTGCCGATGCTCCAGCTCGATGCCGTACTGTTTGAGCAGGTGTTGTTCAACCTGCTCGACAACGCCGCAAAGTACGCGCCTGCGGACACCACCATCGCCATCCGGTGCCGGCGCGACCGCGACCGGGTCGTGCTCGATGTCGCCGACGAAGGCGACGGCATTCCGCCGGGCGAGCTCGAAAGCGTGTTCGACAAGTTCTACCGGGCCCAGAAGGGCGATCACGTCCGGCCGGGCACCGGGCTTGGGCTTGCGATTTCCCGCGGCTTCGTCGAGGCGATGCACGGCACCATCGTTGCGGCCAACCGCGGCGATCGCAGCGGTGCCGTGCTGACCATCAGCCTGCCGATCCCTGTTCAGACAAGTGCATTGGATACCGCCGCATGAGTGCTGCCCCGATCAAGGTTCTGGTCATCGACGACGAGCCGCCGATCCGAAAGCTGCTGCGGATGGGATTGTCGACGCAGGGCTACGACATCCTCGAGGCGACCAATGGCAAGTCCGCGCTGGAGAAGCTCAGCGAGCAGCCCGCTTTGATCATCCTCGATCTCGGCCTGCCCGATATCGGCGGCCATGAGCTTCTGCGCACCATCCGCGCCCGCAACGAGAGCGTGCCGATCGTGGTGTTGTCGAGCCGCGGCGACGAAGCCGGTAAGGTGCAGGCGCTCGATCTCGGCGCAGATGACTATCTGACCAAGCCGTTCGGCATGGAGGAGTTGCTGGCGCGCTTGCGTGCAGCGCTGCGGCATCAGCTCCAGGTCCAGGGCGAACGCCCGGTGTTCCGCACCGGCGATCTCTCCGTCGATCTCGTGCGCCGCATCGTCAAACTCGGGGAGCGCGAGATAAAACTGTCGCCGAAGGAATATGATTTGCTGCGCGTGCTGGTGCAGCACGCCGGCAAGGTGCTCACCCATCGCTTCCTGCTGAAGGAGCTTTGGGACGAATTGACCGACGCGCAGTATTTGCGCGTCTATGTCCGCCAGCTCCGCCAGAAGATCGAAGCTGATCCCGAACGCCCGCAATTCGTGCTGACCGAGACCGGGATAGGGTATCGGTTGAGGGCGGGGGATTAGGCCCTGATCCTCATCCTGAGGAGCGCGGAACGCGCGTCTCGAAGGATGAAGGCCCGGCTGCAGCAGCGCGGGCCTGCATGGTTCGAGACGGCGCTTCGCGCCTCCTCACCATGAGGGGAGAGAGCTACCCCGCCTTCCTCTGCCGCGCCGTCGACCGATGGGACTTCTTCGCAGCTCGCGACCGCCCCGTGGCCCGGCGGGCGTGGGACTTCGCCGCGGTCTTCTTCCCGCTGCGCCCCTTCAGGCTCTGCTTCAGTGCGTCCATCAGGCTGACGACGTTGCTCGGCTTGTCTTCGCGCTCCCGGACTTCGATCGTCTTGCCGGCCGCCTTGCGCTTCACCAGCGCCTTCAGCGCGTTTTCGTAGTCGTCCTTAAATTTCGTGGGGTCGAAATGCGCGGCCTTGCTCTTCAGGATATGGCCCGCGAGCTCGATCATATCCTTGGTGATCTTCGGGTTCTTGATATCGGCGAAGAAGTCGTCCTCGTCCCGCAGCTCGTAAGGATAGCGCAGCGTGGTGCCGAGCAGGCCCTTGCCGAGCGGCTCGATCGCCATGACATGCTCGCGGTTGGTCAGCACGATTTTTGCCAGCGCCACGCGATCCTGGTCCTTAAGCGCATCCCGGATCACGGCAAAGGCCTCGGCCGCCGCCTTGCCCTCGGGCGCGATGTAATAGGGCCGGTCGAGATAGCGTTTGTCGATCTCGTCGCGCGGCACGAACCTGTCGATGTCGATGGTGTGGTTGCTCTCGATCTGGACCGCCTCCAGCTCCTCGGGCTCGATCTCGACATACTTGCCCTTGCGCAGCTCATAGCCGCGGCCCTTCTGGTCGCTCTCGACGACGTCGCCGGTCTCTGAATCGACCATCTGCTGCTTCAGCCGGTTGCCGGTCTCGCGGTTGATCAGGTGAAAATGGGGCTTCTCGGCATAGGTCGTCGCCGGGTAGAGCGCGATCGGGCAGCTCACCAGCGACAGCTTCAACGACCCTTTCCAATAAGCACGGGGAGCCATTCCAATCTCCAGCGTTTTCAAGGCGATTTCGGAACCCCAACCTCCGCTATGGGTTTTGGTTCCGAGTAGCAGTTTGGCCGTGATAGGCTTGTATGTGCTGGCGGAAATGCGGGATTGGCCGTGCTGAGAAATCTCTCCACCTACCGGAAAAAGCGGGATTTTGAGAAGACGCCGGAGCCTTCGGGCGAGGTCGCGGTCAAGCGGTCGAAGCAGCGGCGCTTCGTGATCCAGAAGCACGATGCGACAAGGCTGCATTACGATCTGCGGCTGGAGTTCGACGGCGTCTTCAAGTCCTGGGCGGTGACGAAGGGGCCTTCACTCGATCCGCATGACAAGCGGCTGGCGGTCGAGGTCGAGGACCACCCGCTCGACTATGGCGATTTCGAAGGCACTATACCGGATGATCAATATGGCGGCGGCACGGTGATGCTGTGGGACCGCGGCACCTGGGAGTCCGATGATCCCGAGGCCGGCTTCAAAAAGGGCGACCTGAAGTTCACGCTCCATGGCGACAAGCTGCATGGCAGCTGGGTGCTGGTGCGGATGCGTCATGATCGCAGCGGCGGCAACCGCACCAACTGGCTGCTGATCAAGCACCGCGACGACTTTGCCCGCGAAGGCGCGGACAACGACATTCTCGATGCCGACAAATCGGTCGCCTCAGGCCGGGCGATGGATCAGATCGCCAGCGGCAAGGGTCGTGCGCCAAAGCCGTTCATGCTGGCGAAGGGCGGCAAGGGCAAGGCGGACGCGGTCTGGCAGTCCAATCGGGTGGAGAAGGAAGCCCGCACTGTCAAGCCCGCGCCGCGCACTGCGTTGAAGGTCGGCAAGACGGCGAAGAAGAGCAAGGTCACCACCGCGACCACTGCGAAGAAGGTTTCGGAGATGCCGGACTTCGTCGCGCCGCAGCTCTGTGTCTCGGTGGAGCGGCCGCCGGCGAGCGACGGCTGGTGCCACGAGATCAAGTTTGACGGTTATCGCGTGCAGCTTCGAGTCGAGGATGGCGACGCCACGCTCAAGACCCGAAAGGGTCTCGACTGGACCAAGAAGTTTGCGGCGATCGCCAGGGAGGGCCGCGGACTGCCCGATGCGATGATCGACGGCGAGATCGTCGCCCTCGACCACAATGGCGCGCCGAGCTTCTCAGCGCTCCAGGCGGCGCTGTCCGACGGCAAGACCGATGATCTCATCTTCTTCGCCTTCGATCTGCTGTTTGCCGAAGGGTTGGATTTGCGCCGGCTACCGCTGGCCGAGCGCAAATCGCGGCTGAAGGAGCTTCTCGATAGTCGCAGGAAGAAGTCGCCCCTGATCCGCTATGTCGAGCATTTCGAGAGCGGTGGCGACGCGGTGCTGCAATCGGCCTGCAAGCTCGAGCTCGAGGGCGTGATCTCCAAGAAGCTCGACGCGCCCTATCGCTCGGGCCGCACTGAGAGCTGGACCAAGGCAAAATGCCGTGCCGGCCATGAGGTCGTGATCGGCGGCTACAAGACCACCAACGGCAAATTCCGCTCGCTGATGGCGGGCGTCTATCGCGACGGCCATCTCGCCTTTGTCGGCATGGTCGGCACCGGCTTTGGCGCCGACACAGTCAAGCGCATCATGCCGCAGCTGAAGGCGGCGACGAGCAGCGAGAGTCCGTTCGGCGGCAAGAACGCGCCAAAGAAAGCCCGCGATGTGCATTGGCTGAAGCCGGAGCTGGTGGCCGAGATCGAATTCGCCGGCTTCACCGCCGACGGCAATATCCGTCAGGCCGCATTCAAGGGGCTGCGGCAGGACAAACCGGCCGAGGAGGTAGAGGCGGAGACGCCGCAGAAAGCGAAACTTGCCGAGCCTTCTCCGCGGAGGGCGAAGGCCGCGAAAGCGAAGCCGGGTACCGCCGAAGTGATGGGCGTTGCGATTTCAAAGCCGGACAAGGAGCTCTGGCCGGACGAGGGTGTCACAAAAATCGATCTGGCGCGCTACTTCGAGGCGGTCGGCGACTGGATGATCGCGCATCTCAAGGGCCGGCCGTGCTCGATCCTGCGCGCACCCGACGGCATCAAGGGCGAGGTCTTCTTCCAGCGCCATGCCATGCAGGGCACTTCGAACCTGCTGGAGCTCGCCAAGGTCGCCGGCGACCGCAAACCGTATCTGCAGATCGATCGCGTCGAGGGGTTGGCTGCCGTGGCGCAGATCGGCGGCGTCGAGCTGCATCCCTGGAATTGCGCGCCGGATGCTTACGATACGCCGGGCCGGCTGGTGTTCGATCTTGATCCCGCGCTGGATGTCGGTTTTGCCGATGTCGTCGAGGCCGCCAAGGAGATGCGTCAGCGCCTTGCAGACGTCGGCATGGAAAGCTTCTGCAAGACCACAGGCGGCAAGGGCCTGCACGTGGTGGTGCCGCTGCTGCATGGTGCGCGCGACAAAGTGAGCTGGAAGGAAGCAAAAGCCTTTGCGCAGGGCGTCTGCCAGTGGATGGCCGATGACGATCCCGAGCGCTATCTGCTCAACATGTCCAAGAAGCTGCGCGACGGAAAGATTTTTCTCGATTATCTGCGCAACGACCGTCTCTCGACTGCGGTGGCGCCACTGTCACCGCGCGCCCGCGACGGCGCGACAGTGTCGATGCCGGTCACCTGGGCGCAGGTGAAGAGCGATCTCGATCCGAAGCGGTACACGGTGAGGACCGTGCCGGGCCTGCTCGCGCGCTCGAAGGCGTGGGACGGCTATGACGATGCGGCCGTGTCGATCAAGGCGGCGATCAAGAAGCTGGCCGCGAAAGTGAAGTAAGGTCTCGTGGGGTGGGCAATGCGATAGCGTGCCCACCCGCGTTCGTGAGCCGAGAAGGTGGGCACGACGCTGCGCGCCCTTTGCCCACCCTACGCGTTCTCGCTAGATCCGTCCGAGCAACAGCAGGATCAGCAGGATGACGATCACGAGGCCGAGGCCGCCGCCGCCGTAATAGCCGGTGCCGTAGAACGGGCCGCCGCCGATGCCGCTGAAGCCGCCGAGAAGGGCGATCACCAAAATGATCAGAATGATTGTACCGATTGACATTGCGAGTCTCCTCCAGCCCTTTCGCAGGGGTCGTTGTGGTTGCTCAAGTTCCATCGGTGCAACTTGCCGCAGGAATGAAAGTTCCGGATGGGATCGCGATAAGGAAAGTGCGATGCCCGGAACCTTTCCGCATCGACGCGGCCTGACTATGTGAGGATTCATCAGCTGAGGGCATCATCATGTCGGCACCGCTCGTCGTTTCCATTCCGCATCGTCTTGGCCGCGAGGAGGCCGCGCGCCGGTTGAAGACCGGGCTTGGAAAGGCGGCGGCCAGCATTCCCGTGATGCAGGTCGAGGAGGAGCGATGGGACGGCGACCGCATGAATTTCCGCATTCGCGCGCTAGGCCAGATCGCATCCGGATCGGTCGACGTCGGCGAGGACAATGTGCGGGTCGAGGTGGTGCTGCCGTGGCTGTTGCAGCGCTTTGCCGAGATGGCGCAGGCCACCATCCGCAAGCGCGGGCAGCTTTTGTTGACGAAGGGCGACGGTGCCTAGACCTGCTTGCCCTTGCGCGCGGGCTTGGTTGCGCTCTTCGTCCGGGCAGCGAACACAGCAACCGGCAATTGGCGAAAGAGCTGCGACGTCTGCAGATGATGACCCTGCTGCAGGTCGCTCGAAAAATCCCTCACGTCGATCACGGCATCCAGCGTATCAGCGTTCGGCCATTCGCGGCCGACCTTCGTCAATGGCGCGAACAAGCGGCCGACCGCGACGATGACCGCATGCCGGCCATGGCGGCGGGCAAAGGCGGTGACGTGCCCGGCGTGCGGGCCACTCACTTCGAGCGGCTGATAGTCGCCGTGCGTGAAGACGTCGGCACATTCGCCGCGCAGCTTCAGCAGCTGCCGGGTCCAGGCCAGCTTGAGCCGTCCGTCGGACCAGTTTTTTGCAAGGGCACTCCAATCGGGACGTTCGAGCGCGGCGAGTTCGGAATGCCGGGCCGCAAAATCGACCGGACGGCGATTGTCGGGATCGACCAGTGACAGGTCCCAGAATTCGGTCCCCTGATAAAAGTCCGGAACGCCCGGCAGCGTCGCCTTGAGCGTGAGCTGGCTCAGCGAGTTCAACGCGCCCAGAAGAGCGAGGCGGCGGGCCAGGGTCTGCAGCGAGTCCAGGAATTCGGCGGAGATCGCGGGATCGAGGATTTTCGCAATGAAGCTCTGAAAGCCGGACTCGTAAGCCTCGTTCGGATTGAGCCAGCTGGTCTCTTCCTTGCCTTCCCGTGCGGCCTTGAGCGCATAGGCCTGGATGCGCTCGACGAAGTCAGCATCGCCCCCGGCCAGCGGCCATGCGCCGAGGAGGGTCTGGTAGAGCATGTATTCAAACGTCGCCGATGGCGTTCGGATGTCGCCATGCGTGACGATATGCGGCGCGTTCAGCACCTTCCAGCGCGCCACCGCGCTGGTCCATTCGCCGGGAATCTCGCTGAGCGCCGCAAGCCGAGCGCGGGCATCCTCGCCGCGCTTGGTGTCGTGCGTCGCAGTCGCCGTCATGCCGCGCGGCCATTCCTTCGCGCGTGTCTGCATGAGCTGGTGAAAGGTGGTCGTCGACAGCGCGCCGGCTGAGGGATCGCCGCCGACCTCGTTGAGCGCGAGCAGGCGGTGATAGCGGTAGAACGCGGTGTCCTCCAGCGACTTCGCCATCATCGGTCCGGTGAACTGCTGCACCTTCAGCGCGAAGCGGCGCACGCGCGGCGCGCCGTGCAGGGGGCGGTCCGGCTTCAGCAGGTCCATGGTGAGCGCGTCGCGCAAGAAGTCAAAAATGCCGTCGTCGGCGGCGAACCATTCCGCGCGGGCACGGTCGATCGTGTCGTTGATCAGCTTGCGGTCATGCGCACCCGGCCCGACCGAGGTCAGGTAAGTGCGGTACACCGGGAAATGCAGCACGTAGAGCTCGAGAGCCTGCCGCAGGCTGTCGGCGGAGAAATCGCGCGTCGAGTAATGCCCGCTGGCGATGCGGGCGAGCAGGCGGGTCAGCACCGTGAATTCCGAGGTGAGCAGCGTCTCCAGCACGCGCCGCTTGGCTTCCATCACGTAAGGGGCGAGCCGCGGCGGTCGGTTGCTGATCTGGCGCCAGGTCTCGTCGAGCGCGTCGAGGCCCGCGCCGTCAACCAGCGCATGGGTCAGCACGTTCATCCATTCATAGCCTGTGGTGCCGTCAATGCCGGCAAAGCGCGGCAGCCGCTCGTGCTCGCAGAGGATCTTTTCGATCACGGTGTAGAACGGCTTGTGGGTGCCATGAGCTTCGCGAACGAGCCGGCGGAGCCGCTGACAATATTGCGCGGGGTCGCGCAGGCCGTCGATGTGGTCGAGGCGGATGCCGTCCAGCCGTCCGTCGGCGATCAGTTGCTTCACCAGTCTGTGCGTGGCCTCGAACGTGCCGGTGTCCTCGACGCGCAGTCCCGCGAGGCCGTTGACGTCGAAGAAGCGGCGATAGTTGATGTCGCTGGAGGCCAGCCGCCAATGGCCGAGCTTGTAGTGCTGGCGCTCCAGAAGATGATGCAGCGCCAGTGTCGGCGCCGGCCGCTCCTTGGTCGGGCGGTAGGCCGCGAGGCCGCGTTCGATGATGTCAGGCCCGTCCGGGATCGCTTTCAGCTCGGCCTTGAAGGCAGGGGCTTCCTTGCGGTTCGGACGGCGCAGGCCGGTATGGCGCGCGGCGAGCGCGAGCAGGCGCTTTCCAGCCTCGCTGTCGCCGGCGTCGGCCTCCTTCACCACCGTCCTCAGCACTTCGCCATAGCGCTCCGGTGCGATCGGCAGGCGATGCTCGTAATACCAGGCTGAGAAGCTGCCATCGCCGGCATCATAGCGCAGCTCGATCTCGCCGCGCTCCAGCGCATCGCCATAGGAGGCGCCGAGGATCGGCAGCAGTACGCCGCCGCGCGCGCGATAGGGCAGCTGGTCCCAGTCGATATCGAACGACACCGCATGCGGCGAGGCCTGGCCCCATTCCAGCACGTCGAGCCACCAGGGATTGTCGGCAAAGTGCACGCCGACATGGTTCGGCACGAAGTCGATGATCAGGCCGATGTCGTGCTGCTTCAGCGTGTCGCTCAGCTTGATGAAGCCCGCCTCGCCGCCGAGCTCGGGATTGAACTGGCTGTGGTCGACAATGTCGTAGCCGTGGGTCGATCCCTTCCGCGCCTTCATCAGCGGCGACGCATAGAGATGACTGATGCCGAGCGCCTTCAGGTACGGCACAACTTTCGCCGCGTCGTCGAAATTGAAATCGGCGGTGAATTGCAGACGGTAGGTCGCAAGCGGGATGGCCGAAGGCATGACTAGCCTCCCAGGCGCCAGACCACCGACCAGGGCGGAAGCCGGTCGCCGACATCGCCGCCCCAGATCGGCGCGCCGGGAAGGTCTGTTGGCGAAGGGAGATCCTGATCACCGAGATTGGCGACCAGGCTCAATGTGGTGCCGTCGCTCATGCGCCAGCGCGCCGTCAACAGGCCGTTCTCGGCCGCATCGGCATCCCCAAACCGCGCGCCGTCGAGCCGCGGCACGATCTCCTTGCTGCGAACCGTCAGCAGCTTGGTGACGAACGCCAGCCGCGCATCCTGCTCCGGCGTTCGCTGCTCCCAATCAAGCACGGCCGATCTCAGCGTCTCCGGATCGAGCGGATCAGGCACCTCGTCGCCATATTTCTCATAAGCCCAGTCATACTCCCGCCGCCGCCCCTTCCGGATCGCGTCGGCGAGATCGCCCTGAAAATCGCAGAAGAACGGGAAGGGCACTTTCGAGCCCCACTCTTCGCCCATGAACAGCATGGGAATTCCCGGCGCGAGCAGTGTCACCGCAAGTGCGGCCTCGATCTGCTTGGGTGTGGCGAGGCTTTCGAGCCGGTCGCCGAGCGGGCGGTTGCCGATCTGGTCGTGGTTCTGTAGGAAGTTGACGAAAGTCGTCGGCGGCAGGTTGCCGCTCGGCTCGCCGCGCGGCTTGCTGCCCCAGAATGCGGAAATCTCGCCCTGATAGACGAAGCCGGAGGCGAGCGCGCGAGCGAGGTCGCCGCGCGCGGTGCCCTTGTAGTCGCCGTAATAGCCGAAGGATTCGCCGGTAAACATCACGTGCCAGACGTGATGGTAATCGTCGTTCCATTGCGCGCGGTATTTCCCGTTCGCGGGCTCTTCGGCGGCATCGAGCAGGCTTGCGCGATTGTCGCCGTTCTCCAGCACGAGATGGATGTGCCGCCCGGTCGCGGCGGCAAGCTGGCCTGCCGCGATGCTGAGATCGTGCAGCATCGACTGCTCGCCGGGCAGCGCCATGATGTGGTTGGCGGCATCGAGCCGTAGGCCATCAAAACGATAATCGCCGAGCCAGTGCAGCGCGTTCTCGACCGCGAAGGCGCGCACCTGCGGCACGCGATAGTCGATGGCACTGCCCCAGGGCGTATGCGCGTCAGTGAAGAAGGTCGGCGCGTAGCGGCCGAGATAATTCCCCTCGGGGCCGAAATGATTGTAGACGACGTCGAGAAACACCATCAGCCCGCGCCGGTGCGCCTCATCGATCAGCGTCTTCAGATCCTCCGGCCGGCCATAGGCGCTGTCGGGCGCATACCACAGCACGCCGTCATAGCCCCAGCCGCGTCGTCCGGCGAAATCGGCCAGCGGCATCAGCTCCAGCGCGGTGATGCCGGTCGAGGCGAGGTGATCGAGCTTGTCGATCATCGCGCGATAGCTGCCTTCCGCGGTGAAGGTGCCGACATGGGATTCCAGGAAGACCGCCTCGGCCCATGGACGTCCCTTCCACTTCGCCGCGCGCCATTCAAAGGCGTCGTGGTCGATCACCTCGCTCGGACCGAACACGTCGTCGGGCTGGAATGCCGAGGCGGGATCGGCGACGTCGAGCTCGTTGTCGATCCTGAACTGGTAGCGGGTGCCCGCTTTGAGGCCGGCGATCTCCGTCGCGTACCATCCGTCGGCGCCGCGGCGCAACGGATGACGCTTGTCGAGCACGAGCTCGACACTCTTCGCACCCGGCGCCCAAAGCCGGAACGAGACGCCGTCCCGCGTCGGCCTGGCGCCGAACGATGGCCTCATGGCGTGCCCGCGAAGGCGAGCACCGAGCGGGGCGGCGCCTTGCTTTCCGTTCCAGGCGGGAGATCGACCGAATTCAACCGCGGTTCGGTCGTGCTCAAAATCTGTTGCCAGCTGGAGTAGTCGTTCATCTTGGGCAATCTGAATGCGATCTCTTCGGGCGCTGCGTTCAGAACGATAAAGATTGCGAAGCCGCCGGGTTCCAGCGCGCCCATCACATAGGACAGGAATCTCCCCTCTGGGAATTTCCAGTCATTTTCGGTCATTTCGTCGCCGGCCGGCGTCAGCCAGAGGGCTTCGTAGGAGCCGCCGGCATGGCCGCCATTGAGCCAGCGTTGGCTGCGCAATTGCGAGAAGCGGCGGCGGATGCCGGCGAGATGGCTGACGAACTCGGTCATGTCCTCGCCGTCCTTGCCGAGATTGTCCCAGCCGACCCAGCCGGTTTCGTTGTCCTGGCAATAGGCGTTGTTGTTGCCGTTCTGGCTGTTGCCGACTTCGTCGCCGGCGAGCAGCAGCGGTGTGCCCTGCGCCAGCATCAGGCAGGCGAGCACATTCTTGCGGAGCTGGCGGCGCAGCGCCAGGATCTTGGGATCGTCGGTCGGGCCCTCGACACCGCAATTGTTGCTGTGGTTGTCGTTGGAGCCGTCGCGATTGTCTTCGCCGTTGGCCTCGTTGTGCTTCTCGTTGTAGCTGAAGAGATCAGCCAGCGTAAAACCGTCATGCACGGTGATGTGGTTGATGCCGGCGCGCGGCCGGCGTCCATCATGGTTGAACAGGTCGGACGATGCCGTCATGCGGCTGGAGATATCGCCGATCAGGCTGCCTTCGCCGCTCCAGTAGCGGCGCATGGCGCTGCGGTAGCGGTCGTTCCACTCCGACCATTGCGAGGGGAAGGCGCCGACCTGATAGCCGCCGAGGCCGAGGTCCCAGGGCTCGGCGACGAGCTTGACGGTCGCGAGCACCGGGTCCTGCCGGATGGCGGTGAGAAAGGAGCTGCCGCGGTCATAGCCGTTCGGCCCGCGCGCCAGCGTGGTGGCGAGGTCGAAGCGGAAGCCGTCGACATGGCAGACCTCGACCCAGTAGCGCAGCGAATCCATCACCATCTGCAGCACGCGCGGGTGGGTGAGGTTGACCGACGAGCCGCATCCGGTGAAGTCGTCGTAGAAGCGCGGGTTCTCGCGGTTCAGCCAGTAATAGGAAGCGTTGTCGATGCCGCGAAAGCTCAAGGTCGGGCCGAGATGGTTGCCCTCTGCGGTGTGGTTGTAGACGACGTCGAGCATGACCTCGATGCCGGCATCGTGCAGCCGCGCGATCGTGGTACGGAAGGAGTCGAGCGTATTGTCCTGCGCATAGCGCGGCTCGGGCGCGAAGAAGGCCAGCGTGTTGTAGCCCCAGTAATTGGCAAGCCGCTTCTCCACCAGGATGCGGTCGTCGATGAAGCCGTGGATCGGCAGCAGCTCGACCGTGGTGACGCCGAGCCGCTTGAGATGATCTATCATCGCCGGCGAGGACAGGCCCCCATAGGTGCCGCGCAAATTCGGCGGCACGTCCTCGCGCAGCTGGGTCAGGCCCTTGATGTGGGCCTCGTAGATGATGGTGTCTTCCCAGGGGATGTTGGGGCGGATCTCGCGCCGGCCCCAGTTGAAGGTCTCGTCGACCACGACGGCCTTGATCATGCCGCGGGCGTTGTCGCGGCGGTCGAATGATAAATCCTCGCGCGGGCTGCCGGCGCGATAGGCGAAATGCGCATCGCTCCACACCAGCCGCCCTGAGAGGCGCTTGGCGTAGGGATCGAGCAGCAGCTTGTTGGCATTGAAGCGGTGGCCGTGCTCGGGCTCATAGGGCCCGTGCACGCGGTAGCCGTACAGCTGGCCCGGCGATACGTCGTTGAGATAGCCGTGCCAGACGTCCTCGGTGCGCTCAGGCAGCTCGATCCGCTCCAGCTCGCGCCGGCCCTGGCTGTCGAACAGGCACAGCTCCACCTTGTGCGCATTGGCCGAGAACAGCGCGAAATTGGTACCGCGCCCGTCCCAGCTTGCTCCGAGGCGCGCCGGCGTTCCGGCCGTCAATCGCATCGGTCAGCCTTCCGGAACGAGGAAGATCGCGGCCAGCGGCGGAAGGGTGAGGTGCAGCTCGGGCGACTTGCCGCTGGTCTGGACCTCGCCATTGTTGCCGACATTGCTGCCGCCATAGAGCGCGGCATCCGAATTGAGCACTTCTTTCCACTTGCCGGCGAACGGCACCCGGACGGCATAGTTGCGATAGACGTTCGGGGAGAAGTTGATGACCACGAGGCAGCGTGCGCGCTCGTCAAAGCCCTT
>JAEWBW010000425.1 GCA_023390955.1 Pseudomonadota bacterium
GCAATTACTGGCTGGCGCTGGTCGGCATGCGCAGCCCCTCGCTTGATCTCGCCTGGAAGATGCCAGGCTTCCGCAAGCGGATGGCCAAGCGCGTGCCGGTCGACGAATGGCTGTTTCCGAACATCAACACGGGCTGCGTCGTCAAATTCAACGAAGAAGGCAAGATTCTGGAGTCGTTCTGGGATCTCAAGGGTCTCAATCACCCCATGATCACCTCGATGCGCGAGCACCGCGGCTACCTCTATCTCGGCGGCATCCTCAACAACCGCATCGGCCGGTACAAGCTTGAGAATGCCGATCCCAACTTCGTCCAGTACGACAAGCGTTGGGGGAAACAGTCGTGATCACAGCTCTCAGCGATTTCGCTAACCGCATCCTCGGCCGCGGCGATGCCACCATCACCGTGCCGTCCTTTGACGGTGCGCTGAAGCCCAATCAGCTGCTGGAGCAGGCAGAGACGCTGCTCGAGTGTGAGGCATTGGAAGACCTTGCCGTCGACGGCAATTCGCTGCTCGTCGTCGATGGCCCGCGCCTGCTGCGCCTGACGGGGGCGTCCGCGACCACGGTGCGAACCTTCGAGCGGCTCATCTCCGCGCTCGCAGTCCTGCCCTCGGGCGGCATCGCCGTGGCGCTCGGCGGCACCGAGGTTCATATCTACGACGACATCGCAGCGAAAAGCCCGTCAGCGACCTTCAGCGGCGAGTTGCATGCCGTCAACGCACTTGCAGCGGCGCCTGACGGCGCGCTGATCGCGACCGATGGCTCGTCGCTGCGTGGCGCCACGGATTGGGCGCGCGACCTGATGGAGCTCGGCGAGACCGGTCGCGTGTTCCGGCTCGATCCGAAGTCGCGGACGATCAAGCAGATCGCCGGCAGACTGAGCTACGCGTTCGGCGCGGCTGCAAGCGGCAGCGATTTGCTCGTCAGCGAGAGCTGGCGACACCGGCTGGTGTCGATCGCACCTGACGGCACGCGCAAGGTCGTGCTCGGCCGCCTGCCCGTCTATCCGTCCCGGCTCTCGCCGGCGAGCGACGGCGGCTTCTGGCTTACGGCGTTCACCGCGCGCACCCAGCTCGTCGAATTCGTGCTGCGCGAGCCGGCCTATCGCCGCCGCATGATCGCGGAGATCGCGCCCGAATATTGGGTCGTGCCGCGGCTCAACTCCGGCAATTCGTTCAAGGAGCCGCTGCAGGGTGCGCACATCAAGACCATGGGCGTGCTGAAGCCGTGGGCGCCTCCCCGCTCCTACGGTCTCGTCATCCGGCTGGGAGCCGACGGTCTGCCGCGCTATTCGCTGCACAGCCGGGCGGACGGTATCAACCACGGTATCGTCGCGGCCGTAGAGCTCAACGGCGATCTCATCATGATCGCAAAGGGCCCGGGCCGCGTGCTCAAGCTGCCGCTTGCGGCCATCGGCGCGGAGGTCGGCGCATGAACGACATCGTCCTGTCCCTCTCCAAGGCGACAAAACTCTATGCCGGCGTGCCGGCGATCGATGGCGTCGATTTCGACCTGCGTCGCGGCGAGATCCACGCCCTCGTCGGCGAGAACGGCGCCGGCAAGTCGACGCTGACGAAGGTGATGGCCGGCGTCGTGAGCCTGACCTCCGGCGCGATGGCCGTCGATGGGGCCCCCGTCACGCCGAAGACGCCGCTGGAATCGCGCAATCTGGGCATCGCGATGGTGTTCCAGGAGAACAGTCTCGTGCCCACCATGACCGTGGCGCAGAATCTCTTCCTCGGTCAGGAGCAGTTCTACAACCGCCTGCGCGGCATCTACATTGCCGCGCAGCAGTTTTTGCAATCGCTCAACTTCGATGTCACGCCCACGGCGATAGTCGGAGGTCTCGGCGCGGCCAAGAAGCAGATGGTCGAGATCGCCCGCGCGGTTTTGCACAAGGCCAAGGTCATCATCTTCGACGAGCCGACGGCGACGCTGACACCGGAGGAGAAGAAGTACTTCTTCGACCTGGTGCGCGACCTCAAGAAGCGTGGCGTCTCGATCATCTTCATCTCCCACGCGCTGGAAGAGGCACTGCTGCTCGCCGACCGCATCACCGTGCTGCGCGACGGCAAGCATGTCGTGACCGACGATGCCGCCAAATTCGACCGCGCACGCATCATCCAGGCCATGGTCGGCCGCGACCTCTCCAACACGCTCTACGGCACCCGCAAGGACAAGGTTCGCACCGCCGGCAAGCGCGTGCTGACGGTGCAGAATTTGAAGATGGCGCCGATGGTGAAGAACAATTCGCTGTCGGTGTTTGCAGGCCAGATCACCGGCGTGTTCGGCCTGGTCGGCGCCGGCCGCACCGAGACCTTCAAGATCGTCTCAGGGGTGCTCAAGCGCGACTTCTTCCACGGCGGCGAGATCTTGCTCAACGACAAGCCGGTGCGCTACCGCGTGCCCGCGCCCGCCGTGAAGGCCGGCATCGCCTATGTCACCGAGGACCGCAAGGTCGAAGGCTTCTTCGAGACCGCCTCGATCGCGCGCAACATCTATCTCGGCCTGCTGGCAAAATTCCCGGCGGGCCGCGCCTGGCTGTCGCGGCGCGAGAGCAACACCGCAGGCAAGACATGGATCGAACGGCTGAAGGTTCGTGCCATCGGCGACGAGGTCAAGGTCGTCGAGCTCTCCGGTGGCAACCAGCAGAAGGTCGTCATCGCAAAGTCGCTGATCCAGGATCCGGAGCTGATCATTTTCGACGAGCCGACCCGCGGCGTCGACGTCGGGGCCATCGTGGAGATTCACGAGCTGATCAACCGGCTCGCCGACGAGGGCAAGGCGGTGGTCGTGATCTCCTCCTATCTGCCGGAGATCATGGCGCTGTCCGACCGCATCCTTGTCTCGCGCCAGGGCAAGGTGGTCGAAGAGTTCTCGGCGCTCGAGGCCTCGGAAGAGAAGATCATGTACGCGGCAATCCACTGATTGCCGGAATAGACCGGCGGGGGGCCCGGGGGGGCGCGCCCGGGGTGGGGG
>JAEWBW010000577.1 GCA_023390955.1 Pseudomonadota bacterium
GATCTCGACCGCGTCCTCAATTTGAACGTCAAGGGTACCGTCTGGTTCTTCCAGACATTCGGCCGCATCATGGTCGCGCAGAAGGGCGGCAGCATCATTGCGTGCTCTTCAATGCGCGCGGTGACGATCGAGCCCGGCCTTGCCGTCTATGGCGCGAGCAAGGCGGCGATCGGCCTCCTGGTGAAGGGCTTTGCCTCCGAGGTCGGACATGCCGGCGTCCGCGTCAACGCGATCGCGCCGAGTATTGTCGAGACCGCGCTGACCGAACCTTTCAAGCAGCGCCCCGACATCTACAATCTCTATGCCGGCCATACCGTGTTCAACCGCTGGAGCAGCTCCGACGAAGTGGCGACGGCCGTGGCCTATCTCGCCTCGGATGCAGCGAGCTATGTCAGCGGCAGCACGATGTTCGTCGACGGCGGCTGGACGGCGGTCGACGGTCCGCCGACGGGTCTGACGCAGCTGCACAAGTAGGCGGCGATCTAGTCTGCAAAGCCCACGCGCTGGCGCAGCTCCTTGTGGCCTGCGCCGGTCAGCAGCGCGATCAGCGCAGCCGCTTCCCTTGGATGCGCCGCCCGCGCGGTCACGCCTGCCGTGTACATCGTGATGAGCTCGCAGCCCGCCGGCAGTGATCCCGACAACGCGATGCCGTCGGTCGCGATGATTTCGGTAGCTTGGGTGCATCCGATCGGCCGTGCGGCAGTGGACTGCGCGAGCTCACGCATTGCGGTCGCGCCGTTCGGGAAGATCTTCAGGCGCGCGTCGACCTCATCGGCGATGCCCAGCTGATCCAGCACCTTTGCAACGTGCTGTCCCGCTGTCGAAGCCTTGGTGTCAGGGACATAGATCGCATCGGCGTGGCGCAGCACCTCGCGCAGGTCGGCAGCTGTCTTCACCGTCACCTTGGGATCGCGGTTGCGAACCGCGAGCGCGGTCTCGACCCGGCCGACATCCGAGATAGAGGAGGGGATGACGAGGTTTTCCCCGGCGAGTTTTGCGAGGAGGGCCTGTGTCAGGATGACGAGATCCGCCGGTGCGCCGGCGCGGAGCTTGTCAGCCATGATGCCGACTGCGCCGAACTCGCCATCGACGGCAAAGCCGGTTTGCGTCTTCAAGGGCTCACTGACGCCGCGCACCAGGCCGTGCGCTGCGCCGCCGCTCAGGATGTGCAAGGTCGTCACGGCGCAAGCTCCATGGCCGCGATGATCCGGTCGCGGGTGATCGGCAGGTCGCAGACGCGCACGCCGAGGCAGTCGAACACTGCATTGGCTATGGCGGCGGTGACGGGGCCGTGCGCGGCTTCACCGGCGCCGACCGGCGCGATCTCCGGCCGCTGGATGATCACGACGTCTACCGCGGGCACCTCGCTGAAAGTGAGGATCGGATAATCGGTCCATGACGTCGAGGTGATGCGGGTGCGGTCGAAGCGGACGCGCTCCTTCAGGACCCAGCTCGTGGCCTGGATCGCGCCGCCCTCGATCTGATTGGTCACGCCATCGGGATTGATGGCCTCGCCGACATCGACCGCCAGTGTCAATTTCTTCACGCGGATATCGTCCTCTCCCTCGATCTCCGCGATCGCGGCACAATAGGCGCCCATCCCCTTGTAACGGGCAAAGGCGATGCCGTAGCCGGTCCCGGCCCTCTTCTCCGGCTTCCATTTGGCGCGGCTTGCGACGGCGCGGATCACGTCGCGGGCCCGCTCGTCGCGCAGATGGCGCAGGCGGAACTCAACGGGATCCTCGCCACGTGCAGCCGCGATCTCGTCGATCATGGATTCGATCGCAAACACATTGCCTTGGCCGCCGAGCGTTCGCAGCGCCGAGGTGCGGACCGGCATGGTCAGCAACCGGTGGCTCTCGATCGTCCAGGCGGGGAAATCGTAGAGCGGGATCGAGTTGCGGTCGCCGCCTCCGCCATTGGCCGCGGGCGGATTGGACGAGATCATGCGGGGGAAGGGATTTTCGATTTCGGTTCCCGCGAGCAGTGCCGGCTGCGCGGCGCGTCCCGGCCGTGCCACGTGCCCATTGCTCCAGATCGCGTGCCGCCAGCCGATGATCTCGCCTGTCGCATCGAGGTCGGCCTCGACATCGACCGCCATGGCCGGGCCGAACGGTCCGTGGGTCATCTCGTCATGCCGCGACCACTGCACCCGCACCGGACGGCCGCCGGCTGCCTTTGCCAGCAGCACCGCATCGAGCGCGACGTCGTCAGCCGCATTGTGTCCGTAGCAGCCGGCGCCTTCCATATGGGCGACGGTGATGTGATCCGGGGGCATCCTCAGCACGAGCGCGAGATCGGCGCGCAGCAGATAGACGCCCTGGCTATGGGTCCAGATCTGCACCCGGTCGCCGTCCCATTGCGCCATGGCGCAGGACGGCCCGATCGAGGCGTGCGCGATGTAGGGGCGGGTGAACTGGCGGCGGATGGTGCGCGCTGCGGGCGGCGTACCTGCAGACGTTCTGCTGTCGATGACCGTCGTCTCGACCGGCTGGCTCTTCAAAAAGGCCGCCAGATCGTCCTCGTCCGGCAATGCTTCACCGGCCGACCATTGCGCACCCTTGCGCAGCGCCGTCAGCGCGGTTTCCGCACCGTCCTCGGTCTCGCTGACGACGCCCGTAAAATTGCCATCCCGCGCGATGGCGATAAGGCCCGGTACGGCGCGGGCGGCCGCATCATCAAGCGCGATGAGCTTTGCGCCGGAAATCTCGGGCCGCAGCACGCGGCCATGCAGCATGCCTTGCAGAGGCCTGTCATGAATGAAGCGCGGGTGAGCGAACACCTTGTCCGGAATGTCGATGCGCTGGACCGGCTGACCCGCGAGCTTGCGCGCATCCGCCGATTTTGCGACGGCATCTGCCGTGGCATCCCGGTCAAGGGAGACGTCGCCGGCAAGCTCCCAATAGCTGGTGCTGACATTGCCGGGACCCGCAACCGTGCCGTCGGCGATTGCGAGGCTGGATGCTTCGACGCCGAGCCGGTCCGACGCCGCAGCGAGGAAGATGCCGCGCACCTCGGCGCAGACGTGCCGCAACGCGCGACCGGATTGCTGGATCGAGAGACTGCCGGAGGTGACGCCCTCATTAGGACTGGCGGCGGTCGTGGCGCGGATCATCTCGATCCGGCTGATATCGACGTCGAGCTCATCAGCGGCGATCTGCGCCAGCGCGGTGACGATGCCCTGGCCGATCTCGACCTTGCCGGGCGAAATCGCGACGCGGCCGTCGGCTCCAATCTTCACCCAGGACGACAGCTTTGGATTAGCGACGAGGCTGACCGGCAATTGCGGAAGGGGAGTGTTCATGACGCTGCCAGCTCCGAAGCCGCGCGCATGACTGCCCGCACCATGCGGTTCTGGGCCGCGCAGCGACAGAGATTGCGATCGAGAGCGGCTCTCACTTCGGGCTCGGTCGGTGACGGATTTTGCCGCAGCAGCGCCGCCGCGCTCATCAGAATGCCTGGCACGCAATAGCCGCATTGCATCGCCTGCTCGGTGATGAAGGCGCGCTGCAGCGGATGTGGATGCTCGACTGTTCCGAGCCCTTCGATCGTGGTGATCTCCTTGTCGGCGACCGACCAGAGCGGCGTGTCACAGGCGGTGATCGCGTGGTCACCGACCATCACGAAGCAAGCGCCGCATTCACCGGCGCCGCAGCCGAAATGCGTACCACGCAAACCGAGCGGGCCGCGCAGTGCGGAAAGCAGCGTCTGATCGGGATCGGCGTCGACACTCGCATCGGCGCCGTTGAGCTTGAATCGAATGGTCGGCATGGGAGGCGTGCTGTCTCAGGACTTGTTGAACTTCTTGACAACATCGCCCCATTTGACGATGTCGCCGCGAAGGAATTTATCGAATTCCTCCGGTGTCATGGACATGGGCACGGCACCTTGCTGGGACCACAGCTTTTCGATGTCGGGCCGCTTCACGATCGCGTTCACGGCGGCGTTGAGCTTGTCGATGATCGGCTTGGGCGTTCCCGCCGGCGCCATCAGGCCGAGCCAGATCGTCGCCTCGTAACTTGCCACGCCGGCCTCGATTGCAGTTGGCACGTTCGGCAGCACGGAGGAGCGCTGCTTGCCTGTCGTCGCGAGCGCGCGGACCTGGTTCTCGCCGATGTTCGGTGCCATCGCCGGCACCGCGTCGATCATCATCTGCACCTGTCCGCCGATCACGCCGCTGCGGGCTTCGCCGCTGTTGCGGTAGGGGACGTGAACCACGTCAATTCCGGCCAGGGCTTTGAACAGCTCGCCGGCCATGTGATAGGGCGTGCCCTGACCTGACGACGCATAGTTCAGCTTGCCGGGTTGCGATTTCGCAAGCGCGATGAACTCCGCGAGCGTCTTTGCCGCAACCTGCGGGTTCACGACGATGACGAGATCGGAATAGTTCACCGGTGCGATCGGCGCGAGGTCACGCATCAGATCGTATTTGCGCTGGTCGGTCGTCAGCAGCGATTCATTCGCCGTCTGGGTGTTGGACATCATCAGCAGCGTGTAGCCGTCGGCCGGCGACTTCACCGCCTCCACCGTGCCGATCACGCCGCCCGCGCCGGTGCGGTTCTCGATCACGAAGGGCTGGCCAAAGCTCTCCTGGAGGCTTTGCCCGAGCAACCGCGCTGCAACATCGGCCGGTCCGCCGGCGCCGAAGGGAACGACGATCCGCACCGCATGCGAAGGATAGTCCTGAGCGAAACAGCCGGGTCCGGAGAATGAGATGAGCAGGCCGGCAGCCAGCGCCAGCAGAAACCTTCGGGTCATACGCCCACCTCCCGGATCTCGTTTTTGTTGGCGGCACTGTAGCGGCAGGCGGCGCGGACTGTCGACGCCCTATAAAGTTGAAAGACGCGGGAATATCGGCCGGTTTCCGCGTTGTTCCGGGGCGGAGAGGCCGCCAGCGAATTGAGCAATTTGCATGGGCATTGGCGGATAAATGCCCTCGGCGGGCTGGTATTTTGATGTTACGAATTTGGCCATGAACCAGCACGCCAAGATCGAGATCCGCAACTCCACCTGTCCGCACGATTGCCCGTCAGCCTGCGGCCTCGACGTCGAGGTGATCGACGGCCGCAGCATCGGTCGGGTCCGCGGCTCCAAGAAGCAGACCTACACAGCGGGCGTCGTGTGCGCCAAGGTCGGCCGCTATGCCGAGCGCATCCATCATCCTGATCGGGTGACGTTCCCGATGCGCCGCATCGGGCCGAAGGGGTCGGGGCAGTTCGCGCGGATTACGTGGGACGAGGCGCTCGACGAGATTGCCGATCGCTTCAACGCAGCGGAGCGCGAGTTCGGCGCGGAGTCGGTCTGGCCTTATTACTATGCCGGCACGATGGGCATCGTCATGCGCGACGGGCTCAATCGCCTCACGCATGTGAAGAAATATTCACGCTTCTACCAGACCATCTGCGCCAACGTCGCGCGCATCGGTTTCGCGATCGGCACCGGCAAGATCGCCGGCGCCGATCCACGCGAGATGGGGGTGTCCGACCTCGTGGTGATCTGGGGCACCAACCCCGTCAACACCCAGGTCAACGTGATGACGCACGCCACCCGTGCCCGCAAGGAGCGTGGTGCGAAGATCGCGGCGATCGACATCTACGACAACGACACGATGAAGCAGGCTGACATCAAGATCATCCTGCGTCCCGGCACCGACGGCGCCTTCGCCTGCGGCGTCATGCATGTGCTGTTCCGCGACGGCTACGCCGACCGCACCTATATGGACAAGTATACGGATTGCCCGGCCGAGCTCGAGGCACATTTGCAAACGCGCACGCCGGAATGGGCGTCCGCGATCTGCGGCGTGCCGGTCGCGGAGATCGAGGCATTCGCGAAGGCCGTCGGCGAGACCAAGCGTACCTTCTTCCGCTACGGTTATGGTTTTACGCGCAGCCGCAACGGTGCGACCCAGATGCATGCGGCGGTGTGCATTCCGGCGGTGACCGGCGCCTGGCAGTACGAGGGCGGCGGCGGCTTCTTCAACAATTACGCGCTGTGGCACTTCGACGAATCGATCATCGAAGGCCATGACCAGATCGACAAGAGCGTCCGCGCGCTCGACCAGTCCAAGATCGGCCGCATCCTCACCGGTGATGCCGATGCGCTGCAGGGCAGGGGCCCGGTCAAGGCGATGCTGATCCAGAATACCAACCCGGTGACGGTGGCGCCCGAGCAGGTGCTGGTCCGCCAAGGCTTTGCGCGCGAGGATCTGTTCGTGGCGGTGCACGAGCAGTTCATGACCGAGACGGCGCAGATGGCCGACATCGTGCTGCCGGCGACCATGTTCATGGAGCACGACGACCTCTATTATGGCGGTGGCCACCAGCACATCTCGGTCGGGCCAAAGCTGATCGACGCGCCCGGCGCGTGCCGCTCCAACCACGAGGTTCTGCAGGCGCTGGCGCCGCGGCTCGGCGCGCAGCATCGCGGTTTCGACATGACGCCGCGCGACCTGATCGATGCGACGCTGAAGCTGAGCAACCACGGCGACATCGCAGGCCTCGAGGCCGACGTCTGGCGCGACCTTCAGCCGGATTTCCGTACCTCGCATTATCTCGACGGCTTCGCCCATGCCGACAAGAAATTCCACTTCAAGGCCGACTGGGCCAATCCGCCCTTCGGGTTGAAGATGGGCGATATCGACAGTATGCCGTCGCTGCCGGACCATTGGGCGGTGATCGAGCAGGCCGACCAGGCTCACCCGTTCCGGCTGGCGACGAGCCCATCGCGCGGCTACCTCAACACCACCTTCAACGAGACGCCGTCCTCGCAGGCGCGCGAGGGCAAGCCGAGCGTGATGATCCATCCGCTGGATGCGGCTTCGCTCGACATCGCTGATGGCGATGCGGTGACGCTCGGCAATACGCGCGGCGAGACCACGCTGATCGTAAAGCTGTTCGAGGGTGTGCGGCGCGGCGTGCTGGTCGCGGAGTCCGTGCATCCGAACAAGGACCATATCGGTGGCCGCGGCATCAACGTGTTGACCGGCGCCGAGGCGGTCGCACCGATCGGCGGCGCGGCATTCCACGACAACAAGGTCTGGGTGCGGAAAGCCGCTGGCGTCTAAACGCAGGATTCGTCCCGCGAATTTGTGTCGAGGCGCTAACGCCGCAGATTGCGCTTGCGCTGATGCGCGGGTCTGCCGCAAATGTCCGCAACATCTTAGCCAACGGACGAGCAGGCCATGACCGACAGCACCAGCGTCATCACCGAAAAGCGCGGACAGGCGTTCTGGATCACCATCAACCGCCCGGAGAAGCGCAATGCGCTGAACGGCGATGTGATCGCGGGCATCGTCAAGGGCTACCGCGATGCGCATGATGACAAGGACGTGCGCGTCATCGTCCTGACCGGGGCCGGCGAGAAGGCGTTTTGCGCCGGCGCCGATTTGCAGAATTCCGGCGCTGCGTTTGCGATGGATTTCTCCAGGCCCAATGTCGACTATGCCGATTTGCTGCGGCTGTCGCAGAGCGCGACCAAGCCCGCGATCGCGCGCGTCGGCGGCGTCTGCATGGCCGGCGGCATGGGTCTGCTGTGCATGACCGACATGGCGGTCGCGGCCGACAATGTCATTTTCGGCCTGCCGGAGGTGAAGGTCGGTGTGTTCCCAATGCAGGTGCTGAGCCTGTTGCAGAACATCGCGCCGCCGCGCCTCGTCAACGAATGGGCGCTTACCGGCGAGCCCTTCGATGCGAAGGCCGCGAAGGATGCCGGTCTTCTCAACTACGTCGTCCCGGCCGCCGAGCTCGACGCAAAAGTCGACTGGCTGATCGGCCGCATCATCGACAAATCGCCGACCGCGATCCGCCGCGGCAAATACGCCATGCGAGCGATCGCCTCGATGTCGTTCGACGAGAGCATAGCCTACACCGAGAGCCAGATCGCCCTGCTCGCGATGACCGAAGACGCCAAGGAAGGCCTGAAGGCGTTTGGCGAGAAGCGCAAGCCGTCCTGGACGGGGCGGTGAGGGCTTGAGAGCACCGCTGCTAGCCTCGTCATCCTGGGGCACTCGCGCAGCGAGCCCTGTCTGTCATTCCGAGGCGCGCCGCTTGGCGCGAGCCCGGAATCCATTTATCCGCTTCGTTCGCTGCACGATGGTTTCCGGGCTCGCGCTGCGCGCGCCCCGGAATGACGCCGTCAGCCCGCGTTGGCCTTGAGCCCTGCGGCCTGGATGCCTGCGACCGCGCAGGCCTCGTCGTTGTCGGAGGTGTCGCCGGAGACGCCGACGGCGCCGAGCAGGGTGCTGCCGTCCTGGATCAGCACGCCGCCGGGGACCGGCACCAGCGCGCCCTTGGCGATCGTGTTCACGGCGTCGATGAAATAGGCCTGCTCCTGCGCCCGCTGGAACAGTGCGCGTGAGCCCATGCCCAGCGCGAGCGCGCCATAGGCCTTCCCGTGGGCGATCTCAGCGCGCATCAGGCTGGTGCCGTCCTGGGCGGCGGCGAGCTTGATGACGCCGCGTGCGTCCAGAATGGTGACGACGAGCGGCTTCAGCTTCAGCTCGCCTGCCTTTGCGAAGGCGGCGTCGAGAATCTTGCGGGCGGTGTCGAGGGTGAGTTCAGCCATGGTTGGTTTCCTTTGCAGAGGTGAGGGAATTGTCTTTGGCGCGATCGAGGCTCATCGCCAGCACGCGCGCGACGTGAAGGGCCTCGCGCTGCGTGCCGTCGTGGATCTGGTGACGGCAGGAGGTGCCGTCGGCGACAACCAATGTCGCCTGATCGGCACGGCGCACGGCGGGCAGCAGCGACAGCTCGGCCATCTCGATCGAGGCGTCATAGGTCTCGGCGCCGTAGCCGAAGGCGCCTGCCATGCCGCAGCAACTCGACTCGATGGTCTCGACCTTGAGGCCGGGGACGAGGCGCAGCACCTGCTCGACCGGCTTGAAGGCGCCGAAGGATTTTTGGTGGCAATGGCCGTGGACCACGGCCTTGTCGGCGACAGTGCCGAGCGGCAACTGCAGTCGACCGGCCTCGGCCTCGCGGACCAGGAATTCCTCGAAGGTCAGCGCGTGGGCGCTGACGGCCTTGGCGTCATTGTCCTTGCGCAGCGACATCAGCTCGTCGCGCAGCGTCAGCAGGCAGCTCGGTTCGAGGCCGACGATGGGAACGCCGCGCGCGGCAAACGGCGCGAAGGCCGCAACCAGCCGGTCGAGCTCGGCGCGCGCTTCATCGACGAGGCCGGCAGAAAGGAAGGTGCGGCCGCAGCATAGCGGACGCGCGCCGCCCAGGTGCTTCGGCAGGTGGACTCGATAGCCGCCGGCGGTCAGCACGCGCAAGGCTGCGTCGAGGTTCTCGCGCTCATAGATCCGATTGAAGGTGTCGGCGAACAGCACGACCTCGCGGCCGGTCTCCGGGCCGACGGCCTCGGCAGGCGGCGCAAACACGTCGCTGCGGAAGGCGGGCAAAGCGCGTCTCGCGCTGATGCCGGCGAAGCGCTCGACCAGCTTCTTCAGTAGCGGGCTGCGGTTGCGCAGATTGGCGAGCGGCGCAAAGCGCGAAGCAAGGCCGGCATAGCGCGGGAGATAGCCGACTAGTCGGTCGCGCAAGGTCAGGCCGTGCGAGGCCACACGCGCGGACAGCACCTCGATCTTCATCTTGGCCATGTCGACGCCGGTCGGGCATTCGTGGCGGCAGGCCTTGCAGGACACGCAGAGCTTTAGCGTCTCCATCATCTCGTCGGAAGCAAGCGCATCGGGGCCGAGCTGGCCGGAGATGGCGAGCCGCAGTGTGTTGGCGCGCCCGCGCGTGACATCCTTCTCGTTGCGCGTGGCGCGGTAGGACGGGCACATCACGCCGCCCTCGAGCTTCCGGCAGGCGCCGTTGTTGTTGCACATCTCGACCGCGCCCTGAAAACCGCCGCCGGCGCCGGGCCAGGCAGACCAGTCGAGCTTCGTCTCGATCGGCGCGACGCGATAGTCGGGCTTGAACCGGAACAGGGAGCGGTCGTCCATCTTTGGCGCGTCGACGATCTTGCCGGGATTGAGGACGTTGTCGGGATCGAAGCGGTGCTTGACCTCGCGGAAGTCGGCGACGAGGCGTTCGCCGAACATGGTTTCGTGAAATTCCGAGCGCACCAGCCCGTCGCCATGTTCGCCGGAATGCGAGCCCTTGTATTCGCGCACCAGCTCGAAGGCCTCCTCGGCGATGGCGCGCATCGCCTTGACGTCCTTCTCCAGCTTCAGGTTCAGGACCGGGCGCACATGCAGGCAGCCTTCGGAGGCGTGGGCATACATCGTGCCGCTGGTGCCGTGCTTGGCAAACACCTCGTTCAGCCGCGCGGTGTAGTCGGCCAGATGCGGCAGCGGCACGGCGCAGTCTTCGACGAACGAGACCGGCTTGCCCTCCTGCTTCATCGACATCATGACGTTGAGGCCGGCGGCGCGGAAATCGGCGATGCCGGCCTGGAGCGCGGGCTCGGTGACCTCGACCACGCCACCCCATTTGCGCTTCTCGTTGTTCCAGCCGAAGCCGAGATCGCTCATCAGTTGGGAAAGCTGCTTGAGGCGGACGAGATTGTCGGCCTGATCTTCTTCGGCGAATTCGACCACCAGCACCGCGTCAGGATCGCCCTGGATCGCTGCAGAAATGACCGGCTTGAACATCGCGATGTCGCGCCCAAGCGCCAGCATGGTCCGGTCGACCAGCTCGACTGCGATCGGCTCCAGCTTGACCAGATGCTGGGCCGCGTCCATCGCCTCATAGAAGCTGCCGAAATGGCAGACGCCGAGCGCCTTGTTGCGGATCACGGGCCAGAGTTTCAGCTCGACCTTGGTGGTGAAGGCGAGCGTCCCTTCCGAGCCGACCAGCAGATGCGCCATGTTGTTCGGCGCGTTGCGCGGGGTGAGCGCATCGAGATTGTAGCCGCCGACGCGGCGCTGCACCTTCGGGAAACGCGCCGCGATCTCCTCGGCCTCGCGGGCGCCCAGATCGAGCATGTCGCGGAACAGCGCGCGCTGGCTGTCGCTCACGTCGATCTCGCCGAGATCGCGTGGCACATCGCCGAACCGCATCAACGAGCCGTCGGCGAGCGCGGCTTCCATCGACAGCGTGTTGTCGCGCATCGTGCCGTAGCGCAGCGAGCGGCCGCCGCAGGAATTGTTGCCGGCCATGCCGCCGATGGTCGCGCGC
>JAEWBW010000608.1 GCA_023390955.1 Pseudomonadota bacterium
ATGTGGATGGCCCGCTACCTGATGCTGCGCCTGACCGAGAAGTACGGCATCGACATCGAATTCCACTGCAAGCCGCTCGGCGACACCGACTGGAACGGCTCCGGCATGCACGCCAACTTCTCGACCGAGTACATGCGTACGGTCGGCGGCAAGGAGTACTTCGAAGCGCTGATGGCCGCGTTCGACAAGAACCTGATGGACCACATCGCCGTCTACGGCCCGGACAACGACAAGCGTCTGACCGGCAAGCACGAGACTGCGCCGTGGAACAAGTTCAGCTACGGCGTGGCTGATCGTGGCGCTTCGATCCGCGTCCCGCACTCCTTCGTCAACAACGGCTACAAGGGCTATCTGGAAGACCGCCGTCCGAACTCGCAGGGCGACCCATACCAGATCGCTTCGCAGATCCTGAAGACGATCTCTTCCGTGCCGGCCGACAAGAAGGCCGCCGCTTAAGACACTGCCGGGTTGGGGGGCTGACCCGGTTTCAAATCCGCCAAGGCTGAAAGGCCTTGGCGGATTTTTGTTGTTTTATGACAGTGGAGGCGGGGTGTTCCATGCCGCCAGGCGTATCCCACGCCAGCCAAAAGCAGGCTAAGCTGACGTGATGGATGCGCGGGCCGGGGACACGGCTGGTGTTTGAAGGCTTTTACAAGACTCGTTTTCAGCTCGGCCAAGGCGTGGGCCGCAGCGTCATGCATGTGGGCCGCGGCAAGATGCTGGGCGGCAATTCCGCATTCGCCCATATCGGCACCTATGAGCAGACCGACGAGGGCGTAGCGATTGTGATCCACACCGTCCGCCACAATCCGGATCCGGCCTACCGCGCGATGGCCGGCACTGACGATGCGACCCTGATCGCGAAGGGGGTTCCGGACGGCGCCCTCTGGCGCCTGGCAGGCGAGCTGAAGGAGCTGCCCGGCGTGCCCTTCCAGTCCTTGATGACGCCGATCACCGAGGACGAGGTGCCGATGGCCGGCACCGTGGGCGAGGGCAGTATCATCGACGGCCTCTATTCGATCAACCTGCACATGCTCGACGGCCTCGACGGCGGCCTGACCGGCGTGATGCTGCTCAATGGCGGCCGCATCCTCGGCGGCGATGCCTCGTTCTACTATCTCGGCAGATACAGCGCCGCCAACGGCCGCTGGAAGGGTCAGATCCTCAACCAGGAGCACACGCCTGCCAAGGACGATCCGGTCTTCGGCGGCCACGAGGTCGGCATCGGCTTCTCCGGCACCTATGACGGGGAGCAGGCGGTGCTGGAGGCGACAGCGCTCGCGGGCAAGCGCAGTCTGCGCCTGATGGCGACGCTTAAGCTGATGCACCGCGCCTGACGGAAAGCACCCGACATCATGGACACCACCATCCGCATGCTCTCGACGCTCGGCCTGATGGGCGCGATGCGCAGCCTCTCGTCAGCCTATGAGGCCGCAAGCGGCGTCCGCATCGACGCCGACTATGCGCCGACCATGGCGCTGCTGAAGCGGTTGCGCGACGGCGAGGCCGCCGATCTCGTGATCCTCACCCGCGAAGGCCTCGATGCCGTGATCACCGAGGGGCGTGTGGCCGCGGACAGCGCCGTTGATCTCGCGCGCTCCTATGTCGGCATCGCGGTACGGGCAGGGGCCGCGCATCCCGACATCGCCACGGAAAGCGCGCTGCGGGCGACGCTGTCAGGCGCGCGCTCCGTGGCCTATTCGCGGCTCGGCGCCAGCGGCATCTACTTTGCCGAGCTGATCGTGCGGATGGGCATCGCGGCCGAGATCAACGCGAGGGCGACGATCGTCGAGCAAGGCTTTACGGCAGAGCGGCTCGTGGCCGGCGAGGCCGATCTTGCCGTGCAGCAGATCAGCGAGCTCAAGCAGGTCGACGGCATCGAGGTCGTCGGTCCGATCCCGCGCGATCTGCAGACGCCGGCCTTGTTCTCGGCCGGACGCATGACGACGGCGAAGAACGCCGCGGGTGCTGACCGGCTGCTGCGGCATCTGGCGTCGCCTGAAGTCGCGCCGGTGCTGCGCCAGTCCGGACTCGAGCCTTGAATTTGCACGTTGCCCGACGCAACCTCTTCCTCATGCGCAAGTCGATCTTCGCAATCCTCCTGATGTTCGCCGCGCCGCTCCCGGCGCATGCGCAGTCGGCCGACCTCGTGCTGTGCGATCGCATTGCCGCCGATCCCAGCGATCCCGACAAGCCGGCCGACGTACGCGGCGTTGCGGAGGTGGCCGCTGCCGACATCGCGACTGCGATCAAGTTCTGCAAGCAGGCCGCAGCCTCGTCGCGCCGCGCGATGTTCGCGCTCGGCCGCGCCTATGCCGCCAACCGGCAGACGGCCGAGGCGATGGCCGCCTGGCGCAAGGCCGCCGACAAGGGCTCAAGTGCCGCGATGGTCGAGCTCGGCGTGGCCTACGGCACCGGCGCCGGTGTGTCCAAGGACGAGGCGCAGGCGCGAAAGCTGTTCGAGAAGGCGGCGCAGGCCGGCAACCCGCGCGGTGTCAGCAATCTCGCCGCCATCGGCAGTGGCGCGGGTGGTGCGCCGGCCGATCCGGCGCGCGCTCGCGAATTGCTTGGCAAGGCGGCCGAGACCAACGCGGAGGCGCAGTACCAGCTCGGCCTGATCCTGTCGGAGGGATCTGGCGGACAGAAGGACGATGTCGCAGCACGCGCACAGTTCGAGAAGGCGGCGGCGCAAAACCATCCGGGCGCGCTGGAGCGGATGGGCGCCTTCGCGCAGGAAGGCCGTGGCGGAGCCAAGGACAAGGACGCCGCGAAAGCCTATTACGAGCGCGCCTCAGCGCTCGGCGACGAGGATGCCAAGAAGGCGCTGGAGCGCATCCGCTGTCCCTATGCGATCAAGAACAAGCAGGGCCAGCTCGTCACGACGCTCTGCTTCTGACGCAGTTTGGAACTCGTGCCGCGCGGCGCCGGTTGAGGCTGCGCAGCAGGAGTTTCGATCATGATCCGCAAGCTCGCATCCGGCGAATATCGCCTCTACTCACGCAAGGTGAACCCGAAGACCGGCAAGCGCCGCAATCTCGGCACCTTCAAATCCCGCGCGGCGGCCGAGAAGCACGAACGGGAAGTGCAATATTTCAAGCGGCACTGACATGCGTTCGGCGCCGTTCGGGTCCGGCCCAACCAAAGTTCGAAAACAACCCCATGCACAGTAGCCCCACGACCTGGGGGAGATGTTTCTGATTTGACGAAATTTGTCTTGACGCGTCGGGCAAAACACTGGCATACTGCCACCATCGCAACAGCCGGTCCCGCGAAGGGCACCTGCGCGGAAAAGGCGGATGGCCTTGGTGCGGCGAGGGTGCTAGGTAGCCCGCGACTCGCATTTGGCTTCCTCGCGGTTGGTTTCCGGGATTTCCTGCATTGCTCGACGGGCTCTACAAGGTTGAATACGGCGTCCACGATGCGTTCGGCCGCAGCATCATGTGCATGCACAAGGGCAAGATGCTCGGCGGCAATTCGGCCTTCGCGCATCTCGGCACCTATCTCGAGCGCGACGGCGAGATCAGTGCCGAGGTCATCACCGAGCGCCACAATCACGACCCGAATTACAAGCCGCTGATGGGCGCCGACGTCGCCACGATCCAGGCGCGCGGCAAGCGGGACGCCGGCGGGCTTCGCCTCGAGGGCAGTGCCGACACGATGCCCGGCGGAAATTTCTGGGCCAACCTCACGCGGCTCGACGACGACGCGCTTCCGCCGCGCGGAACGATCGGGCCGGGCGCGATCGCCAACGGGCTGTACTCGATCCATCTGAACGCGCTCGACGGCGTCGACGCCGGGCTCTCCGGCGTGATGCTGCTGATGGACGGCCGAATCCTCGGCGGCGATGCGTTCTTCTACTATCTCGGCTCCTACTCCTCGGCCGACGGTCGCTGGAAGGGCGAGATGCTCAACCAGGAGCACACGCCGGCCGGCAACGAAAATCTCGTCTTCGGCGGCTATGAGGTCGGGATCGGATTCTCGGGCAGCTGCACCGAGGACAGCGGCGAGCTCGAAGGCATCGCGCTCGCGGGCAAGCGCAGCCTGCGGCTGACGGCGATGCTGAAGCTGATGCGGCCGGCTTAGAACGCGTCCCGATATGCAGACACCGGACTGCGATCGAGCCGTTGCTTGCCACTCAATTCTGCGCGGTTCGGACAGTAGGGCCGCTCAGACAGCGCCGGGCGGCCTCGATTTCGGCGTCGGTAGCGCCCTTGCTTCTGGCCCAGGACTCTGCGGCGGCCTCGCTGAACTTGGCCACGTAGTACCGAACGACACTGCAGGGGGCACGCCGCAAGGCATTCCGCTCCTCGCCGGCTGAAGCGTCAGGCGCAAACGCCAAACATGCAACCAAGACACAAACCAAGCGCGGCCACATGTTTGAGTCTCCTCTCGTTCGATATTTTGTCCGTATGTTGAATCGCGACCGGTCAAGTATAGGTCGTGCAAAGGGAGAGGCTCTGTAGCGCTTCTTCTTTCGACTGAGTGAATGGCGGCTTCAGGCTATTGGGCGGGATGTCTCGCATTGTTGGAGCCGGACGCCGCATAGTATTCTCGCAGCAAGGCTTCGATGACCAAATCAGACTGGCGTTCCATCAACTCAATTGGTCCTGAGAACATTGTCCTTGAGGACAGTGGGGTGTCGCGCTGCATCCTGGGGATCGCGGTCAAAACGTGCGGCCCTGACGGGATATGGGGGGTAGTGCGTCAGGGCCGCATAGTCTGTGGTCAGATCTCTGGCTAGAGGTCCGACCACAACAGCAAACACCATACCCGGCCCAATAATCCATCACCGAACCAGCAGATCTCGGGTTGATGCCGACGAATACATCTTGGTTGTGCCCGGCAGCATGAATAGCGCATCCGAAAATGTCGTCCGAATGCAACAGTCGGCTCCGTTCTGCTCTGACCGGCCGCCGATTTAATTTACCGATCAGATATTCGGCGTAGCCTCACCGATACCGGGGCTGGTCCATACTTCACGAATTCATTTTGACCCGGCGGGGCCGCAGCATCTTGCGATGCCGCGGCCTTTTTCTTGCCGGCTCGGACGGAGACCTGAGCGAGGGCAAGGCCTGACCGAGAAGCCGTTCGACGAAGGGGTCGTTCGAAATACTCTGGAAATCTTGCACCGGTAGGGTAGTGTAAACACCATACTTCAAGGCGGTTGCGTTTGGGGTGGGGCGTGCTGTGAGTTTCGCGGTGTCGATCCTCAAGATTTTGGACGGACAGCCCGATGGGCGGGCCACGCTTGATGCCGTCAAACAGCATCTGGCCGTGTTCTATTCGAGCGGCTCGGAGTGGCCGCAACGGATGAAGCGGCTGGCAGAGCGTTCGCCCTCAGGCATCGACATCTTCGGACAGAAGCTGGTTACCCGAGAGCCCGGCGAGTGGCGCATCACCGAGGCGGGAAGGGCTTTCCTGGCCGCGTTGGAGCGTCCTGTGCAGGCCGATCTTAAGCCGACACTTGATGATCTGATCGAACGGCTGCCGGCGAGCGAGCTCCCGCGGCTTGCCAACGTGCTGCAGCGCCGCCTCCCTGATCGCAAGGCGCGTCGCGGAAGAAGGCGGCGGACCGCGCGGGAGCGCCGGTCGGCGTAGAGAGGAGCAGGCGAGGCAGGTGACGCTGATGAGACCGGGAGGAGCACACATGATCCGACGGCTTCTGGCAGCGGCTGTTGTCGCGTCGACCGCGATCGCTCCGACAACGGCATCGGCACATCATCCAGGCGTTGGCGGCGTCGGCGGAGCGGGCGGCATTTTCACCATCGGCGCGGGGACATTGGATCAAGGACAGTTCGCTGTCTCTGTCTACGTCGAATATCTCAGACTCAAGCAACTGAGCGAGCGGACCTTACTCGCGAATATCGGCAACGATGTTCACGGCCTGCAAACCGTCGAGAGCAGCGTTTTGGCGCTCTCCTACGGTTTCACCAGCGATCTAACAGTGTCGTTGCGCCTTCCATGGGTCCGCCGCACCGGCATTCTCGAAGGCGTGCAGGAAGACCCGGCAGATCCCGCCACGGTGCGGAACCGCGGTGACACCTCCGGGTTCGGGGATGTCACGGTACTTGGTCAATACCGTTTCTGGAATGACGCGGCGAGGGGAACGCAAGTGGCCGTGCTGTTTGGATTCAAGGCTCCGACGGGGAGGACCAACCTGGTAGACCCGTTCGGTGAAATCTTTGAGGCCGAATTTCAACCGGGATCGGGGTCCTGGGACGGCTTGTTTGGAGCCGGCTTCAGCCAGCGACTGACCCCGGCATTGAGCTTGCATGCCAATTTGCTTGCGATCGTGACCGGGACCGGCACGCAGGATACCAATCTGGGCAATCGCCTTCTCTACAATGCCGCAGCGTCCTACCGATTGTTCGGCGAAGCCGCGACCGAACCGCATTCGCACGGACCCCGCGATGCGTATGCACATGCCGGCCACGATCATCGGATGGCAACGAAGGCTCGGCCGCCCGCGGCCCCCCATAAGCATGTTGCACTCGATGCAATTCTCGAGATCAACGGCGAATGGCACGACAAGCAACGAATTGCGGGCGTGTCCGATCCGAACTCCGGCGGCAATACGGTCTATGTTTCGCCGGGACTGCGGCTCACCGTTGAAAACTGGTCGAGCTATGTGCTGGTGGGCTTGCCTGTTTCCAACAACTATAACGGCGTCCAGGCAACGCCCTCATGGCGGATTCTCGGCGGGGTATCCGCCGTCTTTGGTCCGTGAAGCAAGTGTCGCAACGCTTCGTCCGCAACCGCAGTTGCGGAAGACGCGTTGCGGTCCTTGCGGTTCGTCGTCAGTTTCTCGGGTCGCCTTCCTGAAGGATCTCCGGAGTAGTCCAGACGACACCGTCCGGCGTCGGATTTGGCGTCGGCGTAACCGCCGTCTGCGGCGAGCCGGGAACGCCCGTGAGCAGTTGAATGCGCATGAGCATCGCGAAATCCTCGTGGACCGTATTGTGGCAGTGATTGACGTATGAACCGCCATACTCGCCGAACTGGACCTGGAACGTGACTTGCCGTTGCCCGATCGTCCGCAATCGCCAGACGTCCTTTCTGGCGTACCTTTCCGTCGCGGGAATTGGATCGGTTCCGCGGTTGATCGTGACGCCCTCTTCGAAGTGCAAATGGATCGGATGATCCCAGCCACCGCCGCCATTCACATAGGTCCAGTGCTCGACCTCTCCGGCCTTCGGGATCAGCATCGATATCCGGTTGCTGTTCATGGAGTGAGCCTCCCGGCCGTTGACCCGCAGGGTCCAGGGGAACGTTGCTGTTTCCGGGCAATCGGGCGTGCATTGCCCCGCCGCGTTCCGGGAGTCTCCGCTGCCGGATCGGCCGAACTCCACGAGCCGTGTCCGCACGGGTGCAACGATCGGTATCTGCTGCGTCAGGGTGACGGGGACGACACTGCGATCCGAGCTCGACGACGAGTGGGAATAACCTGGCACGTCCACGCTCTGGACCGAGCTGACGACGTTGAACTGCATGATCCCGCCGATGCAGGGATCGAGCGGGTCGCCGGCCAGCGCTTGCGCAAGCGTGAGATCGCTCTGCGGTCCGCGGCCATCGGGGCGCATTTGCAGCATGTTCACCAGGGTTACCTTGTCGCCAACCCTGAACCGGGAGAAGTCGACGACGATGTCGTAGCGTTCAGCCGATCCCTGATGATCGAGGCTAGTCAGCGTGATCGGGTTCACGACGAAATTGCCGTCGTTCGCGATGAACTGGAACGGCACTGCCGTTCCGGTCGGACCTGCGAGCGCGAGCTTCCAGAAGCGCGACATCGCCGCGTTGAGAATCCGGAAGCGATATTTGCGAGGGAGGACGTCGAGATAGGGCGCGTAGGTCGAGTTGACCAATGGAATGTCACCGATGAAGCCGTCGGTGTTGAAGATGTCGAAGAACAATTGTCCGTCGGCACGTGTTGCGGCGTCTGATACGATGAGGTTGACATCGAAGTCGACATTGCCCCAGTCCAGCAGGCTGCCGCTCGGCAGGCGTAGATTGACGCCATCGGCGAGGGTCTCGTTGCCCCGGTCCGGGCCGCTATACATGTTCACGATACCGTAGTTGCCCTTGTAGACGTTCTCGGCGGTGAAGAAGAAGCGGTGGTCGTGAAACCAAAGCGAGCCCTGCAGCTCACGGAAGTCGCCAGCGACCTTGATCAGGCCGCCATTGCCGTCCGGCCCCGATGCGCGAGGATCGGTCGCTTGCGTGTTGATCTTGTCGCGGCGTGCGAGCGTCGTGCTCCAGCGGTAATCGTAGAACGTGCCCGGGAAATGATGCACGTTGGCCGATCCGTCGCTTTCGGCTCCGTTGTGCGCATTGTGAAAGTGGACCTGGGTCTCGTTGACGCCGAACCCCTCGTTGGCGCTTCTGATCAATGGAAGGTTGTTGTAGATGCGGGCCAGCATAGGCTCGCCGTACCGCGCCTTGATCAGGGGCGGTGGCATTGTCCCCGCCGAGTATTTCCCACTGCCGTAGCACCAGACGCTGTTGGGATATTGATCAACGAAGTTCGGATGAAATCTGCAGCCGGTGGCAGTCGAGCCGATCGACATGACGTAGCCGACCTTGGGAAAGAATTCGTCCCAGCGTTGATGCGCGAAGATCTCTCCCGGAGGGCGCCCCTCGATCGGCCCCCGTCCGGATACGAGATTCCTGAACCGGTTGTCCGACGGGCTGGCAGAGAAATCCGTGTGGTAGGAAAGACGCTTCGCCGGCAATTCCCCGAGGCCTGCAGGAAACACCGCATTCCTAGTCGTGGGATCCCGGGTCAGCGGAATAGGCTTTTGGAGCGCCAACCGTGGCAGGGCGCAACTGTATTTCGCGGCGCTGTAGAGGTAGCTCCTGGGGGTGCCGGTGGGCACTGCGGCGAAGGCGCTGCGGGCAAACGGGCTGAGCCCGTTCTTCAGGACCAGGGCGCCGGTGCCTGTGAAGATTCCCCATTTGAAGAGGTCTCGTCGGCTGATTTGTCCGTGGGAGAGGGCCTTGACGATCTCGGCACGGTTCGCGCGAGCCTGCTCGGCCTCGCGCTGCCGTGCGGGCGAGGCCTTGGGGGAAATATACATGTTGGCTTCCCAAACTTTGGGCGCACGACATCGACTGCCGCCATTCCTGAGCGGGCAGCCCAAGCCACCCCGCAGGAGTGTGCGCTCACGACTTGCAATATTCGTTTTGCGAGGCGTCTAATTATGCCGCAATGACAGCGGCGACGCCGGCAAGTTTACACAACGACATCAAACAACTCTTGTGCATACAGCAAACATAATACTGCGCAGGGTCGCAAGAATGCATTTTGTCGCAAGCTTCAAGACATGGATTTGGCGATGGCCCGCGACTACGTCACCGTCGGTCGAGGCTCAAAGGGACTCTTGCGATTTGCTGATGACGCTTCGTAGGTGAGTCTGCAGCAATCGAAGAGGTACGCGTCTCGTCCTTAGCCCGCTGCCCAAGCCCTGACGCTGTGTGCCCTTAGATGCAGGGCGACCATCGCAGGGCAAATCGACTGGGCAAAAGTTCTACGGCGCCGGACACGCCGCGCCCGTCTTCACCCACGCTTCCACCAGTGCGCCGGCTTGTGCCTGCGTGCCCGGCACGGGTGTGCGGCCGAAGCCGGGCTTCCAGGCCCAGCCGACGAGGGTGTCCTTGCCGATGTGGTCGATCAGCTCCTCGACCTTGCGGCCGCCGTTGCGGGCGGGGTCGCTGATCTGCGCGCAGATCTCGGCAATGGTCTTTCCTTCCCAGGCCATCTCGCGCGGGGCGAGGTGCCATTCGGGATGGCCGGGGATGCGGCCCGGCTCGAAATTGGCCTTCTGGTGGCAGGTGGCGCAGCGCATCGCTTCCGTGCCGTGGCCGTCGGGACCGCGCGCGACAGGCGGTTGATGCAGGCGGCGGACGTCGCCCTGGCGCGGGGTGTCGCTGGCGGGGTGGCAGTTGGTGCAGCGCGGATGCGTCAGCACCTTGCCGAGCTCGGTGAAGATCGCGGCCGAGCGTTTTTCGATCTCAGTGATCGCGGCAAAGCTTTCGGGCGAGGCGAGGCCGCTTGTTTCCGAAGCTGCGTAACCAGCGCACAGACTGCTTGCCAGCGCTGCGATCACCACGCCCGTCTTGATCCACGCGTCCGACATCATGCGCGGGCTCATTTGGTGGCGACGAGATAGCGGGCGGCGTCGGCGAGGATCACGTCGCGCACGGCCTCGTGGTATTTGACGTAGCCGGTGCAGCGGCAGAGATGGCCGTCGAGCGCATCCGCAATGGTCTGCTCCAGTTGATCGCGCGCAACCGGCGCCTTCGACAGGCGTTCGAGCAGCACCTGGCCCTCGTTGAGGAAGCCGGCGGTGCAATAGCCGCACTGGAAGGCAAAGTGATCGACGAAGGCCTTTTGCAGCGCCGAGAGCTGGCCGTCCTTCGCGTGGCCCTCGACGGTGCGGATCGCCTTGCCGTCAAAGTTGATGGCGGGCGCGACGCAGGTCGGGCTGGTGAAACTGGTGCCATCGGGGTTGTCGACGATGATGGCGCAGCTCAGGCATTGTGCGGCGCCGCAGCCGAATTTCGTGCCGGTCATGCCGAGCATCTCGCGCAGGAAATCGTTCATCGAGAGATCGTCGCGCACGTCATAGGGGCCGTGCTTGGCGCCGTTGATGGTGAGGTTCAGGGTCGTCACGCGAGCACTCCCTTGAGCAGGCTTGCGGTCACCGGCAGCGAACGGAAGCGATGCCCGGTGGCGTCATGGATGGCGTTGATCAGCGCCGGCACGATCGGGACCATCACGACTTCGGCCATGCCCTTGGGCGGCTCGTCCGGCGTCAACGGCTTCAGCATCTCGATTTCGAGATCGCGCAAGGGAAGATCCGAGCCGCGCGCGACCAGATAGCGCCCGAGATTCCACTCGCCATTGCCGGGGCCGCCCTCGAACGGCGGCAGGCTCTCCAGCAGAGCGTAGCCGACGCCCATGGCAAAACCGCCTTGCGATTGCCCCATCACCACTTCCGGGACCAAAGGCGTCCCGCATTCGAGCACGCTGTAGGCCTTGGCGATGCGAAGGCTTCCGGTGGCGCGCTCGATCTCGACGCGGACCAGCGAGCCGCACATCGAGGTGTAGGCGGTGCCGATGCGGTTGTTGTCGGTCGGCGGGAATTTGACGCTGGTGCGATTGATCCGCTCGAACTTGCCATTGCCGCGACGGATCGCGAGCGCGTCGATTTCGGCGCGGTGCTGCTCGCCCAGCAGCGAAAACCGCGCGCGCGAAAACGCCCAGCGCGAGAAGGCATGACCCATTGCGCCGGTAACGAAGCCACGCGCATGGGCGGTGGCGGCAAGCGTCGCGAGCGGCAGCGGTGGAAGGCCTGATAGCGTGAGCTCGCCGTTCTGCCAGCGCGCTTCTGCATATTTCCTCGCCCGCGCGTCGGTCTTCGGGATGCGCCACAACTCAAGGGCCGCCGGCCAGAGACCAAAACGGAAGATGACGCGGGCGGCTTCCGCGGCGGCATGCGTGCCGACATGGGCGCCGATCGAGGCCGAGGTCGCCGAGCTGATCGCGGGCACCCAGCGCGGGTTCTTTTCGGCGGCGTCCTGGGTCTTCTGATCCATGGTGTAGGGATCGCCCGAGGTGACGAGGCCGAGCACGTCGTAGCTGTCGACGCGGGCGACCGAGACCTCGTCGGCGATGCCGCCGAGATGCATGGCGACGCGGTTCGCAAGCGCGGTGCCGATGCCGTTGCCCATCTCGACATGGTCGCAGAAAATCGCGATCCTGCCGTCGGCGCCGAGCTCGACGCGGCCGAGCGAGCAGTCGGCGCCTGCGCCATAGTCCTTGGTGACGCAGGCAAGGCCGGTGCCGACCAGCCTATCCCCGGACGTTTGCTTGAACCGGGCGCGCTGCTGCCAGATCGGATGCTGCTCGAGCTTGTCGAGAATCTCAGGCGTGCGCACCGAGACGATGTAGGGATTGCCGGTCATGGTCCGGCCGTTCTGCTTCAGCGCATTGCGGCGGCGGAATTCGATCGGGTCGAGCTTGAGCTCGGCGACGGCTTCGTCGATCAGGGTCTCCAGCGCCGTCATGGTCTGCAGCGTGCCGTAGCCGCGCATCGAACCCGCGGTGACGCCGCGCGAATGCAGTGCCACCGTGGTGACGTCGACCTTGGGGACGTCGTAGATGCCGATCGCCGCGGTCGCCGCGACCACCGCGACATTGGCGGAGAAGTTCGCGAGCCCGCCGCCGTCGAGCACATGATCGGCAGCAAAGGCCTTGATCAGGCCGGTCGAGCGGTCGATGCCGATGCGCGAGCGCATCTTGACCGGGTGGCGCTTGATGCCAGCCTGGAACTGCTGGTAGCGGTCATGCGCCAGCCGCACCGGCTTGCCCGGAAAGAAGATCGCGGCGAGCGCGACATAGAGAATGAAGGGCGTGTGGTCGCGGCCACCGAAGCCGCCGCCGACATGGGCGAACTGCGCGTTGATGTGCGAGGGCTTGTAGGGCGCGCGGGCCTTGGCCAGCAAATGGGCAAGGGATTCCGTGGCCTCGTAGGGCGATTGCACGCCGAGCACCAGCTCGAGATGGCCGCCTTTGCCGCTGTACCAGGCGAGGCCGCATTCGGGCTCGAGGAACATCGGGTCGACCGACTGCGTCTTGAACTCGCGGTCGAGCACCAGCAGCGCGGGGTTTTCGCTCGCAAGCTCGGCGCGGATCTGCTCGCCGAGCCTGGCAGCCTTGGCGTAGTCCGGCGAGGTCTCCTTGGCGAGCGGCGACCACACCGGCAGTGCCAGGGTCTGCACCTTCTTCGGCGACACCCAGCCGGCCTGGACCGGCGAATAGACGTCGGGTTTGTCGGGCGAGGGGCCGGCGATGCGCGTAAAGCGGTAGGCGCCGTAGTCGGGCGCGATCACAGGCCCGGTCTCTTCGCCGAATTTGACGAAGGTGCCGTCGCGTAACGCGATACGCGCCTGGTCGAAGGCGTCGAACTTTTCGAAGATCAGCAGTGCGACGGGCTGGCCGAGATAAAGCGGCGTCTTGCCGGGCGGGCAGAACAGGTCACCGGTGTAGAACTCAGGCACCTGGGTGCCGATGCGGTCGAGGTCCGCGGCGGTGACTACGACGGACGGCTTCAGCGGGCCGGAGAGGCGGGCCAGATCGAGGCCGGTGTAGACATGCGTGGCGTCGTTGGCGCGCACCAGAATGGCGTGCGAGGTGGTGGAGGGCCAGCCGGGCAGATCATTGGCACGGAAATCGGAGGCGTAGAGCTTTGCGCCGGTGACCTTTGCGATGCCGTCGACGCGGCCGGCGCCCTTGGACGCGGGATTGAACTTGCCTCGTCCGGGAAGCGTCTCGTGGTCCGCGAAGGGCACGTTGGCGGCGGCGGCGAGGTGCGACAGGCTGACCGAGATGCCGCCCGCCGACAACCACTTCACGAACTCGCGCCGCGAAGGCCGCATGATCTCATCCTTGTACAGGGTCTCGAGGGGCCACGATGCTGACGGCATCACGGCCCGAACGGTACGCGGCAACGCTGCCGGCAAGACTCTCATGATTCGTCGTGCGGCGATAGAATCGGCTCGGTGTTTACAAGGAGTGAAGACGTCGCGTGCTTCAAACAAATTGCCGGTTCGCGCTTGATTTGCAGTCGAATCAAATTGAAGACGAAGGGAGCACGGGGGAAACGAACATGCGCCACGATGATCCGAACGGTCTCGCTCAGCTAAGCGCGATGCGGCTGTCGCGGCGCCAATTGCTCGGCGGCGCCGCGGCCCTGTCACTGGCCGCTGGAACCGCGCAGGCCCAGCATGCGGGGCACAACCACGCGGCTGCTTCCAGCGCCGCTGCGTCCCACACCGCGGACATGTCGCCGACCATGGGCATGGTGCCGGAAAACCCGCCGCCGGCGATGGACCAGCCGCTGGTCGAGCCGGAGGTGCGGCGCTCCGTCAACGGCGTGCTGAGCACGACCTTGCGCGTCGCCTACACCTACCGCCAGATCGGCGGCGTCAGGCTCTATGTCCGGTCGTATGAAGGCGGGAGCCCCGGTCCGACGCTGCGGATGAAGCCGGGCGAGACCCTGCGCATCAAGCTGATCAACGATTTGCCGCCGAACCGCGACCGCCTGCCGGCCGACATCAGCCATCCACACCAGTTCAACAACACCAATTTCCATTTCCACGGGTCGCATGCCAGCCCGAGCGGCATCGCCGACAACGTCATGCGCTCGATGACGCCGGGCCACAGCTACAACATCGAGATCGCGCTGCCGGCGGATCACACCAAGGGCACCTACTGGTATCACCCGCACCACCACGGCAGCGCCGACATCCAGATGTCGAGCGGCATGGTCGGCGCTGTCATCGTCGAGGGTGATTTCGCCGACGTGCCGGAGATCGCGACCGCGCGCGAGCGGCTGCTGGTGCTGACGCAGGTCGTCTTTGATGCCAGCGGCATGATCGAGAATTTCGAGACGCTGTTTCCGGAAACGGCGACGCGCTTCCTCGCCATCAATGGTCAGCGGCGGCCGACCATCGAGATGCGTCCCGGTGAGGTGCAGCGCTGGCGCATTCTCAATGCGGCCTATCAGGACGACATGCTGCTCGATCTGGAGAAGCACGATCTGCAGGCGATCGCCTATGACGGCATCCAGCTCGGCGCCGTGCAGCAGATGAAGCAGCTCTTGATCGCGCCGGGCCAGCGCGCGGACGTGCTGGTGAAGGCGGGCGCGCCCGGCACCTACGCCTTCAACGCCGCGCCCTACGACCAGGGCCATCCGTCGCCGGTCGGGCCACTCGCACGTGTCATCGTGGCGGGCGCGCCGATGGACATGAAACTGCCGCGCGCGCTGCCGCCGCCGCCGCTCGCGAGCATCAAGGACAGCGAGATCACCAACCGCCGCAAGCTTGTGCTGTCGGCGACCGCACCGGAAGCCGATGCCGCCGGCCACTGGCAGGAGTTCGGCTTCTTCATCGACGGCAAGAAGTTCGATCCAGCGCGGGTCGATCACCGCGTCAAGCTGGGCGCGGTCGAGGAGTGGACCATCGTCAACACGCACGAGCATGACGACCACGTCTTCCACATCCACACCAACCCGTTCCAGGTGGTCTCGGTCAACGGCAAGGCACTGGCCGTGCCGGAATGGCGGGATTCCGTGATTGTCGAGCGGAAGGGGGGACAGGTCGTGTTCCGCTCCCGCTTCCTCGATTACACCGGCGTCTACATGCTCCACTGCCACATGATGAACCATGAGGAGATGGGCATGATGCAGCCGGTCGAGGTCTTCAAGCCCTAAGCCGCTGGACGAATTGCAGGAATTTTGCTTCCAGCGAGGTGGAA
>JAEWBW010000647.1 GCA_023390955.1 Pseudomonadota bacterium
ATCCAGGCGATCGCCGCCACCACATGCAGCCAGCGCAGGATCAGGCTCGCCCATTCCGATACGATGGATCCCCACATGCTCAAGCTTCCATCCGTCGCGGCCGGATGCCGCAGCCGTCACGGTGGCCTGCGGCCACATCTCACAATCTGTTGCATTGATCCCCGTCATTTTCCAGTACGATGGACCAAACGCGCTGCACATCATGCGGGCAAGGGCCGACGCCGGATTTGGCAATCGCAGGCTCCGGACGCGGGGAGGAAGAACGTGACGCAGACATTTCGACGCGCAATGCTGTTCGCAAGCCTGCTGGCGATCATGATGGCGCCTGCGTTTGCAGAGCCCGTGCTGCAAGGCAAGGACGCCTATGGCAATTGGCACGCCGACAAGCCCGGCACCGTCAGGCTGATCCGCCCGCAGGACATGCCGGCGCCGGGTGCATCGCGCTCGGTGGCCAACTCTTCGCGCGTGGTGCCACGGCCCGCGGGCGCGATGCCATCGGTCGCGCCCGGGTTCAAGATCGAGCTGCTCGCGGAGGGATTGTCGGGCCCGCGCGTACTGCGCATTGCGCCGAACGGCGATATCTTCGTGGCGGAAACCTCGTCCGGCCGCATCCGCGTGCTGCGTCCGGGCGATGACGGCACGAAGATCGCGGCGAACGAGGTCTTCGCCAGCGGCCTCACCCGCCCGTTCGGCATCGCCTTTTTCCCGCGCGACAATCCGCAATGGGTCTATGTCGCAAATGGCGAGAACGTCGTCCGCTTCGCCTATCGTGCCGGTGATCTCAAGGCGTCCGGAAAGCCCGAGGCAGTGGTGCCGAACCTCGGCTCCAGCTCCGGCCATTCCACCCGCGACATCGTCTTCACACCGGATGGCCAGCGCATGCTGGTGTCGGTCGGCTCGGCCAGCAATGTCGCCGAAGGCATGGGCAATCCGCCGGGCGGGCTCGAAGCCTGGGCGAAGGCGCAGCCGCTCGGCGCGACCTGGGGCTATGAGACCGAGCGTGCCTCCGTGCTCGCCTTTGCACCCGATGGCAGGGGCCGAAAACTCTATGCGACCGGCATCCGCAATTGCGTCGGCCTCGCGATCGAGCCGAAGAGCGGGATGCCCTGGTGCTCGACCAACGAGCGCGACGGGCTCGGCGACGATCTCGTGCCCGATTACGTCACCAGTGTGCGAGAAGGCGGCTTCTACGGCTGGCCGTGGTATTACATCGGCGCGAACGAAGATCCGCGCCACGCCGGCGCGCGGCCGGACCTGAAGGACAAGATCACCATTCCCGATGTCCTGATCCAGCCGCACTCGGCCTCCCTCGGCATGACCTTCTACCAGGGAAGCAACTTCCCGGCCGAATACCAGGGCGACGGCTTCGCCGCCGAGCACGGCTCCTGGAACCGCTCCAAACGCACCGGCTACAAAGTCATCCGTATCAGGATGAAGGACGGCAAGCCGACCGGCGAGTACGAGGATTTCGTCACCGGTTTCGTCGTCAATGACAGCGAGGTCTGGGGCCGGCCGGTCGGCATCGCTGTCGCAAAGGACGGTGCGCTGCTGGTGTCGGAGGACGGCAACGGCACGGTGTGGCGGGTCACGGCCGCGCCACGCTGACGGTGCATTCGCAACCCTGGTGGGAGAAGGTGCTTCGCGCCAGACAGCCAAGGGAGTCGGACCATGCGGTTTGCAAGACCTCTGTTCGTCGTTCTCATCTTGGGCGGCACGTTGGTGCTTGCGTCTGCGGATCTCGACGTCACCAACCTGAAGCAATCGATCGAGCTCTCCTTCGAGAGCGAATATCCGCGGCTCGATGCGCTCTACAGGGACATTCACGCCCATCCCGAGCTCGCCTTCCAGGAGGAGAAGACGGCGGCAAAGCTCGCCGCCGAGATGCGCGCGATCGGCTTCGAGGTCACCGAGAAGGTCGGCCGGACCGGGCTGGTTGCGCTTTACAGGAATGGCGAAGGGCCGACCATCATGGTGCGCACCGAGCTCGATGCGCTGCCGATGGAGGAAAAGACCGGGCTGCCCTATGCAAGCTCCGACAAGGCCACCTGGCAGGGGCGCGAGACCTTCGTTGCCCATAGCTGCGGCCACGACATCCACATGGCAAGCTGGGTCGGAACGGCGAAGATGCTGGTGGGCCTGAAGGACCACTGGCGGGGTACGCTGATGTTCATTGCCCAGCCCGCCGAAGAGGTCGGCGCGGGCGCGATGGCCATGCTGAACGAGGGCTTGTTCATTCGCTTTCGCAAGCCCGATGTCGGCTTCGCCCTCCATACCGGCGGCGGCGTCCTTCCCCACGGCCATATCGGCTACACCGTCGGCGCCCGCTCTTCCAGCGCCGACAGTCTCTTCATCCGCTTCAAGGGCCGCGGCGGCCACGCCGCCTCGCCGCACGCGACCATCGATCCCATCATGATGGCGTCGCGCTTTGTGGTCGATGTGCAGGGCGTCATCAGTCGTGAGAAGGATCCAACCAAGTTCGGCGTGGTGTCGATCGGCTCGTTCCAATCAGGCACCACAGGCAACATCATTCCCGACGAGGCGATCCTGCAGGGCACGATCAGGACCTACGACGAGGACGTACGCGTCAAGCTGCACGAGGGCATCAAGCGAACCGCCAAGGCCGTCGCCGAAATGGCGGACGCACCTCCGCCCATCGTCCTGATTTCCGAGGGCATCAAGGCGGTGATCAATGATGCCGCCGTCGGCGAGACCGCCGAGAAGGTGTTGAAGGCGGCCTTCGGCGACAAGTTCAGGGCCGCGCCGCCGGTCACCGCGAGCGAGGATTATTCCGAGTACATCAATTCCGGCGTGCCCTCGATGTTCTTCAACATCGGCGTCTACGATCCGGACGCCGTTGCAGCCGCGCAAAAGGCCAACACGCCGTTGCCCGGCAATCACTCCCCGCTGTTCGCGCCGGTGCCGAAGCCGACCATCCAGACCGGCGTCACCGCGATGACGCTCGCGGTGCTGAGCGCGTTCGAGCAGCGGAGGGGGCAGTAGCGGCGGTGCAAGCCGAGGCTACCCCCTACGCACGCTCGCCCCGCCATCCACCGGCAGCGTCACGCCGGTGATGAAGTTCGCTTCGTCCGAGGCCAGGAACAACGCGGCGTTGGCGACGTCCCATCCGGTGCCCATCTTCTTGCGCAGCGGCACCTTGCTGTCGCGCTCCGCCTCGACCTCGGCACGGGTCTTGTGCCATTCGCGGGCGCGGGTATCGACCGCCATCGGCGTGTTCATCAGGCCGGGCAGGATGACGTTGGCGCGGATGCCGTATTCGGCGTTCTGGTAGGCGAGCTGCTCGGTGAAGGCGATCATCGCCGACTTCGTCGCCTTGTAGGCGACGTAAGGATAGGTGGTGATCGCTGCCATCGAGGAGATGTTGATGATGGCGCCGCGCTTCTGCGCGCGCATGATCGGGATCACCTCCTTGGCCGCCATGACGCAGCTCTTGAGGTTGATGGCGACGACGCGATCGAAGGCGTCCTCGGTGAGTTGCAGCAGCTCGGCATCGCCGCCGGACAGGCTGACGCCGACATTGTTGTGGAGGATGTCGATCCGCCCCCAGCGCGCCTGCGTGTCGGCGACCATCGCCTTGATGTCGGCCGTTGAGGTCACGTCAGCCTTGAAGGCGGCAGCCGTCCCGCCTTTCTCCGCGATCATCGCCACCGTCTCCTGTGCCGAGTCGAGGTGATGGTCGACGCACAGCACCTTTGCGCCTTCACGCGCGAAGGTGAGGGCCGTGGCGCGGCCGTTGCCCATGCCCTCGCCGGGGCTCTGGCCGGCGCCGACGACGATGGCGACCTTGTCTTGCAGGCGCATGTCAGTTCACTCCCGGGATCGGGTACTGCTGCAGTACCTCTTTGTAATACGGCTCGTTGTCGATCTTCATGGTGGCGAGCACGCGCACCACGCCGCAATAGAAGGCGATGGTCAGCACGAGGTCGACCATGTGCTCGTCGGAGAGGTGCTGCTTGATCTCGGCGAAGGTCGCATCCGACATCGCGAGCTCGCGCACCATCTCGCGCGCGCCCTTCAGGATTGCCTTCGCCAGCGGCTCCAGCGTCGAAGGCTTGCCCGCGGTCTCCGCCATCAGGCCGGCGATATCATCGTCGGTGACGCCGAACTCCTTGCCGATTTTGACATGATGAGTGAATTCGTATTCCGACTTCTCCAGCCAGCCGACCTGGAGGATCGCAAGCTCGCGCAGCCGCGGATCGAGCTTGCTCTTGAAGCGGATATAGCCGCCGATGCCGTTGAAGGCGCGCGCCATCTCCGGTGAGTTGACCAGGAGCTTGTGCAGATTGGTGTTGCGCTTGAGCATGTCGCGATACTCGGGCGCGACCTGATCGGCCTCGAGATAGGGCAGGCGGGCCATTCCTAAAATTCCTTTCAGTGTTCCTGTGACTCGCGTTCGGGCGCCTGCAGCGTGACGCCGCCGTCCACCACCAGCACCTGGCCGGTGATGTAGCGGGCGAAATCGCTGAGCAGGAATTTGACGGCGTGGCCGACATCCCAGCCGGTGCCTTCGGTCTTGAGCACGGATGCCTTGGTCCGCTGGGCGCGGGCCTGCTCGCTCATGCCGCGGGCATAGACCATCGGCGTGTACATCGGGCCCGGGCAGATGCAGTTGACGCGGATATTGTCGCGGCCGTGGTCGACCGCCATGGCGCGGGTGAGCCCGATGATCGCGGCCTTCGAGGTCGTGTAGGTGGTGAGCCCGCGCGGCCGCAGTGCCGAGATCGAGGAGATGTTGACGATCGCGCCGCCCTTGGCGGTCTTGATCATCGCCGGAATGGCGTGCTTCGAGAGCAGGAACATGGTCTCGACATTGACCTGCATGACACGGCGATACTGCTCGGGCGTCTCGTCCACGACGCTGCCGCGGCTGCCGATGCCGACATTGTTGTCGAGGAGATCGAGCCGGCCCCAGCGGTCGAGTGCGGCTTCGACCAGTTGCTTGCAGTCGCTCTCCTGTGTGACGTCGCCGCCATGCGCCGCAGCCGTCCCGCCTTCCGCGGCGATCATCTCGACGGTGCGTTCGGCGAGCTTGAGATCGCGGTCGGCCACCAGCACTTTTGCGCCCGCGCGCGCCAGCAGGATTGCGGCGGCCCGGCCGTTGCCGATGCCGTCGCCCGCGGCGCCGCCGCCGCTGATCAGCGCCACCTTGCCGGCAAGACCGGCATCGTCCTCAGGCCCCTGCATGGCGTCCATCCCTTATTTTTGCCGGACGATAGCAATGGCATGAGCAGCTGAGAAGGCCGGCTGTCCCGCTCCCATGTCATTGACATCGCGTGGATTTGCATTCCGCCGTGCGGTTTTGATATCGGCCGGTCACGTCTTGTGGGAACAGTCGGCGCACATCTGCGTTTGTTGCGGGGGCGTCTCGTCCCCCGGGGCTTCCCAAACCGCCAGTGGCTTGCCGATGAACCTGCTTGATCCGCAAGGGCCTGTGGCTGCCGCCAACAGCACGATCCTGATCGATTCCGTCTTCATCATGCTCGTGATCGTGGTGCCGACCATCGTCGCGATCCTGGCGTTCGCATTCTGGTTTCGCGCCTCCAATCCCAAGGCGAAATACCAGCCCGGCTTTGTCTATTCCGGCAAGGTCGAGATGGTGGTCTGGGCCATCCCCGCGCTCACCGTGATCCTGCTCGGCGGCGTTGCCTGGATCGGCTCGCATCAGCTCGATCCGGCTGCGCCGGTGCCGGGGACTGGCAGCCCGATCCGCATCCAGGCGGTATCGCTCGACTGGAAATGGCTCTTCATCTACCCCGAGCAGGGCATCGCGACCGTCAACACCTTGACGGTGCCGGCAGGCGCCGAGCTGAAATTTCAGCTGACGTCGGCGAGCGTGATGAACACGTTCTTCATCCCGCAGCTCGGCAGCATGATCTACACCATGAACGGCATGGTGACGAAGCTGAACCTGCGCGCCGACAATGAAGGCAAGTTGCAGGGGCTGTCCGCGCATTTCTCCGGCGACGGCTTTCCCGACATGATGTTCGACGTCAACGTGGTGTCGCCGCTGGTGTTTCCGGACTGGGTGGCGGCGACCGCGAAGACTGACGCCGTGCTGAACGAGGAGAGCTACAAAAAGCTGATGCAGCAGGGCGTCGAAAAGGGCAGGCCGGTCTATCGGCTCGAGGACGTCCGCCTGTTCGACCTGATCGCGAACCAGCACATTCCGCCGGGGCCAGGCCCCGAAATGATCTCCGAGGCCGGCCGGCCGCACGGTGGAGCCCACAATGCTCGGTAAGCTCGATTGGTCGGCCATTCCGTTCGACCAGCCGATTCCGCTCGTTGCCGGCGGAGTGGTGCTGGTCGCGATCCTGGCCGTGCTGGCCTGGGTCGTGATCAAGGGGCATCTGCCCTATCTCTGGCGCGAATGGATCACCAGCGTCGATCACAAGCGGATCGGCGTGATGTACATCCTGCTGGCGTCGGTGATGCTGCTGCGCGGCGGCAGCGACGCCATCATGATGCGGATCCAGCAGGCGGTGGCCTATCAGTCGCAGGGCTATCTGCCGCCGGAGCATTACAACCAGATATTCTCCGCGCACGGCACCATCATGATCTTCTTCGTGGCGATGCCGTTCGTGATCGGGTTGATGAACCTCGTCGTGCCGCTCCAGCTCGGCGTGCGAGATGTCGCCTTTCCGACGTTGAACTCGGTCGGCTTCTGGCTGACCGCGACCGGCGCGCTGCTGGTCAATCTGTCGCTGGTGATCGGTGAATTCGCGCGCACCGGCTGGCTCGCCTTTCCGCCGCTGTCGGAGCTGTCCTATTCGCCGGGTGTCGGCGTCGACTATTACGCGTGGTCGCTGCAGATATCGGGTGTCGGTACGCTGGTGGCCGGCATCAACCTCGTGACGACAGTGCTGAAGCTGCGCACCAAGGGCATGAACTATCTGCGCATGCCGATGTTCTGCTGGACTACGCTGGCTTCGAACCTGCTGATCGTCGCGGCCTTCCCGATCCTCACCGCCACCCTCGCGATGCTGCTGCTCGACCGTTACCTCGGCTTCCATTTCTTCACCAATGAAGCCGGCGGAATCGTGATGATGTTCATGAACCTGATCTGGGCGTGGGGCCACCCGGAGGTCTACATCCTCGTGCTGCCGGCCTTCGGCATCTTCTCCGAGGTGGTTTCGACCTTCTCGGGCAAGGCGCTGTTCGGCTATCGCTCGATGGTGCTGGCGACCATGGCGATCTGCGTCATCTCCTTCATGGTGTGGCTGCACCATTTCTTCACGATGGGCGCGGGGCCCAACGTCAACGCCATCTTCGGCATCGCCAGCATGATCATCGCGGTGCCGACGGGCGTGAAGATCTACAACTGGCTGTTCACGATGTATGGCGGCCGGATCCGCTTCGCGACGCCGATGCTGTGGACGATCGGCTTCATGGTGACCTTCATCATCGGCGGATTGACCGGCGTGCTGCTGGCGGTGCCGCCGGCCGACTTCATCCTTCACAACAGCATGTTCCTGGTGGCGCATTTCCACAATGTGATCATCGGCGGCGTGCTGTTCGGCGCCTTCGCCGGGTTCGAATACTGGTTTCCCAAGGCCTTCGGCTTCCGCCTCGACGAGCGATGGGGAAAGGCTGCGTTCTGGTTCACCTTCCTCGGCTTCTTCATCACCTTCATCCCGCTCTACATCGCCGGGATGCTCGGCATGACGCGACGCATGCAGCACTATGATGTCGCGGCGTGGCGGCCCTGGATGATCGTGGCTGTCATCGGCATGGCCGTGCTGGTGATCGGGGTGATCTGCCAGATCACCCAGATCGTGGTCAGCATCCGCAATCGCGAGGCGCTGCGCGACCGCACCGGCGATCCCTGGGACGGCCGCACGCTGGAATGGGCGACGTCGTCGCCGCCGCCGGTGTTCAATTTCGCCTTCGAGCCTGACGTGCGCGGCGAGGACGCCTATTGGGAGATGAAGGCGAAGGCGAGGGAGCAGCGGTCCGAGCACGCGGGACCCGAATATCGCGACATCGAAATGCCCAGGAATTCGCCGACCGGCTTCGTCTGCGCGTTCTTCGCCACCATCATGGGCTTCGCGCTGATCTGGCACATCTGGTGGATGGTGATCCTCGGCATCATCGGCGCCTGGGCTACCTTCGTCGTGTTCGCCTGGCGCGACCATGACGAATACGTCATTCCGGCCGCAGATGTGGCGCGCATCGACCGTGCCAATATCGAGGAGCGCCGTGATCTCGTCAGCCTTGCGGGGAGTGTCTGATGAGCATGGTCGCGACCGCCGGGCACGCCCATGACGATCCCCATCACATAGGGCTGGTCGTCGAGCATCCGGGACCTGCGCCGAAACGGGTCGTGACCGGTTTCGGCTTCTGGATCTTTCTGCTCTCCGACATCGTGATGTTCTCCTGCTTCTTCGCGGCCTACGCGGTACTGGTGGACCAGACCGCGGGCGGACCGAAGGGTTCGGAGCTGTTCGACCAGCGCAACGTCGCGTTCGAAACGGTGTGCCTGCTGCTGTCGAGCTTCACCTGCGGCATGGCGAGCATCGCCACCGACGTCCGAAACAGGCGGTGGTTCTACCTCAGCATGGCCCTGACCTGCGTGCTCGGGCTGATCTTCCTCGCGCTCGAAGCCCGCGAATTCGCCGAACTCATCGCGCGCGGCGCTGGCCCTTCACGCAGCGCCTTCCTGACCGCGTTCTTCTCCCTGGTCGGATGCCACGGGCTGCACGTCTCCGTCGGCGTGCTGTGGCTTCTCACCATGATGGCGCAGGTCTTCGCCAAGGGTTTTCGCGCTGACATCCAGCGCCGGATGCTGTGCTTTGCACTGTTCTGGCATGCGCTCGACATCATCTGGGTCGCGGTCTTCTCAGTCGTCTATCTGCTCGGGAGTGCGCCATGAGCGATGCTTCGCACCATCCGGACACTGGTATCGCCCCGGGCGATGAAGGCGAACACAATGTCGGCGCCCGTGTGCTCAGCTATGTCGTCGGCCTCGGGCTGGCGCTCCTGCTGACCGCGACCTCATTCTTCATCGCCGGCACCACGCTCGTCTGGCAGCCGAGCATCCCCGTCGCGCTGATCGTGCTGGCGATCGCGCAGATGGGCGTGCATCTCGTGTTCTTCCTGCACATCACGACAGGGCCCGACAACACCAACAACGTGCTGGCGCTGGCCTTCGGACTCCTGGTCGTGTTCCTGGTGGTCGGCGGCTCGGTCTGGATCATGTCCCATCTGAACGCGAACATGCCGCCGATGGATCAGATCATGCGGATGCAGTGAGGGGACGCGACGCGTCCCCCACAGCCCAACTTCACTTCGGCCGGCGGCAGTTATAGGCCTTGCGGAAGCCGGCGGCCTGCGCGTCGTCCTCGGAGCAGAACCAGCGATCCGGCTTGGTGGTGCCGGAATAGCTCGGGCATCCCCGCAGATGATAAATGCCGATATTGCCGGTAACGCGCGCCCGAACTGCGAGCTTGCCCTTGATGCTGCAGCTCGGCGGCATCGTCAGCTCGTCCGGAAACAGCACGGCGCGGATTTCCTTGTCGCGGTCGGCGCGGCAGGCGGTGCCGAGCAGCGCGCCGTCTTTCTTGCCGATGCGGAAATCCTGCGGCGCAACAAAGCACCCCTTCCAGAGGCCCACCGACGCCGCCTTGGCCTCAGCCGCGGCCGGCTTGACGTTCGCCTTGATCGGTTCGCGCGCGACGGCAAAGCCCAGCCGCAGCAATTGCTCGTTCAGGCTGGCCTTGTCGCCGTCGGCCGTGCAGATGGCGCGGTGGCGCTTGCCGAAGTTCTTCTCGGGTCCGACGTCGTCGCAGCGCACCGACCGCCCCTTGATCAGCTTGCTGAGCTGTTCGCGCGCCTCGAGGCCGCAGGTCCAGGGATCGGCCTGGCCGTCGATGCAGACCTGGTCCAGTTCCGGCGCATCGACGCCGTCGAGCCGGTAGGTGACATCGTTGATCTGGATGGAATTGGCGTCCCGAACGGTTGCCGTTCCGGTCACGGCCAGGGCCGGGCCGGCCGCCAGGAAAAATCCGGCGGCAATTGCGCAAAATGCGGCAAAAGAATTCCTGAAGGACATGCGGTCTCGCTATCGATTTTATCGCTTCCGCCCCGTTCCTAGCACCCGGACATGGCAAGACCAATGGTCTGCATTAGGGGATGTGCGACATTCGGCAGGGGCGGCTTTACTCGCCCGTGGCTCTGCCCCTATCGTTTGCCACAGTCACCCGATCGAGCGTGGCCGAATCGCCCGGGAAGCGGCGAGGGCGGGAGGAATAAGCTGATATGAACGACCCCGTGGACGTCCTGATCATCGGCGCCGGCGCCTCTGGTGCCGCGGTGGCGTGGTCGCTGGCCGAAACCAAGATGCACATCCTCTGCATGGAGCAGGGCGGCTGGATGAAGCCCGACGAATACCCGAGCACGGGGCGGGATTGGGAGGCGAAGTTCTACGGCGAGTGGGCGACCAGCCCGAACATCCGCGGCCGGGCCGAGGACTATCCGATCAACGACGACAATTCGCCGATCAAGGTCGTCAACTACAACGCGGTCGGCGGCTCGACGGTGATGTACACCGCGCACTGGCCGCGGCTGCATCCCTCCGATTTCAAGGTGAAGACGCTCGACGGCGTCGCCGATGACTGGCCGGTCGATTACGACGCGCTGACGCCGTTCTTCGAAGAGAACGATCGCATCATGGGCACGTCGGGCCTGTCGGGCGATCCGCTGTCGCCGCTGTCGCATCCGCCGATGCCGCCGCAGCCGCTCGGGCTCTCCGGTCCGCTGATCGGCAACGCCATGAACAAGCTCGGCTGGCATTGGTGGCCGTCGGACACGACGGTCGCGACCATGGACTATGAGGGCCGGGCGCGCTGCATCAATCTCGGCCACTGCACGCCGGCCTGCGCACAGGGCGCCAAATCCTCGACCGACATCACCTATTGGCCGCTCGCGATCCGCGCCGGCGTCGAGCTCCGAACCCATTGCCGGGTGCGCGAGATCACCACCGACGACAACGGCATGGCCAACGGCGTCGTCTATTACGACAAGGACGGCGTCGAGCAGTTCCAGGGCGCCCATGTGGTCATCATCGCCTGCAACGGCGTCGGCACGCCGCGGCTGCTGCTGAATTCGAAGTCCAACCGTTTCCCGAACGGCCTCGCCAATTCGTCGGGCCTCGTCGGCAAGAATCTGATGTTCCATCCCTATGCGCAGATCTACGGCTACGTGAAGGAGCCGACGGATTCGAATCGCGCGCCGCCGACCTGCCTGCGGAGCAAGGAGTGGTACGACACCGACCTGTCGCGCGGTTTTGTGCGCGGCTATGGCGTGCAATTCGTGCGCGGCGCGGGGCCGGTGTTCGAGGCTGTCGTCAGCGAGCAGAAGGGCATTCTGCCCTGGGG
>JAEWBW010000668.1 GCA_023390955.1 Pseudomonadota bacterium
CCCCAAAACCACACCCACCCCCGCGCGCCTTGCGCGGGGGGGACGCGGTGTCTTCTATCGCCTGGAAGCCTCAGGGCTTGGGCTGGAATTCGTCCCGCGAGACGTAGTTGAAATCCTCGATCATGAGGTCCTGGATCACGGCTGCCTGCATGCGCTCGTTGACGCGCTGCTTGATCGTCGACGTGAGCTGGGACAGGTCGTAGCGAGCGAGCTTGCGGAAATCGAGCTGCTCGTCGGCATAGATCTTGCGGAAGGCCTCATCGACGACGAAAGAGTCTGGCGGCACCGACAGCTGGTTCATTGCCCGCGCATCGACCGTATAAGCGAAGCGCGCGACGATGTAGCCCTGCACATTGCCGTTCTCGACCATGGGCACGCTGAGCGGCCGGGTCTTCTGCTGCTGCAGGCCCACGACGGCGCCGTCACCCGCAGGAATCAGGCTGCCGTTCTCCTTCCAGTAGACGACCCCATAGCTGGTGCCCGCCGTGACGATGCAGACCCAGAGCCCGGTCAGCAGCAGCTTGATCATTTGCTCTCCTGCGCGGCTCTGGCGCTGTAGGTGCCGTCCGATTCAGCCTCGCGGATCGCGCCCACGATGATCTCGGCGACCTCGCGCACAGCATCATAGTGCATCTCGAGGACCGCACGGTTGCGCTCGAGCTTGCCGCGCAGCTTCTGGATCTCCTCGGTGACCTCGGCCTCGGCACCGACATGGAGCTGACCGCGCATCAGGCGCACGAATTCCAGCATGCCCCGGCTCTTGCGGGTGCTGAATTCATCGAAATCGATCTTCTTTCCGGTCCGGAGCGCAATCGTCTCCTCCTCGATGATGGCCTCCAGCCGCCTGATCGCCGCAAGGAGGCCATGCACGTCCTCCGCGTCCGCCGCGCCGGCCGGAGGTTCACGGCTCTCGGTCGGCAGCAGCGCGGGCAAGCCCGCCACGCCTGTGACCGCCGCCACCGCTTCCACCTGGTCCATCGTCATATTCATTGCGTCGTCATTCGTTTGCATCTGAGAATCAACTCCCGCTGTCGTCAGCTCATTCATTGTCGTCATCCAGCCTTGTCCGGCGCAGCCGCGGCCTTATCGCGCGAAGCGGCCAGCGACTTCGCGATGCCGATGCCCTTACCTTGCGCCAGCTGGTTGCCGAGTTGCTCCGCCAGCATCGACCGCCAGACACCGCCGGCCGTTCCCTTGCCGAACAGATCGTCGTTCTGCGGCAGCATCGTCTCGACGAAGACCTGGAGAACGTAGGCTTCGAACTTGCGATAGGACTCGCCCGCGGTCGGCGCCTTGATCATTCGCGTCGGCGGCTCGAAATTCGTGGCGTCCGCCTTGCTCGCCGCGGCCTTGCCGGCTTCCGCCTTCATCGTGGCGGCGAAATCGACATCCGACGGCTTCAGCGCATCGAGCTTTGCCGTTGCCTGGCGCTGCGCGACGGGATCTGCCGCATCGAGCACGTCGAGCACGACGTCGTTTGTGGGTGTCACGATCATTCATCTGCTCCGGCTAGTCGGCGAGTGGGCGGACAGCGGCGATCTCCTCGAGCGAGCGCATTTCCGCGTCGCGCAGCTTGCTCGCCAGCGCTTCCTTGGCGACCTGCTCGAGATGCTTGACGCGGCGGTTCTGCGACCGAACCCGGTCGAGCTGCATCTCCGCCTGCTCCTGAACCGCCCGGACGCCGACCCCCGTCGCCGTCAGGCGGCGCGCGATCGACGCGCTCGAAGACCCCGCCGGCGGCTGCGCCTCGTTGAGTGCGCCCACGAGCCAGATTTCCTCGTCCTGCAAATGATGCTCGCGCTGCCTGAGCTGTCCGAGCTGCCATTCCGACAGCCGCAGCTGCAGCTTCATCAGCGAGACCATCCGGGCCAGCTTGTCCGCGCGTGACCTCATCGATCAACCCGCGAAAACCGACGACAGACCGAGCATGAACTGGGTCAGGAGGTCGTCACTGGTGAGGTAAAGCAGCAGGAACCCGCCGAACATCACGAACGGCACGGAGATGAAATAGACCGGGATCGCCGGGGTCAGCTTGTTGATCAGGCCGACCGCGAAGTTGACGACGACGGAATAGACGATGAAGGGGCTCGTGATCCGCAAAGTGAGCACGAAGGCCTCCGACAGGCGGCCGGCGAGCTGACTGAGCGCCACGTCGGCACTGAGCTTCACCCCGGGACGCCAGACGTCGTAGGAATTCATCAGTCCCCTCAACACCTGCCAGTGCTGGTCGGTCATGAAGAACAGCGTGGTCACGGCCGCCATGATCAGGGGAACCAGCGCCGGCGCCGGATCGGTATCGCCGACCGGGGTGCCCGGGATGTTGGAGAGACCGATCGAGCCCGCCATCAGGGTCGCCATGGTCTGCAGCGCGAGAAAGAACACGCGGCCGGCAATGCCGATGATGCTGCCGGTGAACAGTTCGGAGAAAATGAGCGAGGCCAGAGCGAGCGGCTGGGCGTCGGCCAGCAGCGGCTGAAGCGTCGCGACCAGGATCGGCGCCAGCGCGAAGGTCGTAACAACAGCCACGAGCAGGCGCACCTGCATCGGAATGTTGACGCTGGAAAAGCCGGGCACCAGCATCAGGCAGGCGCCGATGCGGCAGAACACGATGAACGTCGCCAGCACACTGTCGGCAAGCGCGCTGGTCACGACACCGCCCCCAGCGACCTGATCTCGGAGCTGCGCGCCACCTCGACATGCGACAGGATCGGCAGGGTCGGAAACACGCGCTCCAAAATCATCCGGACGTAGGGACGGGCTTCCGGCGTCACCGCCAGCACCAGATTGGTGCCCTTCTCGGTGAACTTCCGGACGGCGGCGCTTGCTTCGGTTGCGAACTGCTCGATCAGCCGCGGCTCGGCATCGAACTCGATCACGTCGCCCTTGGCGTCGCGCTTCAGGCTCTGGTGGAAGGCGAGATCCCAACGATTGCCGAGACGAACCACGTTCAGCGTGCCGTTATCGGAGAGGTCGCCGCAGATCTGCTGCGCGATCCGCGTCCGCACGTGCTCCGCAACCTGCTCGGAGCGGCGGACATGCGGCGCGATCTCGGCGATCGCCTCGAGAATGAGATGCAGGTTCCGGATCGAGACGCGCTCGGCCAGCAGGATCTTGAGGATCGCCAGCAGGCCGGAATAGGAAATCTGCGAGGGGCAGAGGTCGTCGACCAGACGCTTGTATTCGGGATCGAGCCGGTCGAGCAGGCCGCGCATGTCCTTGTAGGACAGCAGCTGCGCGAGGTTCGACCGGATCACTTCGGACAGATGCGTGAGCAGCACCGACAGATTGTCGACCGGCTTGAAACCCTGCCGCTTGGCCTCGTCGCCGAAGGCGGCCGCGATCCACAGCGCCTTCATGCCGAAAGCGGGCTCGACCACTTCGTCGCCGGGCACGTCGAGCCTGCGCTCGTGGTCGGCGAGCACCATGACCTCGCCGAGCCTGAGCTCGCCATGCGCCACCCGGGTGTCGTGAATGCGGATCTGGTAGCCCTTCGGGTCGATCGAGAGATTGTCGGTGAGCTTGATCTCCGGAATGACGAAGCCGTACTGCTTGGCGAATTTCTTGCGTATCTTGCTGACGCGATGGGCGAGCTCGCCGCGGGAGCCGAGCAGATGCACCGAGAGCTGGCTGCCGAGCGCGAGCTCGATCTCCGCCGTCTTCAGCGATTCCTTGACGGATTCCTTGGCCTCGGTCTGGGCCCGCTCGTCCGCCTTGCGCGCCTCTTCCTTCTTCAGCTCGGCCGCCTGCCGCTTCGGCAGCGAATAGCCGACGAAGGCCATGACGATGCCGAGCAGCGCGAAGGGCAGCAGCGGCAGTCCCGGCATCACGGCGAGAACGGCCATCATAAGAGCAGCGGCGGACACCGCGCGCGGATAACCGCCGAGCTGCCGCAACACCGCCTGCTCGGCCGATCCCCTGGTTCCGCCCTTGGAAACGAGAAGGCCCGCCGAGAGTGAGACGATCAGCGCCGGGATCTGCGACACCAGGCCGTCGCCGACGGACAGTTTCGTGTAGACGTCGGCCGCGCGCGACAGCGTCAGGCCGTGATGGGTGACGCCGATCACGATGCCGCCGAAGATATTGATGGCGGTGATAATCAGGCCGGCGATGGCATCGCCGCGCACGAATTTCGAGGCACCGTCCATGGCGCCGAAGAAGGCGCTTTCTTCCTCGAGCTCGCGCCGGCGACGCTGAGCCTCCTTGTCGTCGATCAGGCCCGCGTTCAGGTCGGCGTCGATTGCCATCTGCTTGCCGGGGATGGCGTCGAGCGTGAAGCGGGCGCCGACCTCGGCGATGCGGGTCGCGCCCTTGGTGATCACGACGAAGTTCACGGTGACCAGGATCGCGAAAATGATGAGGCCGATGACGAAGGCGCCGCCCATGACGAATTTCGAGAAGCCGGCGACGACATGGCCGGCGGCCGTTTCACCCTCGCCGCCGCGCGACAGGATCAGACGGGTGGTGGCGATGTTGAGCGCAAGCCGCAGGATCGTCGCGATCAGCAGCACGGTCGGGAAGGCCGAGAAATCGAGCGGGCGCTGAATCCACAGCGCGACCATCAGGATGAGCGCCGACAGCGCGATCGAAAAGGCAAGGCCGAGATCGATCAGGATCGGCGGGATCGGCAGGAACAGGATCGTGAGCATGACCACGATGCCGCCCGCGAAAAAGGCATCCGCGCCGAGGCGGCGCGGAACGGGAAGCGTGGCAGTGAGGCTATCGGCCATGGGATCACCGGCGGAAATTTCCAGTCCGCAATCTGCCCCGCAAAGCTTACGCGGGGGTGGCGGCGGTGACGGCCGGCAGGATCAGAACCCGTGCTCGATCCGGGAATAGACCAGCTCGGTGAAGGTCGACAGGTGCGCGCCGATGAAGGAACCGGACACGGCGACGACAATCAGGATGACGAGGATCTTTGGAACGAAGGTCAGCGTCATTTCCTGAACCTGGGTCAGGGCCTGGATGAACGCGATGATGGTGCCGACCAGCATCGCCGCGCCGACGGCGGGGCCGGAGGCGACGATGATCGTCCAGATCGCCTGCTGGACGATGTCGAGGGCGTCTCTCTCGTTCATGGCTAGCTGATCGTGAGGCCGGGGCCGACCGCGACCTTGGTGCCGTTTTCGAGGATCGCGATCGCGCCGTCGCTGTTGATGGCGACCGATGCGACCTTGCCGGTGAAGCTCTCTCCGGTCGCGTCCGTGAAGCTGACGGTGCGCCCGATCAGGCTGTCCGCCTGCGTCAGCGACTGCGAGGACAGCAGCGCGTCGAGCTTCGAGTTGGTCTGCATGGCCTGCTCGACGCTCGAAAGCTGCGCGAACTGGCTCATATATTGCGCCGTGTCGGTCGGGTTGGTCGGATCCTGGTTCTTCATCTCGGCGATGAGAAGCTGCAGGAAAGTATTGTAGCTGACCATGTTGCTCGAACCGGTCGAGGACGTGGCCGAGGTGGATTGCGTGCCGGTGGTGTCGGTCGCACTGGTGACGTTCATGTCGCTTCTCCGCCGTCAGGCAGCTTCTGATGGAGTATCGGTCGCCTCACCGGACAGGATCGCCTGCTCGACCGGGAGCAGCGCCCGGATCCGCTTGAGCGCGTCGTAATAGCGGTTGGCCCCGACCAGCTCGTCGATCGCCGCAAGCCCTGCCAACATCTGCTCGTTGGTGCAGACGTCCCGCAGCGCCGCCTGGTGCTTATCGTACAGCGCCGCGGCTTCGCCGGTGTCGGTCGGATTCATCAGCATGTGCTGGACGATGAAATAGAGCTGGCGGAGCGCCGTCGTCGCATCGGAGGCCTGCATGACCTGGGCTTCCAGCAGGAACATCACGTCATTGACGAGCTCGAGCGAGACCTTCCGGTCCACGCGCAGCACCGCGCCGTTAATGTAGATCCGCTCGCCCGCGCGCAAGGACACCTTCATTGCAGTGCATCCCGGATCACGCGGTTGATTTCGAGCAGTTGCACCACGTCGCCGGAGCGCGCCTCGCGAAGACGATCCGCCTCCTTGATGACCCACAGGCCGATGGAGATGATGTCGGCCCGCAGCTGGTCGGGAAGGCCGTTGTCCGGATGCGAGAGATCCTCGATCAGGATCGCCCACAGCCGGCGGACATAGAGCAGGCCCTGGACCAGATCTTCGTGAGAATAGCGTTCCTTGCCGAGCCGTTCGAGCCGGTCGATGCCGATGCTCAGCGCCATGCGCTCGCGGCCACGCGCTTCGACGCTTGAGTCTTCTACCGCCGCTTCATAGGCTTCCCAGGTCATCTCAACCACTCTGCGCAGAATGACGAATAATTCGACAAAGGCCCAAGACTCCGGCTCAGAGATAATTGATCAGGCTGATCTTCTGCATCCGCGCCGTGAGCGCGAGCGCCGTCTCGATCTGGTTCTGCAGCGTGTTGATGCGGACCGAGACTTCGGTCGGCTCGACCTTCTCCATGTCGACGACCTGCTGATTGAGGATGTCGTGCTGGATCCTCAGCTTCTCGGTCGCGGTCGTTACGCGCTGCTGGACCGCGCCGACGGTGCCACCGAGCACGGCGAGGTCGTTGATCGCGCCGCTGACGAGGCTGATCGCCTTGTCGACGACTGTCTGGAACGTTGCCTGGCTGAGGCCGATGTTGCCGAGATCGCTCAGCATGGTGTAGGCCTCGGCGAGCTTGCGGAAGCCGGGCTCATTGGCGCTGACGGAGGTGTCGACCACTTCAGTCGTCGAGATCCGGCTGCTCAGCACCTGGTCGGTCGCCTGCGACCAGTTGGTGTTCCAGGCCGGGCTTGCGAATTCCGTGTCGAAGCTGCCGTTGAGGAAAGTCTGCATCTGCGCCGGCGTGATGGTGCTGACGCCGGCCGCACTCTGCGGGAAGCCGAACGCCGCGAGAAAGTCGGCATCGACCTGGTTCTTGCTGGTCGAACCGGCCGAGTAGCTCGCAAGCGGCGTGGTCTGGGTGTTGATGCCGCCGAACAGGTAGGAGCCGTTGTAGGAGGCATTGAGCGCGCCGATCACGTCCTGCAGGCCGGCGGCCGCGCTCGGCAGGATCATCCGGGCGCCGCTGTCGGCGTCGCGCGCGGCGATCAGGTTCTTGAGAAAATCCTGGGCGTTCGATCCGAGCTGGGTGATCCGGTTCTGGGTCACGTCGAGGCGGCCCGCCACCAGGCCGTTGGTATCGACGATCTGGTCGATGAAATCCATGTCGGCGCGCAGGGCGACGTCGCGGCCGGTCGAGATGCCAAGCTGCAGACCGACATCGGCGAAGCGGCCGGTGGTCGCTTCCTTGGTTGCATTGCTCAGGGCGCTCTGGTTGGTCGTGACCGAGTACCGCAATGCCGACGAGAGCATGAGGGTCGAGATGTAGTTGGTGCTCATCATTTATGACCCCACAGCGGCTAGCAAATTGTTCAACATGTCGTCGACGGCCGCGATCAGCTTCGCCGACGCCGAATAGGTGCGCTCGACCTGCAGCATCAGCGCCATCTCGTCGTCCATGTTGACGCCGTTGACGTTGGAGAGCGCCGAGCTGCTGCGCTCGAGCAACGTGCCCTGGTACTGGACCGCATCGTCGGCGACCTTGCGCCGGTTCTCGATCCAGCTCACCGAAGAGGAGGCGAAGGCGATCAGGCCGCCATTGGGCTTGCCTTGCGCGGCGGTGTCGAACGTCTGCGGCACGTCGAAGCTGTCGATCAGCTGGTGCAGCCGGCCGGAGAATCCGGCCTCGCCGCCGGTATTGTAGTTGTAGGCGGCGTTGCCGCTGATGGCGCCATCGCGGATCAGATTGGGATTGCCGCCCGCGGCCGGGTCAACGGAAGCCGCGACCGAGATCAATCCGGCGAGACCCACCGATACGGTTGCGCCCGGCAGCATCGCCGGAGCGCCGGGATAGGTGAAGAGACCCGGGACATCAGGAAGCGCGGCACCGGACTGATCTTTCTCGGCGAAGGCCGAGATCAGGCCGCGCGCGATTTCATCGAGCTGGCTCTGATAGGTGACGCTGGCGTTGTCACGCAGCTCCGCCAGGCCCGCGATCTTACCCGATTTGAGCGGCATCACGGAATTGGCGCCGGTCACCGGCACGCCGTCGATATAGACCGCATTACCTGTCGTGCCGGGCGTATAGGAATTGGTCGGCGCAAAGCTGACGGTCCGCGCTGACTTGTCGTAGAGAACCGCACCGCTGTCGGTATAGAGCGCCGCATCGCCGTTGGTGCGGATCGACATCGAGACGCCGATCTCCTGCGACAGGCTCGACACGATGGTGTCGCGCTGATCGAGATAGTCGGTCACGTCGTCATTGGCGATCGTGCCCTTCACGATCGCGGTGTTGACGGTGTCGAACTGGGCCAGAAGCCGGTTGATGTTGGCGACCGAGGCTGCCATGTCGGCATCGGCGCCTGAACGGACCGACTGCACGGTCGCCGTCGCCTTGTTGAGCGAAGCGGCCATGTCCTCGGCCGAGGCGACCGCGGATTGCGCCAGGGTCGCGTTGTCAGGAGCGTTGGCGTATTGCTGCAGCGCCTTCTTCAGCGCGTTGAGCTGCGCGGTCGGCGACTGACCGAGCTCGGGATCATCGACCGTCGATGTCGCGATCTTCTGCAGGCCCTCATAGACCGCGCCCTGCTTGGCGGCCGCCGAGGTCGCGGTCAGGACGTTGGTGAAGAGACCGGTGCTGGCGGCGCGCTGGATGGCCGCGACATAGACCCCTGCCCCGGGCATGCTCTCCAGAGCCGTCAGCTTGCGCGAGTAACCGGCCTGGCTGGCGCCTGCGATGTTGCGCGAGATGACCGACGA
>JAEWBW010000631.1 GCA_023390955.1 Pseudomonadota bacterium
CACTTCGACCGGCATGATCGAGGCGCCGTAATAGCCCTTTTGCAGGGACGACAGGTCGGTCTTGTCGAAATTGGGCGAGCGCAGCATCGCGATCCAGATCGTCGGTGGGGCGAAGAAGGCCGTGATCTTGTGAGTCGCAATCAACGACAGGATGTTTTCAGCCGTCGGCTTGCCCGTGATGACGCCGGACGCGGCGAGATAGACCTGCGGGCCCAGGAACACGTCGAGCTGGGCGCAATGATAAAGCGGCAGCGCGTGCAGCACCTTGTCGTTCGCCGACATGCCGCCATCGATGATGCAGCTGACATACTGCCACATCACCGCTTCATGGCTCAGCATCGCGCCCTTGGGCAGGGACTCCGTGCCGCTGGTGTAGACGATCTGCGCGAGGTCGCGACCGTCGACGGACGCCTCGAGGAATGAGCCATCGGCATGCAGGAGATCGTCGAACGTGGTCAGGCCCGCGGGCGGCGTGGCGGGATCCTCACCCGGCAGCCAGATCAGCTTTTCGACCGCACAATCCTTGGCGCTCGCCGCGCGCGCGGGCTCGACGAAATCAGGCCCGGTGGCGAGCAACTTTGCGCCAGAGCTCTTCAGGATGAAATTGATCTCGTCCGGATTCAGCATGAAGTTGATCGGCACCAGCACGGCGCCGATCCGCGCCAATGCGAAACGCAGCGCGGCGAAGGCATGCGAATTGCGCGACAGCACCGCAAAACGGTCGCCCTTCTTCACGCCGAGACCAAGGAGGCCGCGGGCGAGCCGGTTGCAGACCGCATCCATCTCGGCAAAGGTCCAGCTCACGCTGCCGCAGGAGATGGCGAGCTTGTTCGGCTCGCGGCCGGCGGAACGGCGCAGGAGATCGCCGATCGCGTGCTCGCGTGCTTTCGCGATGGTGGCTGTGAGGTCGCTCGACATTTCCATTCCCCTGATATCAGCAACTTGCGTGCGTGCCGGCCTCGACATCCGTCAGGCGCCTGCCTCTACACGCATCTGGTGGTTTGCGCGAAGCGTAGTCGTCGCATCCAGCCGCGTCAAATTGCCTGCGCGCTGGCGTCATGACGCAAGAATTGCCATTTCGCCACGTCAAATTTAGCCTCGTGCACCAACAATAATAAACGGGGGAATGCCATGTATCGGATCGCGCGCGCCGCCATTGCGGCGGGGCTGCTCTCTGCGTCTTTCATCAATCCATCATCCGCCCAACAGACGCCGCTCAAGATCGGCGTGCTGTCCGACTTCTCGTCGGTCTACTCCGACATCGGCGGCCAGGGCAATGTCGAGGCCACCAAGATGGCCATCGAGGATTTCGGCGGGCAGATGTTCGGCAAGCCGATCGACATGGTCGCGGCCGACGTTCTCAACAAGCCGGACGTCGCCTCCACCATCCCCCGCAAATGGTGGGAGACCGACGGCGTCGACATGATCATCGACCTGCCGACCTCCGCCACCGCGCTGGCGGTGATGGAGCTGTCGAAGCAGTATGAGAAGGTCATGATCGTGACCGATGCCGCGAGCTCCGACATCACCGGCAAGTCCTGCTCGCCCTATACCGCGCACTGGACCTACGACACCTATTCCAACGCCCACACCGTCGGCAGCGCCATCGTCAAGAACGGCGGCGACAGCTGGTTTTTCCTCACCGCGGACTATGTGTTCGGCCATTCGATCGAGCGCGACACCGGCGACGTGGTGAAGGCGGCGGGCGGCAAGGTGCTCGGCAGCGTCAAGCATCCGCTCAACAGCTCGGACTTCTCGTCCTTCCTGCTGCAGGCCCAGGCTTCAAAGGCCAAGATCATCGGCCTCGCCAATGGCGGCGGCGACACCATCAACACGATCAAGCAGGCCGGCGAGTTCGGCATCGTCGCCGGCGGCCAGAACCTCGCGGCGATCGTGATGTTCATCTGCGACGTGCACAGCCTTGGCCTGAAGCTGGCGCAGGGCCTGATCGTCACCGAGGCTTATTACTGGGACCTCAACGACAAGACCCGCGCCTTCGGCAAGCGCTTCCAGGAGCGCGTCAAGCGCATGCCGACGATGAACCAGGCCGCGACCTACAGCGCCACCCTGCACTATCTCAAGGCCGTGCAGGCCGCCGGCACCAAGGATACCAAGACGGTGATGGCCAAGATGCGCGAGCTGCCGGTCAAGGATGCCTTCACCGACAACGGCGTCCTGCGCGAAGACGGCCGCATGGTGCACAGCATGTTCCTGTTCCAGGTCAAGAAGCCCGAGGAATCCAAGGGCCCGTGGGACTATTACAAGCTGCTCGCGGAGGTCCCGGGCGACCAGGCCTTCCGCCCGCTCAAGGACGGCGGCTGCCCCCTGGTGAAGTGAAGCAGCGCTACTGCCGGCGATCAGCCGATCCCCAAAACAAAAATGGCCCGCACGATGCGGGCCATTTTCTTGTCGGATCCGGTGAAATCCGAACCTGGTCGCGGCGACACGCAACAGCCGCCCCCACACCTGCCTAAAGGGTCGCCTTGCCAGGCGGCGTTCTTTTTGTTTCACTTGCTATCACAGGGTGTTTGCCAGGCCCGAACAACGCCTGCAGTCGCATTTGGCTTGCAGGATGTTGCGAACGATTTTCGCGTTGTATTTTTTGAATGACAGCCAGTTGTGAATGACAGCCAGTTCCGTTCTTGAATTTGTCGATGCCTGCGCCGGCGAAACTCCGATCGAAGCGTTGATCGAGCAGTTCAAGCGCGTAATCCTGGGCTACGGTTACGATAGCTCCGCTTGCGGTTCGTGGCATGGCGTCGGCGAGCAGCGATCCAACCGCTTCTTCTTCCTCGATTGGCCCGAGAACGTCGTTCAGATTTACGCGCAGAAGAACTTTGAACGCCGGGATCCGCTGATGTTTGCTGCGCGGCGGCGGATAACGCCGTTTACCTGGGACGAGGTCTATTCGGACCCGCATCTGCCTGCAGAGTCCAAGGAGCTCTATCAATTCGCGTATGACCACGGCTGGGTCGACGGACTGTGTGTTCCGGTCCACGGGCCGGCCGGCTATCAGGGACTCGTCAGCATGTTGGCGCGCTCGAAGCGCGCCTTGTCACCGAGCGAGCGGGGACTGTTGGAGCTGGCTGCGCGATCGATCCACGAAGCCTGCCGCCATACCCTCGGCTTCGGCATTTCGCCGGAGCCCGTCCCCGTCATGACCGCACGCGAACTCGAATGCATGAAGTGGGTCGCTGCCGGCAAATCCGACTGGGAGATCGGCCAGGTGCTCGATATCTCCGAATCGACGGTTCACTTCCATGTCGAAAATGCCAAGAAGAAGCTGAAAAAATCGACCCGCACGGAAGCCGTGGCGATCCTCGTGTTGCACGGCTTGATGTGACGAGGCCTCAGACCTGAGGCGTTTTGTCTCAGCGCTGCATATCTATCGAGCACACCAGGACAATTCTGAGCCGAGCCCGGCGTTGAAGCTGTGGCGCGATGGACACGGCTGCGGTCATTGTTGGTCCAAACATCCACACCCTGCCTGATCAGATAGGTGCGGCCAGCGGCTTTGCACCGCTAGGTTTTCCCCGGAAACAGAGATTCTGGGGAACGTGATGGCGGGTCGACAGAGGCTGCGTCGGGAGATGTCCCGACCGCAGCGAGAGGGTTCGTTTGCGCGTCGTTTCCATTGGCTGCTCACCAGCACATGTCTGGCAGGCACCTGTTTCGTCGTTTCGCCGGCCGATGCGGCCGATTGGCTTGGCACGGTTTCGGCAGACTGGTTCACGGCAGGAAACTGGAATCCTGCCGCTGTCCCCGGATCTGCTACCGCCGTGACGATCAACAATGCGGGCACGCCGAATCCCGCGACGATCAACGCTCCCGGCGCGGTCGCGGGACGCGTCGATCTCGGCAGCGCCGGCGGCCAAAGCGGGACGCTCAACGTATCCGGCGGTTCGCTCGCAGCGACATCGCTGTTCGCCGGAATTCTCGGCACCGGCACGGTCAACATCACGAGCGGCGGCCTGCTGTCGACCACCGGTAACGCCACTGCCGCCGACAGCCCCAATTCGACCGGAACGATCACCGCGACCGGCACGAACTCGCGGTTCAATCCGGGCTCGCTGTTCATCGCCGCCGACGCGAACACCCACGGCCAGGTCAACATCACGAACGGCGCATCGCTCACGACGGGCGCGACCTCCATCGGCTTCTTTACCGCGACCGCCACCGGCACCCTCACCGTCTCCAATGCCACCATGACCACCGGGGCGATGACGATCGGCGAACGGGGCAACGGAACGCTCAACCTCAATAGCGGGTCGACCGGTGCAAGCAGCGGATTGTCCACGATCGGGTCCTTCAATGCCACCGGTGTCGGCACCGCGAACATTGACGGCACGGGAACGACCTGGACCACCGGTTCGCTGAACATCGGCACGATCGGCACCGGTACGCTGAACGTTTCAAACACCGCGAAGGTCACGTCGACCAGCAGCAACACCGTCATTCCCGCAGTGTCTCTCGGCGGCAATGCCACGGTGACCGGTGCAGGATCGCAATGGGACATCGTTGGCAATTCCGCCGGCTCGTCCCAGGGCGTTGTCGGCATCGGGAGCAAGACCAACACGACCGGTGCACTCGTCGTCTCCAACGGCGGAAAAGTCACGATCAGAGACGGCGCGCCCACCACCAACGGTCAATTCATGCAGCTTCGCATGGGTATCGCGACGGGCTCGACTGGCTCGCTGACCGTGACGGGCGCGGGCTCTTCGTTCACCACGCCTTATGATGTCTATGCCGGATATAACGCGGGCAGGACCGGCACAATCACGGTCAGCAACGGCGGTGCGCTGACGACCGGCTATACCCAGGTCGGCGCGTCTGGCACGGGCGTCGCACTCGTGAGCGGAGCAGGATCGGTCTGGACCATCCTCGACGTTCCGTCCGTTCCAGGCAGTCAACCGCAAGGCCTGGCCATCGGAAGCGCGGCAACCAGCAACGGAACACTCACCATCGCAGATGGCGGCACGGTCAACGTCAATTCGACCGGTCCGATTGGCGTTGTCGTCGGCGGCGCGGCCGGCAGCCAGGCGGTGCTCAATATCGGCGCTGCCGCGGCCAGTCCGGCGGCGGCGCCCGGTACGCTCAACGCGACAAACGTCGTATTTGCAACGGGCGCGAACGGCACGATCAATTTCAATCATACCTCGAACAACTATCTGTTCGCTCCAGCCATTGGCGGCCCCGGCACCGTCAACTTCCTGTCCGGCAAGACGATCCTCTCCGGAAACAACTCGTATACGGGGACGACAAACATTGCGGCGGGCGCGACGGCGCAGTTCGGCAATGGCGGCACCACGGGCCTCATCGCCGGCAACGTCACCAACAACGGTACGATGGCCGTCAATGTCTCGTCGTTCACGACCTATGCCGGAAACATCTCCGGCAACGGAACGTTCGAAAAGCTCGGCAACAACACATTAAGCCTGTCCGGCACCAACACATACGCCGGCGTCACCACCATTTCCGCAGGCAATTTACAAATCGGCGCGGGCGGCACCACGGGCTCGATCGCCGGCAGCATCGTCAACAACGGCATTCTGACTTTCAACCGCTCCAACTCGTTCACCTTCGGCAACCAGATTTCCGGCACCGGCAACGTCACGAAAAGCGGCGCCGGGACCGTGACACTGACGGCGGCGAACACCTACACGGGCGGCACGTCCGTTTCGCAAGGCACCCTGCAAATGGGCGCCAGCAATCGCCTGGACCCGACAGGAAGCCTGTTCATCTTCGGCGGGGCCACATTCAATCTGGCAGGATTCACCCAGACCGTCGGTGCGTTTAGTGGCCCCGGCACAGCCGCCATTGGCGCAGGATCGTTGACCGTCGGCAACAATCTGGACCGCACGTTCCAGGGCAATCTGACCGGCACGGGCGCGTTCATCAAGCAAGGTACGGGCGCGCTCACCATGAGCGGCAACAGCTCGACGTATTCAGGTACAACGACGGTGAATAATGGCCTGCTCACGGTCAACGGCGATCTGTCGAACAGCGCCATGACGGTCAACGCCAGCGGCACGCTCGGCGGCACGGGCACCGTGGGACCAACGACGATCAACGGCACCATGGCGCCCGGCAATTCGATCGGCACGCTCAACGTCAACGGTCCGTACGTACAGAATGCAGGCTCGTTCTACGATGTCGAAGTCAATCCTGCGGGGCAGTCCGACCTGATCTCGGTGAACGGCACGGCGACGATCAACGGCGGCACCGTTCGTGTGCTGGCCGGTTCCGGCACCTACAACCCAACGACCGTCTACACCATCCTGACATCGACCGGCGCGCGCACCGGCGCCTACGATGCGGTGACGTCGAACTTCGCGTTCCTCTCTCCGGAGCTGACCTACGATCCCAACAACGTCTATCTGACATTGACGCGCAACAACGTCGACTTTGCAGCGATCGGCAACACGCCGAACCAGCGAGCCGCCGGTGGTGGCCTCGAACAGCTCGGCCTCGCCAATCCGCTGGTTCTCGCCACGCTATCCCTGACGCCGGATCAGGCGCGCAACGCGTTCGATCTGGTATCCGGCGAAATTCACCCGAGCCTGCGCACCGCGATGATCGAGGATAGTCGCTTCATCCGCGAAGCCATCTTTGGCCGGCTCTCGCAGATCGCCTCGATTCCGTCGCTGCTGCCCTCGAGCGCCACGAGTTTCGCTGCGGTTGGAAGTGATGCGGCGCTCGGCTATGCCAAGAACGAGCGCCGCAACCTCAAGGCGGGTCCACAATGGCCGATCCGCGCCGAGCCGGCGCAGCCGGCCTACTCCGTATGGGCGCAGGGTTACGGCAACTGGGCGCAGCGGGACGGCGACGGCAACGCGGCGACGCTTCGCTACAACACCGGCGGAGGTTTCGGCGGCGTCGATGTGACCCTGAACAACAGATGGCGGTTTGGCTTCGCCGCAGGCGGCGGCAGCACGAACGCATCGGTTGCCGCGCGCGCGTCCAGCGGCACCATCGACACGGCTCAAATGGCCATCTACGGCGGCACGCAGGTTGGCGCCTTCGCGTTCAAGGGCGGCCTCGCCTACGCCCGGCACGACATCACGACGTCCCGCACCATCGCTTTCGGAGCGTTCGGCGACGTCACGCGCGCAAATTATCACGGAGAGACAGGTCAAGCCTTCGCTGAAGCCGCCTGGCGCGTGTCGGTCACGCCATTGGCGCTCGAAACCTTCGCGAACATCGCATACGTTCGTGCCTCGACCGGCTCGTTCACCGAGACCGGTGGCCCGGCCGCCCTGCGCATTGCTGCAGCCTTCGACGATGCGACCTACACCACGCTCGGCGCTCGCGGCAGCAAGGTTCTTGCCATTGCGCCGTGGCCAATCGTCATCTCGGCATCGCTGGGCTGGCAGCACGCATGGACCAGCTCCGCCCCACTGTCCTTGATGGCGTTTGCCGCTAGCCCGGGCCCCTTCGCCATATCCGGCGTCCCGATTGCCATCGACGCGCTCGCAGCCGAAGCCAGTGCCGATGCGCGCATCGCGCCGAACGCGATGCTCGGCATCAGCTATTCCGGCCGCATTTCCGGACCAGCAAACTCCCACGCTGCGAAGGCTCGCTTCGTCTACCAGTTCTGATCCGCAGCAGCCCGCGCCACGCGCCCCCAAAACTAAAATGGCCCGCACGAAGCGGGCCATTTTCTTATCGAATCCGGTGAAATCCGAATTTGGTTGCGGGGACCCGCAACAGCCGCCCCCATCGACTGCTTATTCCGCTGATTATTTCCATCAGATCAAGTGATTAATTCAAGCCGGCTTGGACCAGAAGGCAGGCGCCGCGATTCGGATCACGTCGATCATCTGCGCTGCCCGTTCGAGCGGGAGCGGGTGACCGCGGCGGTAATGCCTCCCCAGGTTGAGCGTTCCGGGTGTCGAAACGCGGCGCCCCGTGCGCTCCCATTTGCTCGCAAGCATCAACCGCTGCCCTGGAGCAAAATTCTTTATGCTAGCGCATGTGCTAAGAATCGGCAACTCCTTCGACTGGGACAGGTAACTGACCTCAGTCTCTCCCCAACGACGTGCGCCACCGCGCAAGGCAATAACGAAGCAACTTCAATCCACCCGCGCCCAAAAGACCTTTGGCACGAAGGGGGCATTAATCTTGGCGCCCATCACTGTCCTTCCGTAGTAGAAAACGCTTGCAGAGAACTGGCATCGACCCGCTCGAACAGACCAAAAACAAGCTGTGAACGGTAAAGCAAGCTGAAAGTATCTATTGAAACATCAAAATCTGAGGCTGCTTGGCATTCGAAATACATCGGTACAAACCCACCGTCCCCATAGCGGCGGACAAACGTAATAAAGTCATCCCGCTGACTGATATCTTTTTCAGAGTGCCGCAACTTAGAGATAAACTGATATTTTGCGTCCGGTTTCAGCGTGAAGGTTCTTAGTACGACTTCGTTTTCAGCTTCTGTATCCTCAAGCGTGTAAATTCGGCCGCGGCATTCGCGGTTCGATTTAAAAGAGCCAACGAAGACCTCGTCCTTCACACCTTCTTTACTTGGAAGGACGAACCCCAAGCCAAGTTTGATCTTGTTCAAACAACCCGGCTTAGTGGTTGTTTTGAAAGCAGCGTACTTCTCATCGGGCGGGTAGGCCATAGCGTCACTGGAATGATCTTCTCTTTGAATACCGCAGTGTGTGTCGGTCTCAGTTAAATGAGCGCCGAACCGAATATCTTCTTCCCATCTCGGCAATGAAGTAAACGCCGCTCCTACCGACGTGAAGGACTTCCAATCGGAGTAGCCGTCGCCCGTCTTTGGATCGCACTTTACCGTTCGAGCGTTCAAATCGATATTTCGCCTGAAGTACTCCATATGAACGCGAGCTCGCCAATTATAGACAGTATCGGGCAACAAGGGCGCGGTGAGTGAGATGGTCGGCGGCTCAGGGCAATCACCCAATGGGCCACTCCAACACGCTTGCTGCGAAGGACTTACGAAGAACTGTGGCTTTGCTTTGGCCGATAGAAGCTCAACCTCCAAAGCTACCGTCGAGCAGCGATAGGGGTTTTGAATTGAAACCTGAAATCGCGCTCGATCCGCCTCGATCCGCGCTCCATTTGCTATCTCGGACCCGGACAATCTAAACTGCCGCAGCACATTAGGTGTATTAAACTGCTGACAGTAGGCTGGCGCATTGGACCATACCATCCAGAACAAGAGAGCAGTGTAGAGGCTCTTCATTTTGATCGTCTCGCGTTAAAGAAATGGCAAAGGGTATCTGCATTTTGCTTGTAGCGTCTTCTTGGGGAGACTTAGCAAGCCTTAGCTAAGCCAAAGGTCGCTTCGAGTTTGTCATGTAACGTTTTGAGGTCAACGAGGCGCGACCGCGCAAGGCATACGAAGCAACTTCAATCCACCCGCGCCCAAAAGACCTTTGGCACGAAGGGGGCATTGATCTTGGCGCGCATCGTACCGACAAACGTTTTTCCGTCAGCACTTAGCAGGGCCGGGCGGAAATTGTATGGGGCCGTTACGCCGCCGAGTCCCGCTTCAACAAAGTAATTACTCAATAACATCCACCCCCCGGTTGCAGTCCAGATAACGGCCGTCGTTTGAGAGGTGTCGGGAATCTGATCCGCCATACCTAAAATCACAGCGCCATCGTCAGATAC
>JAEWBW010000656.1 GCA_023390955.1 Pseudomonadota bacterium
CGGGCCGCGCTTGGCGCGGCGCTCGGCGAAACGGTCGATCATCTGGCTGATGATGCCGCGCGGCTTCCCGGGCTTGGTGGCGGCTGGTCCTTGCCGGACCAGGGGCGATATCTTCTCGAACATGAACGCAGGCATCGCGTGTCCTCTCGCCGTTGAGATGAAACACTTGCTGTCCCTCGAACGCAGCCTAACCAGAGCTGCGTCCGCATCCCTCAACCAAGCGAATGATTCCAAGCACAGTCTGTGCCAGATGCGCTGCGATTGCGCCGACATTGCGGAGCGATGTCCGTGCCCCTAAACTGAGCAGCATGTTCGAAGCTCATTTCCAGACATTCGAGGAGCCGGAGGCCGGCGTCGCATTGAGCGCGCGGCTCGCAGCGCTCCGCGAGGAACTCGCGCGGCGCAAGCTCACCGGATTCGTGATTCCGCGCGCCGATCAGCAGCAGAACGAATATGTCGCGCCGTCGGAAGAGCGCCTGGCGTGGCTGACCGGCTTCACCGGATCGGCAGGCCTCGCTGCGGTTCTGACGCATGAGGCCGCCTTGTTCGTCGACGGGCGCTACACGATCCAGGCGGCCAAGCAGGTCGACGCCAAGGCCTGGGCGGTCGAGTCGCTGATCGATCCTCCGCCGGAGAGCTGGCTGTCCGCCCATCTCAAGCCGGGCGATCGCCTAGGATTTGATCCGTGGCTGCACACTTCTTCAGCAGCTGAGCGCCTGTCCGCCGCCTGCGCCAAGGCCGGCGCCGAGCTGGTGGCGGTCGACACCAACCCGGTCGATGCGATCTGGCAGGACCGGCCGCAGCCTCCGCTGGCGCCGGTCGCGGTTCACGGCCTGCAATATGCCGGCGCAGCCGAAGCGGAAAAGCTGGCGCAGATCAGGGACGAGATCGACAGGCTCGGCGTCGAGGCGCTGGTGCTCTCCGACAGCCACGCGGTCGCCTGGACCTTCAACATCCGCGGCGGCGACGTCGCGCACACGCCGCTACCGCTGTCCTACGCGCTGGTGCCGAAGGACGGCCGGCCGACCGTGTTCATCGACCACCGCAAGCTGTCGAACCACACCCGCGATCATCTCGAGCAATCCGCCGACGTTCGCGAGCCGGACGCGCTGGCGCCGACGCTGATGGCCATGGCCAAGAGCGGCGCGGCGATCGCGCTCGACAACGCCACCGCGGCCGACGCCCTGAGCCGGCTGATCACGACCAACGGCGGCAAGCCGGTGCGCGGCGCGGACCCCGTGACGCTGCTGAAGGCCGTCAAGAACGCCACCGAGATCGCGGGCACCAAGACCGCGCATCAGCGCGACGCGCTGGCGCTGGCGCGTTTCCTCGCTTGGGTCGACCGCGAGGCGCCCACCGGCAAGCTCACCGAGATCGATGCGGTGGAGGCGCTGGAGACGTTCCGCCGCGACACCGGCGCGCTGAAGGACGTCTCGTTCCCGACCATCTCCGGCACCGGCCCGAACGGCGCCATCGTGCACTACCGCGTCACCCGCAAGAGCAACCGCCGAATTGCGCGCGGCGATCTCCTGCTGATCGATTCCGGTGCGCAATATGAAGACGGCACCACCGACGTGACGCGCACCATCGCGGTCGGCGAGCCCACTTCCGAGATGCGCGACCGTTTCACCCGCGTGCTGCGCGGCCACATCGCAATAGCCCGCGCGGTGTTTCCCGACGGCGCCACCGGCGCACAGCTCGACACGCTGGCGCGGCAATATCTCTGGGCCGCCGGCGTCGATTTCGAGCACGGCACCGGCCACGGTGTCGGCAGTTATCTCTCGGTGCACGAAGGTCCGGCGCGGATCTCGAAACTCGGCCACGTGCCGCTGAAGCGCGGCATGATCCTCTCCAACGAGCCCGGCTACTACAAGACCGACGCCTTCGGCATCCGCATCGAGAATCTCGAGCTGGTGGTTGCGACCGAGATCAAGGGCGCCGAGAAGCCGATGAACGCCTTCGAGACGCTGACCCTGGCGCCGATCGATCGCCGGCTGATCGATGCGAGCATGCTGAGCAAGGATGAGCTCGACTGGCTGAACGCCTACCACGCCCGCGTCAGGGCCGAGGTGCGCCCCGCGCTCGACGACGCGACGAAGGCGTGGCTGGATCAGGCGACGGCGGAACTGAAGTAGCGCCGCGCATGGCGCTAGGCGGCTGGCGCAAGGCTGCATGAGGCGAGGCCCGTAGAACAACGGCCTGTCCGCTGGCTGTTATTATAACAGTCCCGAAATCGGTATAGCCGCATTCCGAAACGTCCGTATTCGACTTGCGCGAGCAGGCTAGAGTCCTCCCGACATTCGAGAGACGGACACGCATGCACGGCATGACGGGCAAGCCGCCGGGACCGGCAGCACTGCACACCATCGCGACCTCGCGCGTGGTGCTTTTGTTGCTTGTCGTCATGACCGGCATCGCGCCGATCTCGCTCTACATGCTGGTTCCGGCGCTGCCGATCTTGGCGACGACATTCGGCAGCGACATCTCGATCGCGCAGATGACGGTGTCGCTCTACATGGTCGGCATCGCGCTGTCGCAAATCATCATGGGGCCGCTGTCGGACAGGTTCGGCCGACGGCCGGTGCTGCTCGGCGGCCTCGCTCTGATGGTCGCGGCCAGCGTCGCCTGCATCTTCGCGGAGAACCTGCCGCAACTGATCGCCGCGCGTTTCTTCCAGGCACTGGGCGGTGCCTCCGGCATGGTGATCAGCCGCGCCATTATCCGCGACGTCTACGAGCGCGACCGCGTCGCCTCCATGATCAGCCTGGTGGTCGCAGCACTCATGATCGGCCAGATGGTCTCGCCGCTCACGGGCGGCCTGATCGAGACCGCGTTCGGCTGGCGCGCCATCTTCTACGCCATCACGATCGGTGCGATCGCCGTCACCGTCAGCATCGCGATTGCACTGCCCGAGACCCGCCGCGACCGCGCCGCCGGCAGCGGCGGCTTTCGCACCGACGTCAAGGTGCTGATCCGGAATCGCGCCTTCGTCGGCTACGTGATGTGCCAGGTGCTGGCCTCGCAGATCATCTTCGCCTTCGCCGGCGGCGGTCCCTACATCGTGGTGACGCAGATGGGCCGGACCAGCGCCGAATACGGCGCGTGGTTCGCCACGACGGGCTTTGCCTATCTCGTCGGCAATCTCCTCTGCGTGCGCTTTGCGCCGCGGCACTCGCTGGAAAAGCTGATCTGGTTTGGCCTCGCGCTGCAGCTCTGCGGCAGCGTGCTGAACCTGTTCTGGAGCTTTACCGGCTGGAACGAGGCGCCCGGCTGGCTGTTCGGCACGCAGATGATCGTGATGGTCGGCAATGCCTTCGTGATGGCGAACTCGGCCGCCGGCGCCATCAGCATACGCCCGGAAGCCGCCGGCACCGCATCAGGCGCAATGGGCTTCCTGCAACAGGGCGTCGGCGCGCTGGTGTCGCAATTCGGCGCCTATCTCGGCGGCCACTCCGCAACGACGCTGCCCCTCACCTCCGCCATCCTCGCGATCTCGCTGATGTGCGCCACGACCATGATCTTTGTGGTGCCGCGACGGGAGGTGGTGGTGGACGAGAAGCTGATCGAGCAGGCCGAGGAAGACAGCGGGATGGTGTGAGGCTCCCCTGCCCATCCTCAACCAAAGGCGAAAACAACCCCATGCACAGTAGGACTCGATTTTTGGCATGACGCGGGGTGGATTGTGCGAAGGTCTTGATATGGCCGCGCAAATCGAGAGCGCGGGGCAAACCCCGCCTCACTCCCCAATCAGTTGCAGCCACTCGTCCTCGGTCAGCACCGTCACCCCGAGCTCGCGCGCCTTGGTGAGCTTTGAGCCGGCGTCCTCGCCCGCCACGACGTAGTCGGTCTTCTTCGAGACCGAGCCAGCAACCTTGGCGCCGAGACGCTCCGCCATCGCCTTCGCTTCATCGCGCGTGAACTTCGTCAGCGATCCCGTGAATACCACCGTCTTGTCCGACACCGGCGAGCTCTTGCGCGGCTGCTCGGCGGGCTTCACCTCGATCTCGGCAAGCAACTCGCCGAGCGCCTTGACATTGCGCGGCTCGGCAAAGAACTCGACCACGGCATCGGCGACGATTTCGCCGATGCCGCCGATATTGTTGAGGTCCTGATAGGCCTCCGTGGTGTTCTCTTCCTCTCCGACGCCCTTCGCAGCGGCAAGCATCGCCTCGCGAAAATTCTCGATCGTGCCGTAGTGGCGGGCCAGCAGCTTGGCGTTGCCCTCGCCGACATGGCGGATGCCGAGCGCGAAGATCAGCCGGTGCAGATCGATATTGCGCCGGGCATCGATCGCGTCGAACAGATTGCGGACCGAGGTTTCGCCGTACCCCTCGCGCTCCATCAACTTCTTCACCGACCGCTTGTCGCGCTCGCGGAGGGTAAAGATGTCGACCGGCGACATCACGATCCCCTCCTCGTAAAACTCCTGGATCTGCTTCTCGCCAAGGCCATCGATGTCGAAGGCGAGGCGCGAGACGAAATGCTTGAGCCGCTCCACCGCCTGCGCCGGGCATATCAGCGCTCCGGTGCAGCGCCGCACCGCCTCGCCCTCTTCGCGAACGGCGTGGCTGCCGCAAACAGGGCAGGTCTCGGGAAACTTGTAGGGCTTTGCATTCTTCGGCCGCTTGTCCATGACGACGCTGACGACCTGGGGAATAACGTCGCCGGCACGCTGGACGACGACGGTGTCGCCGACGCGAAGATCGACGCCGTCGCGAATGGGGCTGCCGTCGTTGCCGATTCCCTTGATGTAATCCTCGTTGTGCAGCGTCGCATTCGAGACGACGACACCGCCGACCGTCACCGGCTCGAGCCGCGCAACCGGCGTCATCGCACCGGTACGACCGACCTGGATGTCGATGCCGTTGAGGAGCGTCGTCGCCTGCTCGGCGGCAAACTTGTGGGCGATCGCCCAGCGCGGGCTGCGCGAGACGAAGCCGAGCCGGTCCTGCCAGTCGAGCCGGTCGACCTTGTAGACAACGCCGTCGATGTCGTAGCCGAGCGAGGCGCGGTCCTCGCCGATCTTGTTGTAGAATTTCAGGACGTCGTCGACGCTCTTGCACAACTTGGTCAACGGATTGACGACGAAGCCTGCCTTGTCCATCCACTCGAGCATGCCATGCTGCGTTTCAACCGGCCGCTCGCTCATCTCACCCCAGGTGTAGGCGAAGAATTTCAGCGGCCGTGACGCCGTGACGGAGACGTCCTTCTGGCGCAACGAGCCCGCCGCAGAGTTTCGCGGATTGGCAAACACCGTATCGTCCGCCGCAGCCTGCTTCTTGTTCAGCTCGAGAAAATCCTTCTTGAGCATGTAGACTTCGCCGCGCATTTCGCAGGCCGCCGGGATGTTCCGCCCCTTCAGCGTATGCGGGACATCCTTGATGGTGCGGACGTTAGCGGTCACGTCCTCCCCGGTGAAGCCGTCGCCGCGGGTCGAGGCACGAACCAGCTCGCCATTCTCGTAGCGCAAAGACAATGACAGGCCATCGATCTTGGGCTCGGCGACCAGCGCCGGAATGTGCTCGTCGTCGAGCTTGAGGAAGCGCCGGATGCGGTCGACGAATTCAGTCACGTCCTCGTCGCTGAAGGCGTTGCCGAGCGACAGCATCGGGACGACATGCTGCACCTTTGCAAAGCCGCGGGCCGGCGCCGCGCCGACCTTCTGCGTCGGTGAGTCCTGGGTCACGAGATCGGGAAATCTTGCCTCGATCGCTTCAAGGCGATGTCGCAGCGCGTCGTAGGCCGCGTCCGAAACCGTCGGCGCATCCTTCTGATAATAGCGCTCGTTGTGGCCCTCGATCTCCAACGACAGCCGCATGTGCTCCACCTTGGCCTGCGCCTTGGTGAGGTCGGCGACGTCACGAAGCGGTTTTGCTTTTGCTGCTCTTGCCATGCTGCTTGGATACGACAGAGCGGCCGGAGGGGTAAAGGCACGTTGGGACGTTGTTCCCGGCTCGCGCTACGCGCGTCGGGACGGAGCCACTCAGGCCGTCGCCGCCCGCAGCAGCCGCTCCGCGGCGGCTCTCGCTTCGGCGGTGATCTCGGCACCGGCCAGCATGCGGGCGATCTCCTCGCGGCGGTGGTCGGCGGCGAGGGCGTTGACGCGGGTGGCAACGCGCTTGCCCTTGTCCAGCGCATCCTTTGAGATCAGCAGATGCTGGTCGGCCCGGGCGGCGACCTGGGGAGCGTGGGTGACGGCCATCACCTGGACCTTGCCGGCAAGGCGCGCGAGCCGCGCGCCAATGGCGTCGGCGACCGCGCCGCCCACACCGGTATCGATCTCGTCGAACACCAGGGTCGGCGCCGAGCCGCGGTCCGACAGCACGACCTTCAGCGCCAGCAGGAAACGCGACAGCTCGCCGCCGGAGGCGACCTTCATCATCGGGCCCGGCTTGGTGCCGGGATTGGTCTGGACCCAGAACTCGACGCGGTCGAAGCCCTGCGGCCCCGGCGTGGCCTCGTCGGTCTCCACCTGGGTCATGAACTTTGCGCGTTCGAGCTTGAGGGGGGCGAGCTCGGCGTTGACGGCCTTGTTGAGCTTCTCGGCGGACTTCTGCCGCACCGCCGACAGCTTCTTGGCGGCCGCGGCAAAGCGCGCATCAGCCTCGATCGCGGCCCGCTCCAGCTTCTTCAATTGCGAGGCGCCGGCATCGATCAGGACGACGTCGGCGGCGTATTTGGCGGCGAGCGCGGCAAGGCCATCGACCGGCGTCGAATATTTGCGCGAGGCCGCGCGCAGTGCGAACAGCCGCTCCTCGATGCGCTCGAGCTCGGCGGGATCGAAATCGGTGGCGGCGAGCGCGGCCAGCAGGTGCTGGTCGGCCTCCTCCAGCGAATTGATCGCAGCGTCGATCGCGCGCACCGCAGGCTCGACCAGCGCCGGCGAGTTGACGCCGCGGCGCTCCAGCCGGCGCACGGCTGCCGACAGTGCGGCGGCCGGCGAATTGTGGCCGCCGACGATCTCCTGCGCCTCGCGCAGGTCGGAGGCGATCTTCTCGCCCTGCATCATGGTGGTGCGGCGCGCGGCGAGCGACGTCTCCTCGCCGTCCTTGGGCGCGAGCTGCTTCAGCTCGTCGGAGGCATGGCGCAGATAATCGGCCTCGCGCGCAGCGCGCTCCATGCCGGCGCGATGCTCCTCCAGCGCGGTGTCGGCGGCGCGGCGGGCGGCCCACAGCGTTTCGACCGCGGCGACGTCCTTCTCGAGGCCTGCGAAGGCGTCGAGCAGGCGGCGGTGCGTGGCGGCGTCGACCAGCGCACGCTCGTCATGCTGGCCGTGGATCTCGACCAGCGCGGCGCCGACCGCCTTCAGGGTCTGCACGCTGATCGACTGGTCGTTGATGAAGGCGCGGGTGCGTCCGTCGGCGAGTTGAACCCGGCGCAGGATCATCTCGCCGGTGTCGTCCAGTCCGTTCTCGGCGAGGATCTTTGCCGCAGGGTGATTCTTCGGCACGTCGAACACGGCCGTGACCTGGCCCTGCTCCGCGCCGTGGCGCACGAGGCCGGCATCGCCGCGGCCGCCGAGCGCCAGCGCAAAGGCATCGAGCAGGATGGATTTACCCGCACCGGTCTCGCCGGTCAGAACCGCAAGTCCGGTGGCGAATTCGATATCGAGCCGTTCGATCAGGACGATGTCACGGATCGACAGACGCGCCAGCATGGGAGATCAAAGGCCTATTTTCTTGAAGGTCCGGCTGATCCAAGACCCCTGATTCTCGTTCGGCTCGAGACCGCCGGACTTTACAAGATTGTAGGCGTCTTTGTACCAGCGGCTGTCAGGAAAATTGTGGCCAAGCACGGCTGCCGCGGTCTGGGCCTCTCCGACGATACCGATCGTCATATAGGCCTCGGTGAGGCGGAACAGCGCCTCTTCGACATGGCGCGTGGTCTGGTACTGGGTGACGACGGCCTTGTAGCGATTGATCGCGGCCGTGTAGTCGCGCTTCTGCATGTAGTAGCGGCCGACGGTCATTTCCTTGCCCGCGAGCTGGTCGCGGGCGCCCTCGATCTTGGCCTTGGCGGAGGTCGCATATTCCGAGTTCGGATATTTGCGCACGACCTCTTCGAGCGAGGCGATCGCCTTCTCGGTCCGAGTCTGGTCGCGGCTGATGTCCGGGATCTGGTCGTAATGCGAGGCGGCGATCAGGTACTGGGCGTAGGACGCGTCCGGGCTGCCGGGGTGCAGCGTGACGTAGCGGGTCGCCGAGCCGATGCAGCCGTCATAGTCGCCGGCCTGGTAGGAGGCGTAGGCCGACATCAGCAGCGCCTTGCGCGCCCATTCGGAATAGGGGTGCTGGCGGTCGACCTCTTCGAACTTCTTGTTGGCCGCCTTGATGTCCTTGCGCTCGTTCATGAGATACAGGCCCTCATTGTAGAGCTTGTCGGCGGGCTCCTCGACGAAGGTGTCGTCCTTGGCGGTGAACTTGTCCCAGAGGTCGCCGGTGCCGCAGCCGCCAAGCGGCAGCGCGAGCAGGAAGAAGGCGGCGGCCTGAAGCAGCCGACGGCCCCCGATCGGAGCCGTGAGATATTCGCGCGCCATACGCTGTGCCGACATGAGTTGAGACCTGACGCCCTGTAATGCGGTGCCCGCCACGCCATGACCCGTCATGGCTGCGAAAATTCGCCCTGCTGGATCCCACCGAATCCCGGGCGCCCTGCTCTGCGACCCCGTCGGTGTAACCAAAAAGCCCTCGTTAACAAACCGGATAGGCAGGTATTTCGCCCGGATTAAGGCGGCAATGAGCCAATGCTAGCGGATGATTGTTACCAAGGGATTCTACGGCCGCCGGAACGGCCCACAACCAGTCCGTCAGGACACGTCCGGCCCGTAGGCGGCGGCGACCCGGCCAGCGACGATGCCGCGGCCGATCTCGGCGACGGGGCGCACGGGACGGCGAGCCGCCTCGCCCTCGACCACCCGCCAGGCGGTCCGGTCGGCGAGCAGCGCGGTCAGAACGGCGTGGTTGAGCTTGTGGCCGCCACGAACCGAGCGGTAGGCGCCGAGCAGCGGCAGGCCGGCAAGCGCCAAGTCCCCCACCACGTCCAGAACCTTGTGGCGCACGCATTCGTCGGCGTAGCGCAGGCCTTCGGCATTGAGCAGCCGTTCCTCATCGAACACCACGGTGTTCTCGAAGGACGCGCCGAGCGCAAAACCCGCCTCCCACAGACGTGCCTGATCGCACATCATGCCGAAGGTGCGGGCCCGGGAAATCTCGCGGCGGAAACGCTCCGGGCTGAGCTCGATTGCGTAGCTCTGCTTGCCGATCACCGGATGGGCGAAATCAATCTCGATCTCGGCGCGGAAACCGCCGGCAAAGGGCCGCAGCTCGCCGAAGGAATCGCCGACCGCAACCGAAACCGGCTTCAGGACCTGGATGAACCGGCGCTGCGCCGGCTGGCTGACGATGCCGGCCTGGTCGATCGCCGCGACGAACGCCGCAGCGCTGCCGTCCATGATCGGAACTTCCGGACCGTCGATTTCGATGGTGGCGTTATCAACGCCCATGCCGCGCAGCGCCGCAAGCACATGCTCGGCGGTCGATACCAGCGCACCGTCACGATCGCCGAGGACAGTCGCGAACTCGGTGGCGATCACCTGATCGGCGGTCGCCTGAACTTCGCGGTCAGATCCCTCAAGGCCGGTGCGGACAAAAATAAAACCTGCATCGACAGGTGCAGGTCCAAGCGTGAGGGTGACGGGAAGACCGGAATGAACGCCGACGCCGGCCACGGTGGCTTGCGCGCGAAGCGTTGTTTGCCGGCTGAATTTCATCAGGAACTGCCCCACTAAACCCACAGTGACTTATACAGAAGGTCCCCGCCGAGGCCGGAACCGAATCCCTGTATCCCCAAGTCACGGGCAAACCATAATCACTGCCCGAAACAGCGCCAACTCACGCTTTTTTACCAATTGTTACCCCAACTCTGCCGCATTCACGCCCGGTGTGAGCCGTTTTGCGCCATCTTTGGAGCTGGTTCCGGAAACTTTACCTGATCACGGAATGCATAATTAATGATTTAAAATCAGTTGGTTGAGATCGCAATCCGGGTTTACCCGGGACAAAGGAAAGGGCCCCGGCGAGGATCTCGCCGGGGCCCGTTTCGTTACGTCGCTTGTAACAATCCTCAGGTCGCCTGACGCCGCAGGAACGCCGGGATATCAAGATGGTCGTCACCCTGTGGCGCCGGCGCAACAGGCGCGGGGCGGCCATGGGCGTCCAGACCCTGCGGCGCGGGCCGGCGGGCATACTCGGAGACCGGCTCGTGGGCAGCGATCTGCTGCGCCACGTTGCGCTGCGGCTTGCGCTCCGGCAGCGGCGGCATCGCGGGTCCCGCGTTGCGGGCGGCGATCGGCGCCTCGGTTTCCTCGTCGCGACGGCCGAGGCCGACATTGGCGAGGCGCTGCAGCAGCGACAGGCGGGTCTTCTGGGTCGGCTCGTCCTCGGTCTCGCGGCCCTGGCGAATCTCGGCCTGGGCCGGCATCGGGAGCTCGTCGAGACGCGGCATCCGCGGCGCACGCATCGGGCCACGCTCGGCCTGCGGCGGGATGAAGGTCTCGGGCGTCATCGGCTCGTTCATCTGCAACGGCGCCTGCTCGGGCTCCGGGAACAGGGTGGGCTTCTGCGCGATCGGACGCACGGTGACGTCGCCATAGGTCTGCATCGGCGCGGGGGCCTGCGGCGCTTCGGGGGCGACCGCAGCGGCAATCGCGGCGAGCGCGGCGCGCTCGACGTTCGGACGCGGCGCCATGGGGGCGGCGACCGGAGCGGGAGCCGCCGCCGGGATCTGCGCTTCCAGCTTCTGGGCGCGCTCGGCGAGGCGCTGGTTGTCGGCGCGCAGGCGTGCGGTCAGATCCGCGAGCCGGCTTTCCGGAGCAGCCGCGGGAGCGGCGGGCTGCGGGGCGGCAACGGCGACGACGGGAGCGGCGGACGCCACCTGGGCGTTGCGGGCGATCACATCCTTCTCGATGCCGGTCGCGACCACGGAGACGCGGATCAGGCCGTCGAGGGCTTCGTCGAAGGTCGCGCCGACGATGATGTTGGCGTCCTGGTCGACTTCCTCGCGGATGCGGGTGGCGGCTTCGTCGACCTCGAACAGGGTGAGGTCCTTGCCGCCGGTGATCGAGATCAGGAGGCCCTTGGCACCCTTCATCGAGCTGTCGTCGATCAGCGGGTTGGCGATCGCGGCTTCCGCAGCGGTGAGCGCGCGCTTGTCGCCGGAGGCTTCGCCGGTGCCCATCATCGCCTTGCCCATCTCGCGCATGACGGCGCGGACGTCGGCGAAGTCGAGGTTGATCAGGCCTTCCTTGACCATCAGGTCGGTGATGCAGGCGACGCCCGAGTAGAGCACCTGGTCGGCCATCGCGAAGGCGTCGGCGAAGGTGGGCTTCTCGTTGGCAACCCGGAACAGGTTCTGGTTCGGGATGATCAGCAGGGTGTCGACGACCTTGTGCAGCTCGTTGATACCCGCTTCAGCGGTGCGCATGCGGCGACCGCCTTCGAAGTGGAACGGCTTGGTCACGACGCCGACGGTGAGGATGCCCATGTCGCGCGCGGTCTTGGCGATCACGGGAGCCGCACCGGTGCCGGTGCCGCCGCCCATGCCGGCGGTGACGAACACCATGTTGGCGCCGGAGAGATGGTCGCGCAGCTCGTCGATCACTTCTTCAGCGGCGGCAGCGCCGACGTTCGGCTGCGAACCCGCGCCGAGGCCTTGCGTGACGGCCGTGCCCATCTGCACGATGCGCTGCGCCTTCGACATCGTCAGCGCCTGCGCATCGGTGTTGGCGACCACGAAGTCGACACCCTGGAGGCCCGCCGTGATCATGTTGTTGACGGCGTTGCCGCCGGCGCCGCCGACGCCAAACACCGTGATCCGCGGCTTCAATTCGTGAATGTCAGGAACGTTGATGCTGATGGTCATGGTTGCCTCTCGTCACACGCGCGTGGGTTCGCCCCGGCCGGCGGCCGCGGGAGTTGGTGAAAATCGAAGGTTGCGGAAATGAGTCATCAAAAGCCCTCGCGAAGCCATCGTCCGACCTTTCCGAAATAGCCGCCCGTCCCGGTCTTGACCTGCCGCGTATGCCGCGGTTCGACATGTTCGAGGTGAACATATTGCGGGTAGACCAGGAGCCCCGCGGGCACCGCGAAGGCGGCGTTCTTGGCCTCGTTGGGCAGACGGCCGAAGCCGAGCGGACGTCCGATCCGCACCGGGCGACCGAGAATTTGCGTGCCGAGCTCGACGAGCCCGGTGAGCTGCGAGGCGCCGCCCGACAGCACGACGCGGCCGTTCGGCTCGGAGGCGAACGGCGAGTCCTTCAGCCGGTCGCGGATCATCTCGAAGATTTCCTCGGCGCGGTGCTTGACGATGTTGGCGATGGTCGCGCGTGAGACGATCTGCGGCAGATCCTGCTCGTCGCCGGCCGTCGGCACCGACATCAGCTCGCGGGAGTCCGAACCGCCGGTCAGCACAGTGCCGTACAGCGTCTTGATCCGCTCGGCGTCCGCGATCGTCGCGGACAGGCCGCGGGCGAGATCCATCGTGATGTGCTGGCCACCCACGGCGAAGCCCGCCGCATGCACGAAGCGGCCGCCGGAATAGACCGCGAGCGTGGTGGTGCCGGCGCCCATCTCGACCACGGCGGCGCCGAGATCGGCCTCGTCGTCGGTCAGCACGGACAGGCCGGCCACATAGGGGCTCGCCGCCATCGCTTCGACGTTGAGATGGCAGCGTTCCACCGCCAGCATCAAATTGCGCGCCACGGTGGCATCGCAGGTGACGACGTTCATGTCGACGCCGAACTGGCGCGCGACCATGCCGCGGGGATCGCGGATGCCCTTGACGCCATCGAGCGTGTAACCGACCGGGAGCGCATGCAGCACGGTACGGCCCTCGCCGGTGGCGTGGCGCATACCCGTGGAGGTGACACGGCTGACGTCGGCCGGCGTGACGGCGCCGCCGCGGATGTCGGCGGCGGCCTCGACCATGTGGCCCGCGAGACGGCCGCCGGAGACCGACAGCAGCACGGACTCGACGCGGACCTTGGCCATTTTCTCCGCAAGCCCGACGGCCTGGCGCACCGCCTGCTCGCATTCGCCGAGATCGATCACCGCGCCGGCCTTCATGCCGCGCGACTGGATCTGGCTGTAGCCGATCAATTCCACCGCATGGGTGCGGCCGCGCAGCGCCTC
>JAEWBW010000663.1 GCA_023390955.1 Pseudomonadota bacterium
TCGAACTTCACAAGCTGATTGTCGACGGTGTCCAGGCTCTCGCTGGTCTCCGTCAAAAACTCCCGCAACAGATCATCCATGAAAACAGGCCTTCATACAGGGAGGGCACACGAAGGTGCGCGCCGTCAGAATGTGGCCAGCTTCACCGCAAAGCGTTTAATAATGGTTGAGTATGTGCAAAAGAACGGAACCAACAAAGAGATAAGGCGCCCCGAACAATCGTGGGCGCCTTGGTAAGCTTTGATTAACCGCCCGGAGGCGGACTTCGTTTACGAAGCACTAACGACGATCGCCTCGCCCTCGGGCGCGAGCGTCACCGTGAGGCCGCAGGCCTGCGCGAGCAGCCGCGTATAATAAGGCTGGATCGCATGCGCATCAGCCGCGGGTCCGCGCGCACCGCTCAGCAACTCGGCGATGTTCTGAGGCAGGCGCGCATTGTGGCCGGCCGCGGTGATGCGAAAGCTCATGGTCTCGCCCTCGCCGATCGGATCGACCGTCAGCGTGCCGCCGCGCGGGATCGTGTGCTGCGCCACCACCAGCATGTTGAGCAGCAGCTTGACGCGATTCTTCGGCAGCAGCAGGCGCGGCAGATTCCAGGTGATCGTGCACTTGCCGTCCTCGATGTGACCGCGTGCCATGGTCTGCGCATCGCCGATATCGATCTGCGCACCGGAGGAGCCGGCCGCACCGAAAGCAAGCCGACAAAACTGCAGGCGCGCCGACGCCGTCTTGGCGCTCTTGCGGATCAGGTCGAGCGCGAATTCGCGATCCTCGGGCTTCGGATCATCGTCGAGCACCTCGAGCCCGTTGACGATGGCGCCGACCGGGCTGATGAGATCATGGCAGACCCGCGAGCACAGCAGCGCCGCGAGTTCGAGCATGTCGGGAGCATTAGCGGTAGCGGTATCCGGTGGCGAGATGTCAGACATAAAAGCTGGTCCTGGATGGTTCCTGGAATTGCACGGCGCGGACGCGGCGAATCACGCATGCTTTAAATGGTCGATCGGGTTCTAACATTCGCGGCCCCGATGCAGCTAGCGCTTGCGATGGGGCGCAAAGCGGCCGTAAGGACATCACGAATCAATCGGGGGACGATGTGCCGATGAATGAGGCATCCAGGTGAAGGGGCAGATCGACGCAGAAGCCGCCGCGCTGCTGCTGGAGCCGTTGACCGCGCTGGTGGTGACGGCGGGCGAAGCGATCCTTGCCGTCAATCGCACGGCGATGCGGGTCGACGGCAAGCAGGACGGCTCGCCCGTCACTGAAGCGGACCTGGCCGCCGACCGAATCATCTGCGACCGGCTGGCGCAAATCGCACCGGGCGTGCCGATCCTGTCGGAAGAGTGCACCGAGCTCGCCTCACCGCCGTTTCGCGACAGCTTCTTCCTGATCGATCCGCTCGACGGCACCAAGGAGTTCGTCGCCGGCCGCGACGAGTTCACGGTCAACCTCGCGCTCGTCACCGACGGCATCCCCCTGCTCGGCATCGTCAGCGCGCCCGCGCTCGGCCTGCTCTGGCGCGGTATCGTGGGACGGCGCGCCGAGCGCGTCAAAATCGATGGCGCAGCCATCGGGACGGCCGAGCCGATCCGGACCCGCAAGCTGCCGCAGCCGGGCGAGGAGTGGATTGCGGCGGTCAGCCGCTCGCATGGCGATCCCGGCAGCGACGCCTTCATCGCCAGGCGGCCCGGCGCGGTCCGGCGGACGGTCGGCTCGGCCGTCAAGTTCGGCCGGATTGCGGAAGGGACCGCCGACATCTATCCGCGCTTCGGACCGACCTCGGAGTGGGACGTCGGGGCCGGCAGTGCCGTCGTCGTCGCAGCCGGTGGCAAGGTGACCGACGGCAAGGGTGGCGCGATCCGGTTCGGCCAACGGCGGGGAGACTTCATCGTGCCGGAGTTCATCGCCTGGGGCGATCCGGCGGCGTGCGACGCCTACTGACCGAGCTGCTCCAGCAGCGCCGGCCAGCGCTTGCCGTCCTCGTACAGGAACCGTTCGGGATCGGCCGCAAAGGCGTCGCGGTTGTCCTCGCGGCTGAACAGATAGAGCTTTTGGGCCGAGATCACGAAGAAGCGCGGATTGCCGGCAATCGTGACCCCGCGGGCGATGTCGGCCGGGTCATAGCCCCCGAACTGGGGCCCATAGACTTCTGGATGCGCCAGGAAAGAGGCCTTGTTGCCCTCGTTGCGGAACCGCCAGACGGCGCCCCAGAGGCTCGCTTCGAACTCACTGGTACCCTGCAGTGCCTCGCTATCGACGAAATAGGCGACGGGGTCGAACCCCTCGATCGCCACCCCGGAGAAGCGGTTCGTCACGACCCGCTCGGTGGTCGCGGCTTGGGCCGGCAGGGTGCAGCAGGCCAGCCAGATGCCCACGATCGGGCATAGCGACAGCCGGATCAGGCGCCTGATCAAGGCGATTCCGGGGCGCAAAGGGCTATCTTCCTGCCGTTGTGCCGTCATAGTTGCTACGGATAACATCCGAGTCGAGGGGACATCGGCGTAACCTAGCCCTCGCCTGTTGGCGTCGGGTTAAGGAAGCGACGGATTCGATTTCAGGGGTAACTTTATGACTTTCGCATCACGCCTCGCCGCAGTCGCGCTTGCCGCGCTGGTGGGCTGGATCGCGCCGGCCTCGGCGCAGCAGGCCCCGGCGCCGAATCTGCCGCCGCCACAGCGCACCCCCACGCCCAGCACCTACGGCCCCGACGAACTCGTGGGCGCCGGTCATCGTTTCTTCGGCAACGTCTCGCGCGGGCTCGCCTCGATCATCGAGAAGGCGGTCAGCCAATGGGGCCTGCCGAACGGCTATATCCTGGGCGAGGAAGGCTCCGGCGCCTTCGTCGCGGGACTGCGCTACGGCGAAGGCACGCTCTACACCAAGAATGCCGGCGACCTTCATGTGTACTGGCAGGGCCCGTCGCTCGGCTTCGACTGGGGTGGCGACGGCGCGCGCACCATGACGCTGGTCTACAACCTGCCCGCCACCAATGCGATCTACCAGCGCTTCGCCGGCCTCGACGGCTCGGCCTACATCATCGGCGGCTTCGGCATGACGGCGCTGACCGCCAACAACATCGTGCTGGTGCCGATCCGGTCCGGCATCGGCCTGCGGTTGGGTGCCAATATCGGCTACCTGAAATACACCCCGCGCGCGACCTGGAACCCGTTCTAAGGGATCGGGCGACTCTCACATCTGTTGGGGATTCACGTTAACGACAGGCCGGGGCTGGCGTTCTGCCGCCCCGCCATGGCATTGTCTTTGGTAAATTTTTTCTTGCTTCCTGGAGTTTAGCCCCATGGTCGAACCGATCATGTACCTGGCGATCGGTTTCCTGCTCTCGATGCTGTGCGGGCTCGCGATCGTGCCGCTGGTGCATAACCGCGCGGTGCGCTTGACCACGCGCCGGCTCGAGGCTGCAACACCCCTGTCGATGGCGGAGATCCAGGCCGACAAGGACCAGCTGCGCGCCGAGTTCGCGATGTCGGCACGGCGGCTGGAGATGAGCGTCGACCAGCTCAAGAACAAGACCACGAGCCAGCTTGCCGAGCTCGGCAAGAAGAGCGACGCCATCAATCGCATGAAGATCGAGCTCGGCGAGAAGAACGCCACGATCTTCGCGCTCGAGGCGCGCGAGAAGGCGGTGAAGGAGCAGCTCCACGTCACCGAAACGGAATTCAAGGCGAAGACCGAGGCCCTGCGCGATGCCGGGCTTGCGCTGGCCGACAAGCAGAGCGAGCTCGCCAAGATCAATTCCGAACTCTCCGACCGCTCCATGGTCGCCGAGACGCGCCAGGTCGAGCTGGTCGCAGTGCGCGCACAGATCGACCAACTGAAAAATCGCGTCGGCGACGCCGAGAAGGAATTCGCCGCGACGCAGGCGCGGCTGACCAAGGAACAGAGCGAGTCGGAGACCGCCACGCGCGAGCTCGGCGATGCCCGCGGCCGGGTCGAGAATCTCAGCCAGCGGGTCACCGACCTCGATCACCAGCTCGTCGCCCAGGTCAAGGAAGCCGAGACGCTGTCCGGCCGCGTCACCGACCTCGAGGGACGGCTGTCGACGCAAGGCAAGCTGCTCGCCGAGCGCGACCACGAGAACATCCAGCTGCGCCAGAGCAGCGACAATGCCGAGCGCACCATCAGCCAGCTGCGTGTCGAGGTCGCCGCTCTGAGCGGCGGCAAATCGTCAGCGGCGTTCGAGACGCTGCGCAGCGAGAAGACAACGCTCGAGGAGCAGCTCAAGGAGGCGCGCAAGGAGCGCGCCAAGCTGCAGCGCGACGTCAATTCGATCCAGCAGCAGGCGGAAAGCTCCTGGGCCACCGAGCGCATGGAGAACGCGCTGCTGCGCGAGCGCATCAACGACATCGCCGCCGAAGTCGCCAAGCTCGCGATGCAGCTCGAAGGCCCGAACTCGCCGATCGAGGCGCTGCTGGCGACTGAAGCGGGCGCGCCCCCGAAGCCGGCCCCCCGCCCGGCCAATGACGCCCCCGCCAACGGCGCGGTGCCCGCCATGCCCGAGGGCGGCGGCACGCTCGCCGAGCGCATCCGCGCGCTCCAGACCCACGCCTCCCGCGCCCGCCAGCAGGGCGCGTA
>JAEWBW010000664.1 GCA_023390955.1 Pseudomonadota bacterium
CGTCGACTTTGCGGCGGGGAGGTCCCGAAAAACCGGGGGCGCATGTCTGGCAATGCCCTCGGGCAACTGGACAATTGGGCGTGCGGATGGCATCAGGGCCACACGAAGCAGGGCCCTTGCCGCATGAAACAGTTCTTTCTCAAGCTCTTCACCTGGTGGAACGGCCAGACGTTTGGCACCCAGCTCTGGACCTACAGGTACGGAGAGCTGGTCGGTGAAGACGAGCAGGGCAATCGCTACTACCGCACCGCCGGCGGCAAGATCGACCCGACGCTCGGTTTCGAGCGGCGCTGGGTGATCTACAACGGCTACGCCGAGGCGAGCCGCATTCCGCCGTCATGGCACGGCTGGATTCACCACACCGTCGACGTGCCGCCGACCCAGGATGGCTATCAGCCGCGTGAATGGGAAAAGCCGCACCGGCCGAATCTCACCGGCACCGCGCAGGCCTACCGTCCGTCCGGATCCACGCTGGCGAGCGGCAAGCGCCCCAAGGCGACCGGCGACTACCAGCCTTGGACTCCGAGCTGACCTGAAGCTCGCCTGGCGGATTCGCGTCCGTTCCATCTCCAGCATTGGATGCATGCGCATCTGCTTCGCGGGCCTGTGAACAACGGGATCAGCGGGGATTTCGTGCGCGCCGCCGTTGCGCTTGCGGGCGCCCTGCGGCTCAATCATCCCATCTTATGGAGATGGGAGACCATCGCGCCGGTTCGGGCAACAGTTCGCGACTGCCCCGGAATGCAGCGGCTGCCGAGCAGGACTCGATCGGGAAATAGGCCCCCGGTCTCGAAGTTCCGAAATCGCCCGGTGGAAATGCGCAGCCACCGTAAGACAGGAAAGGCCGTCCGGGAAACCGGGCGGCCTTTTTCTGTTTGGTTCGATCACATCACCCGTTCGGCCGCGCGCTTGACCGCCTCGATGCGGCGGGCCTGCCGCGGCGCGCCGCGCTCCCTCAGCAGAGCCATCACGTCGGCGCTCGCAGTGTCCGGCGAACCGGCATTGAACGGTGGCGCCGGGTTGTATTCGAGCTGCAGCTGGATTGCCTCGGCCAGCGTGCGGTCGGCCATAATCGAGACGAGCGTCAGCGCGAAGTCGATCCCCGCGGTGACGCCGCCGCCGGTGATGCGGTTGCGGTCGACGCAGACGCGCGTCTTGGTCGGCGTCGCGCCGAACAGCGACAGCATCTCCATCGCGCTCCAGTGGGTGGTGGCGCGATAGCCCTTCAACAGCCCCGCCGCGCCCAGCGCCAGCGATCCCGTGCAGACCGAGGTGACATATCTGGCGCTTGCTCCCTGCTTGCGCAGGAAAGCCAGCACCTCCTCGTCATTGATGATGTCGTCGGTCCCTCCGCCGCCGGGCACGCAGAGCACGTCGAGCTGCGGACAATCGGCAAAGCTCGTGGTCGGCGTCAGCGTCAGGACAGAATCGCTCGGCACCGGCTCGATGCGCTTCCAGATCAGATGCACCTGTGCGCCGGGCACGGAGGAAAACACCTGCAGCGGTCCGGTGAAGTCGAGCTGGGTGACGCGGGGAAACAGCAACAATCCGATCTGGAGCGGCGACGACATGGGAGCCTCCGAAGGTTTTGGCTTGACGGCGCCACGATGCCATGGTGGCCTCCTGTCCAAAATGGCATATTTCCCTCGTTTTCGGACGAGCCTCGCTTTAGGACACTCCTCGCTTTAGGACATGGTCATGATCGGCATCCTGATCTTCCCGGACTTCCAGCTGCTCGATGCGGCCGGGCCCATTTCCGTGTTCGAGATCGCGACGCGCTACGCACGGAAGGCGCCGGCAATCCGCGTGCTGGCGCTGCAGGCCGGGCCGGTGCGCAGCTCGTCCGGCGTCGAGATGCTGGCGCGCGACTTCAGGGCTGCGAACGGCATCACCACGCTGGTGATCGCGGGCGGCGAGGGCGTCAACGCGGCGGCGCGCTGCAAGGCCACGCTGGCCTTCGTGCAGCGGCTGGCGAAGCGCGGCGTGCGGGTCGCGAGCGTCTGCTCCGGCGCCTATCTGCTGGCTGAAGCGGGCTTGCTGGACGGACGGCGCGCGACCACGCATTGGGGCCGCACGTCGGATTTCGTCAGGCGCTATCCCAGGGTGAAGTTCGAGCCGGATCAGATCTTCACCCGCGATGGCGACGTCTGGACCTCGGCCGGCATCACCGCCGGCATCGACCTCGCGCTCGCAATGGTGACGGAAGACCAGGGCGAGGAGATCGCGCAGGCGACCGCACGCCAGCTCGTGCTCTATCATCGCCGCAGCGGCGGGCAGTCGCAATTCTCCTCGCTGCTGGAATTGAAGACGCCGAACGGGCGCTTCGGTCCGCTGCTGTCCTGGGCGCGCGAAAATCTCGACGCGCCGTTGACCGTGGAGGATCTCGCCGATCGCGCCGGCATGAGCGCGCGGCATTTTGCACGCGCCTTCGCCGCCGAGACCGGCTCGACACCATCCAAGGCGATCGAGCGGCTGCGCATCGAGGCGGCGCGCGAACGCGTGCAGTCCTCGAGCGAGGCGATCGAGCTGGTGGCGCTGTCCACTGGCTTCCGCGATCCCGAGCGCATGCGGCGCGCCTTCATCCGTGCCTTCGGTCAGCCGCCACAATCACTGCGCCGTGCCGCGCGGGCGATGTGAAAAAAGGTCAGCAACACTTGCTGGGTCATTAGGACGCAATCGCCGCATTGACACGTGGATGTGTAATGCCGCTGCCCGCCCGCGGATGCAATTTAAGGGTGTTTTTGTTCGAGATGCATTTTTCATTGTTTTGGAATTGTCATTTCAGGAGCACCCCATGGCACGCAAGTCAACGAAACAGCCGAGATCCACCGCCGCAGCCACGCAGTCGGTATCCGCAACCGCGGACGAATTGATACTCGCGGCACTCGAGCGCGGTGGCGACACCACGAAGACGGGACGATTTCTGGTTACCTTCAAGGAGAGCGCCACCGACGCGGGCGCGAAAATGCTGTCGGCCAAGCGCGGCCTGCGCGTTGCCAACGCACGCGAGTTCGCGGGCCAGGCCGTCGACCTCGCCGCCGCGGGCGATGCCGATGCCATGGTGTTTCCGGAGATCGGCGTTGCGCTGGTCGGCGCCGAGGCGGCCGTCGAGCATGGCATCCGCGCCGCCGAATTCGTTGCGGAGGATGCGCCGGTGCATTCGGTCGATCCCGAATATTTCATGTTCGCCACGCAGATCAATCCGCACGACTATCTGCGCGGCGTCCTGCGCACGGCGGAAATGATCGCCGAGGATCTCGGCACGCAGGAGGGCGAGGCGACAGCACGTGACGTATCCGCGGCGGTGGCAGGCGCGACCTGGGGCCTCGCGGCGTGCAAGGCGCCGCCGAGCCTCTTCTCCGCCACCGGGATCAAGGTCGCCGTGCTCGACACCGGCTTCGATCTCGGCCATCCCGAATTCGCGGGCCGCTCTTTCGTCACCAACACGTTCGTCGGGCAGCCCGTGCAGGATCTGCATGGCCACGGCACGCATACGGCCGGCACGGCCTGCGGCCCGAAGACGCCCGCCGGTGCGGTGCCGCGCTACGGGATCGGCTACCGCTCGCAGATGTTCATCGGCAAGGTCCTGACCAATTCCGGCTCCGGCACCCAGGCCCAGGTCCTGGCCGGCATGAACTGGGCGATCACCAACCGCTGTGCGGTGATCTCGATGTCGCTCGGTGCGCAAATTCCGGTGCAGCCGTCCTATACGGCGGCAGGTAACGCGGCGCTCAACGCGGGCTGCCTGATCATTGCGGCATCCGGCAACGCCAGCAACCGGCCCGGCACGATCGCGCCGGCCGGTGCGCCAGCCAACTCGCCCTCGGTGATGTCGGTCGCGGCGCTCGACAGCGCGTTGCGGGTCGCGGTGTTCTCGAACGGCGGCAAGGTCGATATCGCCGGGCCCGGCGTGAACGTGTTCTCGTCCTGGCCGCGTCCCACGCTGCACAACACGATCAGCGGCACCAGCATGGCGACGCCGCATGTCGCGGGCTGTGCCGCGCTCTGGGCGCAGACGAGCCCGGCGCTGCGCGGCGCCGCCTTGCGCGCAAAGCTGATCGCAACCGCAAGGCACCTTCCGTTGCCGATGACGGATGTCGGTGCGGGCCTCGTGCAGGCGCCGTAGGCGTCGCGCACCGGGAGGCGGGCCGGTTGGCGGCGGAGGCCGCCGGCCATCCCGGCGCGTTGTCGCCAGCACTTGAATTCCGATGTGGTATGCTCACTTTAGCCGGACATTGCTGCAAGTGAGAACGACATGAAGAAGCCGCGCCAAGCCGTCGTCGTCACCCTGTCGGGGGAACGCGACATCAAGGAGGTCGTGCGCGATCTCAAGGCGGCCGGGCTCGACGGCGTCGACCAGCTCGATGCCATCGGTGTCGTGACCGGCACGTCGGACCCCGACAAGGTCGCGAAGCTGCGCAAGGTTGCGGGTGTGCAGGACGTCTCGCTCGACCACAAGGTCGATATCGGCCCGCCTGGAAGCGTCAGCTAAAGTGTTGCGGGCGCTGCCGGGCTTTGCGCCGTCAGGCGCCGCGCGATCGGCGCCAGCATCTGCGGCGCGAGATAGTAGGGAAACTGCGTGAGCGCGAAATAGAGCCACGTCGTGGCCGGTAGCGCGCCCGCGGTCGCGGCCAGCATCAGCCCCATGTTCCGCTGCGACACCATCAGCCCGAGCGCGAGTGCCCGTTCATAGCCGATGCGGCGGAACAGCAGCGTGGTGATGATCAGCAGGGCGAAGAAGATCGCAAATGAAAGCGCCGCGACCGCGATCGACAGCAGCGGATTGGCAAGGAAGTCCGGGATCACGCCGCCCATGACGGCGGCGACGAAGACGAACAGGATGAGGATGTTGACGCCATCGATCGGACGCCTGTGGCCTTGGATCGAGGCTGCGCCAAAGATCTTGCGGATCGCGATCGCGACCAGCAGCGACCCGCCGAGGATCGCCAGCAGTTTCAGCCCGAGCGCGAGCGGCGAGATGTCCTGCATGCCGGCGAGGAACAGCGCGGCAAACAGCGAGGCCGTGAACGGCACCAGCGCGGTCGAGGTCACCAGCGTGACGAGGATCAGCGTGGCGTCGAGGCCCATCAGCGCCGCGATCGCGGGCGAGGCCATCATCGGCGAGGCGATGCCCTGCAGCATCAGCGCCAGGAACAGGTCGGGCGAACTGGCGTCGAAGCCGGTGACGCGCGCGACGAGGCCGAAGATCAAGGGTACGCCGATCGTGGTCCAGGCCGTCGCTGCGACGATCAAGGCGGGACGGCGCAGATGTGCCCTGAGCGCTGCGATGTCGACGCGCATGAAGGAGACGACCAGCAGCAGGAAGATCGCCTCGGTGACATAAGGCCGAAGCAGCGCGCCGAGCGGCGGAAGCGCAATCCCGAACACGACCAGAGCGGCAACCGCGCGCGTGCCCTGATCGCCAAGCCAAATGAGGGCGCGCAGGGGGAGGGCGAGGATGGGCTGCAAGCTGGAAGGCATTCAGCCCATTGCCTTCAACCACGTGCCGATCTCTTCGGCGGCGACGTTGGCCTGCGGCAGCAGCTTGCCCATGGTGAAGAAGCCGTGGAATTGGCCGGGGAAGTGCCGCGTCGTCACGGATACACCGACCTGCTTCAGTCGCGCGGCGTATTCGATGCCTTCGTCACGCAGGGGATCGGCGCCGGCGGTGAGCACATAGGCCGGCGGCAGACCGGCGAGCGTGGCCGCGCGTGCGGGCGAGGCGCGCCAGTCGTCGATCGCGGCGTCATCAGAGAGATAGTGGTCGCGAAACCAGCGGATCACGGAGTGGGTCAGCAGCACGCTGGTTTCCGGCTCGCTGTGCGAGGCATGTGTCCGCGCCAGCTCCGTGGCGGGGTAGATCAGCACCTGGCCGGCGAGGGCAGGGCCGCCATCGTCACGTGCGGCGAGCGCCACCACGGCGGCGAGATTGCCGCCGGCGCTGTCACCGCCGACAAAGAGGCGGGTTGCGTCGATGCCGAGCGCATTTGCGTTCGCTGCGATCCACGCGGTGGCGGCGATTGCATCGTCCACAGATGCGGGGAATTTGTGTTCGGGGGCGAGGCGGTATTCGACGGAGATCACGATCAGCTCGCCATGCACGGCCAACTTGCGGCAGGCGACGTCGTGGCTGTCGAGATCGCCGATCACCCAGCCGCCGCCATGGAGGAACACCAGCGCCGGCGACAGGCCGTCACGCTTGCGCAGCTCCTTCGGCACGTAGAGGCGCGCGGCAATGTTGCCGTGGGATGCGGGGATCGCGAGCGCATCGACGCGCGCGAGCTCGGGCGGCTCGGGATTGGTGGCGACGCCCGCGCGGGCATAGTCGGTGCGCGCTTCGGCTGGCGTCAGCGCTTCGTAGGGCGGACGGTCAGCCTTGAGGAACGCCTGGTAGACCGCGGCGGCATCGGGATCGAGGACGATGGGCATGGCACCTCTGGGGAGCGGGTGGTGGGTCCGCCGTCGACGGCGTTCGCGAGGATCGGGAGGCGCGACTATCCCATCCCCAGGGCGGTCTGGCGAGGCTCGGGAGAGCCCGGGCAGGGTTGCCGCCCTTTCCCCGCCGTATTCGGCGTGTTAACCGGGTGGCCTGCGAGCGGCGGTAAACCACCTGTAGAATGTCAGACAAACCCGATTCGCTGTTGAAGCCGCGCGAGATGTCACGAAACTTGATCCTGACCGGATTTGCGGCCCTGCTTGCCGCCGCGACGATGGGCTACACCCCGTCGGCGAAGGCGCAGATCGGCACCATTTTCTCCGACCCGCCGCCGCGGCCGCCCGGAGCCATTCCCCGCGGCAACCAGCCGCAGCAGCCCATTCCCGACGACGACGAGGAAATCCCGGAGCTGCCGCCGCAGGGCCGCGTGCTGCCGTCGCGGCCGATGGCGCCGCCGCCGGGACGCCAGGGCAATGTCATGCCCGGACCCGTCGAGACGCAGCCGCTGGCGCCGCCGCCGGGGGCTCCCGTCCTGCCGCCCAACCAGCAGCCCGGCATTGCGGTTGCCCCGCCAGGTCCGCAGCAGGGCCCGACCGGCCGCCAGCCGCCGCCCACCAAGGGCGGGCCGGTGCCGCAGACGCCTGCCAGCCTGCAGCCCGGCGACGAGGTCGTCACCGAGCCGCCGGCCCAGAAGATCGTGAACAAGAAGGCGACCTTCTCGGGGCTCGACAAGATCACCGGCCGCATCATCAATTTCGACGAGGATATCGGCGAGACCGTGCAGTTCGGTGCGCTGCGCGTCAAAACCGACGCCTGCTACACGCGTCCCGCGACGGAAGCGGCCAACACCGACGCCTTCGTCGAGGTCGACGAGATCACGCTGCAGGGCGAGGTGAAGCGGATTTTCTCTGGCTGGATGTACGCGGCGAGCCCCGGTCTGCACGGCGTCGAGCATCCGATCTACGATATCTGGCTGACGGACTGCAAAGAGCCGCAGACCACGATCGCGACGGCCGCGCCCGATCCGGTGAAGCCGCCGCCACCGCCGCCTCCGGCGCAAAAGAAGGCCGCGCCGCCGAAGCAGACGGTGCAGCAGCAGCGTCCGCCGGCGCCGCCGCCTCCCCAGCCGCAGGCACCTCCGCCGCCACCGCCGCAGGAGAACCGGGGCCTGTTCGGCTTTCCGGGCTTCGGCCGCTAATCTCTTTGACGGCTGATCTGTTGGACAGATCTCTTGGACTATTGCCGCGTGGCGATGATCTCGAGCGCCCGCGCGCCCGGGATCGACTGTCCGGCCGACATTCTCAGGAAGTCGGCGGGCTCTCCGGCGAGCGCCTTGTCGAGCAGCGCGGTATAGCGCCGCCGTGAAACCTCGACCGCGCCAAAACTCTTCAGGTGTTCGGTGACGTATTGCGTGTCGAGCAGCTCGAAGCCGCCCTCGATCAGCCGCGCCACCAGATGCACCAGCGCCACCTTGGAGGCGTCGCGCACCGTGTGGAACATGCTCTCGCCGAAGAAGGCGCGCCCGAGGCTCACGCCATAGAGGCCCCCGACCAGTTGGTCGTCCTGCCAGACTTCGACGCTGTGGCAATGACCGAGCGTGTGCAGGCCGCCATAGAGATCGCGGATACGCTTGTTGATCCAGGTATCCTCGCGGCCGGTCTGCGGCGCCGCGCAGCCGGCGATCGTCGCCTTGAAGGCGGTGTTGACGGTGACGCGGAAGACGTCCGAGCGCACGGTGCGCGCAAGCCGTGAAGCGACGCGAAAGCCGTCGAGCGGGATCAGCCCGCGCATCTCCGGCTCGACCCAGAACAGCGTCGGATCGTCGGCGCTCTCGGCCATCGGGAAGATGCCGCAGGCATAGGCGCGCAGCAGGACTGCGGGCGTAATTTCAGACGAAGCGGAGTCGCGCGAAGTCATGCGGTTCAGGATAGCAGGATCGCAGCTTGCTTGCGATGGGGACGGTGTTTGCCCGGGGGTCAGCTCGCCGCGGCGCTGTTGGCGCGGGCCGACGACGCCACGCGGCGGAACTTGAGCACGATGCGGGTGCCGCTGTGGTTGGGGTCACGCTCGGTGCAGGCATCCAGCTTCGAGGCCATGGCCGCGACGATGCGCTGGCCCATGCCGGTCGAGCGCGGATCGGCCTTAGCATTGTCGCCGACACCGTTGTCGGCAATCGCGAGGACGAGGTCGTCGCCTTGCGAGGTCAGGGTGACGTGGATCGGGCCGGCACCGTCGGGGTAGGCGTATTTGACCGCGTTCATCACCAGCTCGTTGACGATGATGCCGATCGCAACCGCACGGTCCGGATCGATCTCGACCGCCTCGGCGTCGAGCGTCAGGCGTGACATCCGGTTGCCCTCGGCCGAGCGGCGCAAGTCCTCGAGCAGGGATTCCAGGTACTGGCTCAGGACCACGCTCTTCAGGTCCTGCGAGGTGTAGAGGCGCCGGTGCACCTGCGCGACCGCGGCAACGCGGCCCATCGCATTGGTGAGCGCAGCCTTGACCTCGTCCTGCCCCGCGGAGCTTGCCTGCAGATGCAACAGCGAGGCGATGATCTGGAGCGAGTTGCCGACGCGGTGGTTGACCTCGCGGAGCAGCACTTCGCGTTCGGCGGCAAGCGCCGCGTAGCGGTCGCGCGAGGCATGGATCTCGGCTTCGGCCTCTTCGCGCGCCTTCTGCAATTCGGCCTGGCGCAGCGCGCCGTCGGCCGCGACGTGCAGCAGCGGAATGAAGTCGCCCTTGACGTCCTTGACGAGATAATCAGCCGCGCCCGCCTTCAGTGCGGTCACCGCTATCGAGGAGTCCTGCGAGGCCGTGACGAATACGACAGGGGGAGCGCCGGGGATCGCCATGATCTGCTCCAGCGTCTCCAGCCCATCGAGGCCCGGCATGTACTGGTCGAGTGCGACGACGTCGATGCCGGCATCCGCCTGGCGCAACCGGGCAAGGCCTTCCTCGCCGCTTGCCGCGTGGACGACCTTGTAGCCGCGGCGCGTCAGACCGCGATCGACCAGGCGCGCCAGCGCGCCGTCGTCGTCGATGTACAGCAGTGTCGGCGTTGTCTGGTTCATGTGGCGGCGGGCGGGACCTGAATGACCGAGAAGAACAGCCCCAGCTGCCGGATCGCGTTGGCGAAATTCTCGTAGTTGACGGGTTTGGTGATGTAGACGTTGCAGCCGAGCTCGTAGCAGCGCTTGATCTCCTGGGCGTCGTCGGTCGTGGTCAGCACCACGACGGGGGAGGCCTTGAGATGCTTGTTTTCCTTGATCTGCTTCAGGATGTCGATGCCGGTCATGTCCGGCAGATTGAGGTCGAGCAGGATCAGGAGCGCGTTGCC
>JAEWBW010000039.1 GCA_023390955.1 Pseudomonadota bacterium
CATCTGTTCCAGCGCCACTTGGTGAGGAATGAAGGTCTTTTCCACGTTGACGCCGAGACGGCTGAAGATCAGTGGTCCCGAATAGGCGGCGGCAGTGCCCTGGGTGTTGAAATTCACCTTCTTGCCCGCGAGATCCTGCAAACTCTGGATTTCAGGCCGGACAAAGATGTGCAGCTCCGACGGAAAAAGATTTAGCAGATACGTGATCCGCGATCGGATCTCCGGCACCTGAATCTTGTATTCCTCGAGCGCGTCGGAATTGATGATTGCGGCGTCAACACCTCGCAAATAGAGCAGCGAGTTCAGGTTATCTGTGGCGCCCCGGGTAACGATCGGCAGCACGTGCAAGTTCGGGCCGTCATCGACAACGCGAGCCATCTCGGCCGCGAGACGCAGGGGCGCACCTTCGAGCAAGCCCCCGGCAAGGCCGACGGTCCAGGCGTTCATCTTCTCCTTTTGCATCTCGTGAAGTGTGGAGCGCCGTGGCAGGGGCCCACTCCGCGCTTCCACTTGACTTGTCTGCGCGCACAGACTGACTGGCTGAAGTATCGGGATAAGCGCCGCCAATGCGACCAGCAGAAGCAAATACCGCCCTGAAGACATGTTTGCGACCTCCCCTCACTGACGCAATGCATTCAACCGATTGTTTGCATCCTGATTGCCACCGGCATGAGCTCGTGCGTAGAATTCACGCGCCTTCGCTAGGTCGCTGCGCGTTCCGTAAGTTCCCCATGTGGCCAGAATGGCCGGATCATATGTCTCCGCAAGCATGAAGCTCGCCGTTGCGCTGCCGGCATCGCTGGCGCGCTCGAGCACGACGCGCGCAGCACCGATATCTCCCTGACTGAGCAGAGCGCCGGCGCGAGCGACCAATCTCATCACCTCTGAAGTCGATTGTGTCGCGGTCATAGCCGGTTGCGCCGTCACAGCGCCCCCCACCGTTGGTGCAGCCTTGGGGGGAGTGCTCCCTACCGCAAGCCCAGGCGGCCTTCGGTCGCCGCCGATTTCGACGCCCGGGGCCGTGGCCTTTTCATGATCCCGCGTCAGGTCTTGTTGCAGCTCCGTGATTTCCCTCTCACGCCTCAGCTGCTCGGCCTCTTTCCCGGCCTTCAAAAGCGCGACCTGCCTCTCGTTCTCCTGCCGTGCAGCTTCAAGCTCTTGCGCTAATGCGATGCGGCCCGCGCGCTCCTGCTCGAGCGTTTGGCGATGTTGCGCCGTGTTGGCAGCGAGCTCTTCTCGCGCGACGGCCGCCTCCCGCTCCAGGACGCTGATCCTCGCGGCTAGTGCCTGCCTGAGTTGCTCGGCTTCGTCGCCAGCCTTCGCCGCCTGCTTCTGGTTCTCCTGCCGCGCAGCCACAAGCTCCTGAGCCAGCGCGCTGCCGCGCGCACGTTCCTCGTCGAGTTCTTGACGGTGGTGTGCCGTCCGCGTGACCGCTTCTTCTCGCGAGACAGCCACCTCCCGTTCGAGGACGATAATCGTCTCCTGATCCCTGTCCCGGCCTTGCGAGATCTTCGCGGCTTCCGCCTGCCTCAACAACTCGGCCTCGTCGCCGGCCTTCAGCAGCGCTGCCTGTTTCTCGTTCTCCTGCCGCGCAGCGGTAAGCTCCAGCGCCAGGGCAGCGCCGCGCGTGCGCTCCTGCTCAAGCGTTTGGCGATGTTGCGCCGAGCCGGCAGCGAGCTCTTCCCGTGCGGCCGCCGCTTCTCGTTCGAGGATCGCTATCCTTGCGGCTTCCGTCCGTCTTGGCTGTTCGGCTTCGTCGCCTGCCTTGCGCAGCGTCGCCTGCTTCTCGTTTTCCTCCCGCGCAGCCGCAAGCTCCTGCGCAAGGGCAGCGCCGCGCGTGCGTTCCTGTTCAAGCGTTTCGCGGTGTTGCGCCGTGCTGACCGCGAGTTCTTCTCGCGCGATGGTCGCCTCCCGCTCGAGGACGGAGATCCTCTCCTGATCCCGCTCGCGCAATTGCGTGACTTTCGCGGCTTCCGCCTGCCTCAGCTGCTCCGCTTCGTCGCTGGCCTTCAGCAGTGCCGCTTGTTTCTCATTCTCCTGCCGCGCGGCGGCAAGCTCCTGCTCAAGCGCGGCGCCACGCGCGCGTTCCCCGTCTAGCGTCTGGCGATGTTGTGCCGTACTCGTGGCCAGCGCTTCTCGCGAGACGGCCGCCTCCCACTCGAGAGCTGTGATCTTCTCCCGATCGCGGTCGCGGGATAGCGTGCTCTTCGCGGCCTCCTCCTGTCTCAGCTTATCGACTTCACCGCCTGCCTTCACCAGCGCCGCCTGCTTCTCGTTCTCCTGCCGCGCCGATTCAAGTTCCTGCGCCAGCGCGGTGCCGCGCGCACGCTCCTCCTCGAGAGTTTGGCGATGTTGCGCCGTCTTGGTGGCCAGTTCTTGCCGCGCGGCAGTAACCTCGCGCTCGAGGACAATGATCCTCTCCTGGTCGCGCGCCGCTTGTTGGGGGGCCGCCGGACCGCCGTCCTGATCCGCTTTGACGTTCCCTTGTGGAGCCAGGGTGCCCTTGCGCGAATCCCGGTTTCCAAAGTTGGTGTCTTGCTCGCCGGCGGCCCCGTGGATTGAGCCGTGCCGAACGATGTCTCCCTGACCGGAGCGCGTCACGTAGGCTGAAATGTCGCTGGCGAAATAGGTGACGACCAGCGCCGCCAGGACGAAAACTACGGGAATCGAGCAGGCTGCAAGAACGAAGTACCAATCGCGCAGCTTTTCCGCGTCATCGCTGCGGGCGATGGCTGTTCCGTCACTCTGCGCACTGTCGACCGGATGACGCATACAAACACGCCTCTGCCGCAACTGGCAGAGTTCCACGTCGTTTGATGCCCACGGACAGTTTGGTGACAGAGCGACAGCAAGGCAAGACAAATTCGTCGTAACGCCCCGCCTTGTCGTCGTCCACATCCGCTGAGGATGAGGATGGCGACGGCTCTCGCCAAAGGGAGAATGAGCAAATCCCGAAGCCAAGTCGAGCATCCGGCCATGCCCGCTCGATTTCAACCGGAAGCTACGCTACCTATCGACAGCTCATCCGCAGCATATCCACAGCCCGGTGTGATCGAATATGCACGGTTGGACAGCTACTTGCTGCGCAACAGCCCACAGGTGTTGCCGCTCAGCCGCCGGCCTGGTCGAACACGGACCGGCAGGCATCGCTCAGGCTGGAGCGGTTGCGGCGCAGGCACGCCGTGATGGCGCGGACATTGGGAATCTCGCCGGCACAGAGCCGGTAGACGTCGGGCGTGCAGGCCCGGCGCTGTTCGGGGGTGCCCTGCTGCGCCGAGGCAGCCGAGGCGAACAGGGTCAGGAACAGCCCGACCGTAGAGGCCCGGCGGGCACGGCTCTTAACGCTCGCAAACTTCAGGAACCTCGCCTTCATGACTGCGTCTCCCGTCTGCTTCGCCACCTGCACCTCTGTGCGGGGCGGCGGTGTCATGCAAAGGGCTACGGGAAATAAACCTGCGGGACTGTGATTTCTTTCACACTGGCTTGCCGCGGCCACGGCCTAGCTTCGTCGTGGGGATTTCTTGAAGTTATTCTTGGGGTTTCTCTCGGAGCTTGCTCCGAGACGTTTGGGGACTTTTCAGAAATCGCTAACCAATCGGGCCCCGATCGCGCGGATCGATAAAATTCGAACGATCGGCTCAATCGGGAAACAAGCTGGTTTTGCAACATTGCGCCATCCGAAGTGCGGAGGGTGTGATGAGCGAAGCCGAGTTTAATTTGATGCTGGATGCCGTGCGGTTCGCGATCGACGACCCCGTGCATCAGGAGGAATTCGTGCCGCGCTCGTGGAAGTTCGACGCACCGCTTCGTGCCGCCAACGACAACGAAGGTGCCTGGCCGCTGCTGCCGTTCCCGGACGGCTGGTACGCCGCCTGCTGAGCGCCCTCTCGCGCCCTGCCCGAACGACAACCGGCTAACGGCCGGTTCTAATCAGCCTTGAATTCCTGACGGCTCGTCCTGGTCGCGCGGCTCCGTTGCCGGCGCCGCGGGCGGGAAGATGCTGTCATAGATCGCGCGCGCCTCGCGAATGAGACGTGCCCGTTCAAGCTCGGATTTCGGGATAAACCGGACGATCTCGCCCACATGCGCTCCTTGATTCAGGTTTCGCCATTTGCGGCCTCCGCGAAGCGAAGTTTGTGCCAGTGGAGCTGAATCGCGGTTAATCGCCGACCCCGGGTGAATCCGGGTGCAAGCCACCCGCCCGCGCCGGGGATTCGGTCGCGGTGACGCGGTGATTATGTTGAAAAATCAGGAGCTTGTGAGTGGAGGCCACGACCAGAATTGAACTGGTGTACACGGTTTTGCAGACCGTTGCGTAACCACTCCGCCACGTGGCCCCATAACGGAATGCCTTAGACATTTCCGGCGCTTGTCGCAAGTGCAACGGTTGTCGGCGTGCAGACGCCTTTGTCACATCTGTTGGTGTTCCGCGCTGGCTCCGCAGTAGGTTCTTCGCTCAGGCCGCCTGCCCTGCGCCTTGGGCAGCTGCACGAAACCGCTCGGCATAATGCAGCGCGACACTGTCCTTGGGATAGTCGATCAGGAAACCTGAGAGCCCGACCAGCGCGGCCTCGCTCACCTCAGGTCCAATCGCGGCATAGACCTCGTCCCAGCGGCGGCACCTGGCGATCTCGGCTTCGCTTACCTGCGCAAGCTCGCCGCAGAGCTCGCTGACCTCGATCGCCTCGGCAAAGCCCTTCGGCCTGATGCTGTCGACGCTGCGGAACAGGAAGGCGTGAGAGGCGCGCTCACGCACGGCTGCGCTGACCAGCACGCGGGTGCCGTAGTTCTTGTTCAACCCCTCGAGCCGGGACGCCAGATTCACGGTGGCTCCGAGCGCGGTGTAGTTCATGCGGTCGCTCGAGCCGATATTGCCGACCACGGCGTCGCCGACATGCAGGCCGAAGCGGGTCTGGTAGGACGGCCACCCTTCGCGCCGAAACGCCTTGTCGAGGACATCGTTGGCCGCAAGGCAGGCCAGCACCGCGCGGCAGGCGTTGACGGTGTGATCGGGATCGTCAGCCGGCGCATTCCAGAACGCCATCACGGCGTCGCCGATATATTTATCGACCGTGCCCTGGTGCCGCATGATCTCGTCCGACAGCGCGGCGAAATAACGCGAGGTGTAGACCATCACCTGGGTCGGGTCGGCCCTTTCCGTCTTGGCCGTGAAATCGGCGACATCGGTAAACAGCACGGTGACCTCGCGCCGGGAGCCGCCGAGGTCGAGCGCGGAGCCGGTCTCGATCAGCTGTTGCACGATCTGGCGCGGGATGAAGCTGGCAAAGCTCCGCACCACGCTGCGCATGGTGAAGACCGAGCGCCCGAGCTCCTCGATCTCGGCGATCAGGGAATGGATCCGCGGGCGCTCGGCGATCTGAAAGCGCTGGATCGCATCGGTCTCCTCGACCAGCTTGCGCAGCGGCCGCGCCATCAACGAGCCGAGCCAGAAGGCGAAAGGCAGCATCGCGCCGACGAAGGCGAGCGTGATCGCGAACAGCATGCGCCGCTCTCCGATGATCTGCGCATAGAACTCATCGAGCGGCGCCACCATCGCGAGGCGGACATTGGCCGAGCCTGTGGTCTCCAGCCTGTGGACCGCCGCAACATGGGTCCGGCCCGACGCGTCGACGAAGAATTGCTGGGCGGGCCCGCCCTCGCGCCAGGATTGGATGATCGGAAGCAGACCCGGCTGCCTCAGTGCGCCGATCTGCGGCAGGCCTTCCTGGTCCTCCGGGATCTCCGCCATCAGGCGGTTCATCTGGGGGTGACCAACGATGCGCCCGGCATCGTTGAACAGGAAGGCCAGTCCCGATTGTCCAAGCTTCTGCTCTGCCAGCATGTCCTCGAACCGGTTCAGCAGCATGTCGCCGGCCACCACGCCGCGGCGACCGCTCTTGAGCGGCGTGCGCAGCGTGTAGCCGGGCTCGCCGGTGGCGTAGAAGACGTAGGGGCCCGTCAGCAGCGTCTTGTCATTCTTGAAGGCCTCGACATACCAGGGCCGCTGCCGTGGATCATAGTTTGCGGGACCTGCGATCTCCGAGATCTGGACGAGGTTCTTTGAGAGAAACCGTGTGACGGGCACCGCGCCGGCTGCGCGCGAGATCACGACCAGCCGGAAGACCGCATCGTCGTCGACGCCCAGGCTCGCCCTGAAGGCCGGCTTGGCCCGGTCGATGACGTCCATCTCGATGAAGGAGCCGTCGTCATAGCCGACATAGAGGCTGAACAGCTGCGGATTGTTCCGCAGCATCGCCGCCAGCAGGCTGTAGAGCCCCAGATTGTTCGAGATCTCGGCTTCCTGGATCGGCGGCAGCGCCGACAGGATGTCGAGGCTGTCGCCGACATTCTTGAACTGCTCGTCGACATGGTCGGAGCCGAGCTGGGCCACCTTTTCGATGAAGCCGCTGGCCGCCGTCTTCGTGATCGCCGTGACTCGCTCGAAGCTGAGATAGACCAGCGTCAGCCCCACGAACAGCACGGCCGCGACAAACACCGTGATGATCGATGCCTGGAAGCCGATACGAAATGGACGCTTGCTGATCTGCTCTCCGGTCATCGGCGTGTCATGGACGCCTCACTCAATATTTCCGAACGATCGGCTTCGCCGTGGGCGGCGCCTCTGGTGCTTTCGGCGACAGCACGAAGCTCACCCAGGTTGAGTATCCCTTCGGCCGGTTCTCGGTTTCGAGATCGGCATATCCCTTGATGTTGAGATAGCCGGCCATGTCGCCGACCGGAAACATGAAGCCGATCTGGGGACCGATGCCGACCGCCATGCCCTTGAACTCGCCGAGCCGCGCACCGAGTCCGCTGTCGCCGGTCAGTTGCTGGAAATAATAACCGGCGATGCCGACATGCACGCTCTTGCTGATGAACTGCGAGGCCGCCCAATCGATGTGGGCGTCGATGCCGTTCTGGTACTGCAGCGCGTTGTTGGGACCGGTGTAGGTCACGCCGCCGACCACAGAGAATTCATGGCCGGTGTGAGGGTTCAGGTAGGTGTAACCGGCGCCGAAATCGACAGCCGTGAAGCCGAAGCTGAGATTGGCGAGCCGGGTTGAATCGTAGGTGCCGCTCGGAATGTTGCCGGCGACATAGATCATCTCGTTATGCACGCCCTGATTCCATTTCAGCGTGCCCTGGTAGAAGACGTCGGAGACCGTGAAGCGGTTGTCGAACTTGCTGCCCGCGATGGTGTTGCCGAGCGGACCGGTCAGCGATGCGTTGACGCCAACGCCGATGGCTCCGGGCGCGGCCAGCAAGCTGAGCCCGGCCTGGCCGCCAAACACCGGCGAGGCAAAGGTGTAGGTGACGCCTTCGACGAGGACATCCGCCTTCGCGCTGAGGCCGGCGACAACCGAACCCGGAATGCCGTTGCTGGTGACGAAATTGGTGCCGCCCCCGGCCCGCTGGTCGAGATGCAGATAGATCTGCGCCCAGGACCAGCCCGGCGTGACGGGGACCGCGGCGAGACTGCCGAACGTTCCGGGGAGCCAGAAGCTGAGGCCGCCGGCATCGGCCGACGCAGCATTCACACCGGCTGCAAGCGCAAGCGCACACACGCTGCCGAACAGAGCCGTTTTTCGCTGACCGCTTTTCATTCTGGTCCCCTTTCACTCGCTTCGTTTCTTGTTCTGGGAGGCGGCCGCGCATGGACGCGGCCACTCTCAGATATAGCGCCCGCCCGGACGTCAGCGGCAGGAATGTCGACGGCCGTCATTGCCCAGGAATGTGCCGGATCCCGGATCGTAGGAACGATACCGTTGTGCACAGGACGCTTCTGCCGGGCCTGGCATCCGAGCATAGGCCTCGACAGGCGCCGGATAGGCCAACGACCCGTTCGGAGCTCCACCGTTGAGCACGTCGCGGTTCGGGTACATCGACTGAAAAGCCGCCGGTTCCGACATGGCGGCTTGCGCCAGGGCCTGCGCCGTCATTGCGGCCAGGACGAGTGCGATTGCGCCGCTCGTTTTTAGTCCGTTCATTCTGGTACTCCTTGTTTATCGGCGCCGCTCGCACCCCGCGACATAAGCGGAGGGCCAGAGTGCGCCTGCTTCCAACCCAAGGGGTTGGATACGCTCATCATTCGCGCAGCCGGAGCTTCTGCGCGCGAGCCGCTTCTTGCGGTGCCTCGCGAACGAATACCGCGTAGGTTGTAAAGACTAACGGCCCTGTGGCGCGGTGTGATGTGCAGTTTGTGCCACGATGTGCCGGGGTATGGTGACACGCGGTCGCAATGCGCCGGGACGGCCGGTGTCGCCTCGATGTCGGGGTGGGCCGGGGTCATGCTGCCCGCCCTAGCACCGTGTCGATTTCGTTGCGCAGCAGCTGGAAGTCGATCGGCTTGGTCAGCAGGTCGAGCGCGCCGCGTTCGAGCGCCGTCCGCCGTGTCTCGGCATCGCCATAGGCCGTGATCATGATGACGGGCACATCGGGACGCTCGGCCCGCACCCTGGGCAGCATATCCAGGCCGGACATGCCGGGCATGTTGATATCGGACAGGATCAGCATGAGGGACGCTTCGCCAGCCTCCCCGACCCGGGCCAGCGCCGCAGGCCCGGACGAGGCGAACTCCATCGCGAAGCGCCCCGACTTCAGGTCACGCCGGAACTGCTGCCGGAACAAGGTTTCGACATCGGGTTCATCGTCGACGACCAGGACATAAGCACTCAACGTCCGCCTCCTGTGGCCCGATGTGCCGTCGCGCTGCGCGGCAGCGTGACGATGAACTCCGTGAACTGACCGACCTCTGTTTCGACGTCGAGATCGCCGCCATGCTGCTTCACCACGATGTCGTGGCTGAGCGAGAGGCCGAGCCCGGTACCTTGGCCGGCGGGCTTGGTGGTAAAGAAGGGATTGAACATCTTCTTCTGCACCTCCGGCGGGATACCCGTACCGTTGTCACGAATCCGGATCTCGACCCTGTCGCCCAGCCGCCGCGTCGCCGCTCTGAGCCTGGGTTCGTGCGCGCCGGCCAGCTTGGGCTGGGTGGCGGCGTAAAAGCCGTTCGAGATCAGATTGAGGAAGACCCGGGTGATCTCCTGCGGGAAGAGCTCGATCAGACCCGCGTCCGGATCGAAGTCGCGCTCGAGCTTGATGGCGAAGGTCGACCTTTCCGAACGCGCGCCGTGATAGGCGAGGTTCAGGCTTTCCTCGAGCAGCGCATTGATATCGGTGAGGCGCAGCTCACCTCCCCGCTCCCGGGAATGCAGCAGCATGTTCTTGATGATGGAGTCGGCGCGCTTACCGTGCTCGACCACCTTCCTGAGATTGCCGAGCAGCATGTCCGCCAGCTCGTCTACGGAGGCACGGACATCGCTGCCGATCTGGGCCTGATCCAGCACATCATGCAGCTCTCCCACCAGCTCGGCCGAGAGGGACGCAAAATTGTTGACGAAGTTCAGGGGATTCTTGATCTCGTGGGCAATGCCAGCGGTCAGTTGGCCGAGCGAGGCGAGCTTTTCGGTTTCGATCAGCCGCGTCTGCGCGGCGCGGAGGTCATTGAGCGAGCGCGACAGCTCCTCGGTTCGCAGGCTGACCTGATCGAACAGGCGCACATTCTCGATGGCGATGGCGGCCTGGTCGGCGAAGGTTCGCAAGAGCTGGACATGGTGTTCGGCGAACGACCCGGGCTCGCGCCGGGTCACGCTGATGAGGCCCAGCAGGCCCTGCTCGTTTCGCAATGGCGTCAACAGCACGCTGCGGAAGCCGCGGGCGCGGCCGATGTCCCGCACCCCGGCCCTCACGCCCAACTCGGACTCGCTGTCGGGGATCTCCGCGGTCCGGCCGTCGCGGACGAGATCGACGAGCGGATAACCGGCAGCGGAGCGCGGAAACGAGGCCTGCAGCGCGGTATCGGCGGCGGGGTTGAGCGGCGTGAAGGCGACGAGGTCGACCATGCCGTCGACGATGCGCAGGAATACGGTCGAGTGCCCGCCGGTCAGCCGGTTCGACCGCTCGGCGATCGCCTCAAATACCGGGCGGACGTCGGAGGGCGAGTTGGCGATGACCTGCAGGATGTCGGCCGTCGCGGTCTGCCGCTCCACGCTCAGCCGCAGCGCGTTCTCGGCCTCGATCTGCTCGGTCACATCGGTGTTGGTGCCGAACCATCGGGCGACGGCGCCGGTCTCGTCGCGGATCGGCAAAGCGCGGGAGAGGAACCAGCGATAGGTGCCGTCCTTGCCGCGAAGCGGAAACGTGTCCTCCCAGGGCGTGCCGGTCTCAAAGCTCTCTCGGATGTGCGCGACGACGCGGTCCACATGGTCGGGATGGTGGACTTTCCGCCAGTCCCAGCCTTGCATGTCCTCCAGCGTGGTCCCGGTGTAGTCGTGCCAACGCCGATTGTACCAGTAGATCCAGCCGCTCGCGTCGGCGGTCCAGGCGAACTGGCTGATGTTGTCGGTGAGTTCGCGGAAGCGCAGCTCGCTCTCGCGCAGCGCCGCCTCGGCGCGCTTGCGCTCGGTGACCTCCTCGGCCGCGACGTTGACGCCGATGATGTCGCCGGCCGGATCGTAGATCGGGTGCCAATAGGTGACCCACCAGCGATCTTCGGTCTTGTCGACCCGCTGGCTCGCGACCTCGATGCCGGCCACCGGTTCACCGGTTCTCATAATCGAGCGGACAATAGCCTCGACCGAATCCGCCAGCGCCGGCACGCAATCACGCACGGAGCGTCCGAGATGACCTTCGACCGAGATGCCACAGATGTCGGTGAGGCGCTGATTGATCTGCAGGTAGCGGCAATCAGGCGAGAGAACCGCAAGGCCAATCGGCGCGGTGTCGTAGACGAGCTGCAGGGCCGGCGCATCGGTGAAGGGCAGCGATGCGATCGGATCGATCGATCTGGGCCTGACATCCGCGGCCATACTCATCACTCCCTTATGCCGGATGCGCGTCCATGCGTGTTTTCACTTGAGCCTGTCGTCCCCGAGCGTGTTGCCGCCGCTCACTTCGTGGCACCTCCGACCGTGGTGGCGAGACGCTCAACATCGGGCAGCTTCCAGCTGTGGTCGAACAGCGGTTTCTCCGGCCCGTAGAGACGGAACAGCAGCTCGAATTTGCGCGCCGGATCGGTCGGCACCCAATTGGCGTCCTTACCCTCCGGCGCTTTCGGGCCGAAATAGACATCGACGGAGCCGTCGGCATTCTTCTGAATGCCCGGGCTGATCGAGGCGCGGCTGGCGCTCGGCATGTTGCGCACAAGTGCATGCGTCTCGCGGTCATAGACGGTTGCCGACCAATACTGCTTCACCGGCGCGTTGGCCGGCACGGTCAGGCGGTAGGTGACGTTGCCCTCGAGAGGCTGTCCGTCCTTGTCCCTGGCGACCATCAGATAGTACTGCGCCGTACCGAGCCGCTTCACCCCGGTGAAGCCGAGCGTATACGTCACTCCGCGTGCATCGACCGCATAGGCATTCGGATCGGAGTATCCGCCGCTCGCCGCCTTCACCATCTCCGGCATCGCCGCCGGGAACCAGCGGATGCCCGGATTGATGACAGGAAAACCCGCATCATAACGCTCCTCAAGCAGGGCCCGTGCTTCGCGCGCGGCCTGATCGAGCAGCGCGACCGTCTTCTGGTCCGGATTAAACGCTTTACCTTTCTCGATGCCGATGGTCGCGAGCTGATCGATCATGGCGCGGTCGCGGTCGAGCCAAGGCTCGGCCTGCACGACGCGATCGAGGCTCTGATAAAATCTGGCGTTGAACGGAATGGTGGAGTCGAACAGAACGTCATAGGCGTCGACAAAATTGGTCGGCGGCGGGCTCTTCGCAGCCGAGAGCGGATAGACCTTGATCTGCTTGCCGTAGGCGACCGATTTGGCGACGTCGGCATCGGCATGGCTGGGAAGATTGGACCGCAGCAGCGCAAAACCGCTGAAGGTGTCCGATTGAAGGACTATGTGTCCCGAAGGCACCCTGCCCTTGTAGCCGGGCGGCAGGATCAGATACTTGCCGCCCTGCCCCTTGTCAGCGCCGAACGGACCGGCGTCCTCGAGCGGCATCTGCCAGGCGTTGACGATATTGCCGGCGATCGATCCACCCTTCGCAGGCGGGATTTCGATCACCACAGGACCGTCCTTCACGTTCCAGAACGACATGAAGTAGATCGAGTCTGGATTGGGCGTCAGCGTCTGGTTCTTCCAGTTTACGGGCTTGGACCAATAGATGATCTCGTTCGGCTTCGCCTTGGTGGTCTTGAGCATTGCCTGCAGCATCAGATCGGCATTGACTGCCGGCATGCCCCAGATGACCGCCTCGACAGCGCGGCGCTGGATGTTGCGCGCGGCGAGGTCCTCCGATGACGGCGACTGAGCCGATGCAGCCGTGAGCGTCAGCGCCAGGCCTATCGTCGCGATGATCGCTCGTTTCATGACAGCCTCCATGCGACCTACGATCCACCCACTGGCTGAGGCGCCGGGAATTTCCATTTCCCGCTCAAGATTGGTTCGCGCGGCCGATAGAGCCGGACCGTGTAGTTCCAGCCCTTCATGATCGGCAGGCAATTCGGCACCTTGCCGTCGCACCCGCCAAACTGGACGGCGACCGAACCATCCGCGGATTTCACCGCGGTGATGTTGTTCAGCGAATACGCCCCATAGGGGTTCTTCTCGAAATAGCCGTCCGCGTTGTAGAGGCTGATGGACCAGAATCCGTCGACCGGGACGTCCTTGGCGACGAGCCTGTAGATGGTCGTGCCGTCGTTCTTCTCCGGATTGACGTTCAGATAGGTCGCTTCCCGATCGGGGTTGCCACCCCAGCCTGCCGCTGTCCCGATCAGGTGACGGATCGGATCGACCTGGCCCTTGCTGCCAAAGGCGCCCTTGAAATCGGGCGTCGTCGAGCTGAGCACGAGAAGCGCGTCACGCACCTTCTTCTGACTGGCGGGGTCCCATTTGGGCACTTCGAACTTTCCTGGCGAGGCCTGCTCGATCCGGGTTGCGTCCTGCAGTGCATGGACCTGTGCCAGGTCCTTGGGATCGTTGGGATCGACCAGCGTACGGAGCGCGATCAGGACATAGCGCGTGCCAACCTTCTTCCTGTCGTAGGTGTAGGTGCCCGCCCGATACTCGACATTGCCGACGACATAATGGTCTTCGTTGAAAACCTGCAAGGAACGGAAGCGCTTGCCCGCATCCGGCAGCGTGACCTTCACCGGTCCGGCCTCGAGGTCATAGACACCAGACGAATAGAGGGTGTCACGATTGGCGCGAATGACGCTCTGCTTGTCGATCGGCATGGCCTCGCGATGGTGGTGGACCTTGCCGACGCCGCCCGCCTCCTCGACGGCATGTCCGATGTAGAAATCGGATTCGGCCCTTATGAAATTGTCGACCGTGACCGGAACGGACTGGGCAAGCGCAGTCGAGCCTGCAAGCAGGACAATCGAGGCGGACAGGAAGGTTCTTCTCATTGTTGTCTCTCGCTCAGAACGGATTGACGTAGTTCAAGATCGCCAGCTGGCGCAGGATGACGCGGCGGACGACGTGAGTCGGCTTGACATGGTCGGTGTAGATCGCCGCCGTGCCGGCGCTGCCGGCCGGAAGGCGCTTCGCAAACTCGGCGTTGTCGAGCCTGACACGGACAATGAAGGGCACAGCCTCGATGCCCCTCGGCATGACGGCGGTGCCCGATGTCTGCACCTGTCCCGTCGCAATCGCCTGCAGCACGCTCTCGACCTTGCCGGAATAGATCTGCCCGGGCGCGAATTTGAAGGTGACCTCGACCTCCTGCCCCGGCTGGACGAAGCGCGCGTCGATCTGGTTGATCTCGACGCCGATGATGGTGTTGGAGGTGTCGATGAAGGCCATCACCGGCGACAGCGGCAGGTTCGCCACCCGCGCGCCCTTGCGCAGCGCAAGGTTGGTGACGTAGCCGTCGGTCGGCGCGCGCACGACCGTCTTGTCGAGATTCCACTGCGCCGCCTCGAGCTGGCCGGACAGCTGGTCGGCCTCCGACTGGCGCTGCTCGACGTCGAAGCCGCGGCCCGCGTCCTTCTGAAAGAGCTCCGTCATCTGACCGAGCCGGGTCCTGGCGAGCTTGAATTGCGCGTCGATCGCCTTGACCTGCGCCGCATAGGGCGTCGGATCGATCTTGAACAGGACGTCGCCAGACTTCAGTGGTGCGTTGGCGACGACGGGAACATCGGTCACCTCGCCCGCGACGTCGGGCACGATCGAGACGGCATTGCGCACGACGAGCGCATTGCCCTGCGGCGCGCCCCACCCCATCGGGATCAGCAGCCCGAACAGCAGGAGCACCATCACGATCGCGGGCGACGCCTTCCAGAACAGGTTGAAGCGCACGATCTTGAAATGCACCAGCAGGAACAGCAGCACCAGATAGGTATTGAAGATCGCGACGCCCATCACGCATCTCCTGCTTTGCGCGATGGGACGTCGAGATAGGCCCAGATGAACGCGATCGGCCACAGCGCGAAGCCGAAGAACAGCGTGATCCATCCAGCAACCGTCACCGCCTGCGCATGCGGATGGTTGCGGGATTTTGCGATGTGACCCGGCAGCCAGCCGGCAATGCAGATCACGCCGATCGCGCTGGCGAGCAGGATCACCAGCACGATCCAGGCGAAGATGTCGTAGCCACTCATGACGGACGCCCCGCGCTCATTGCTGCACCGTGCCTATTGGCAATAGTCCCAGAAACCCTGCGTGCGGGATGGGTCGGTGTAGTACCAGCACATGCCTGGCGCGGGTGCAGCACCTGCCCAGGCCGCAGCGGTGGCCGCCGTCACCACGCCGATCGCAGCGCCCGCGGCGATTGCGCCGCCACGCGGCCAGCCGTACGCGCCGGGCCGCACCCAGGCGCCGCGTCCGGCAACCGCCGTGGTGTGGCGGACCGCAACATTGCCGCGTGGTCCTCTCGCGACCGTGGTCCCGCGATAGGCGCCGCCCCGTGGGCCGACCACGGCACCTCCACGATGAGCGACCGCGCCACCACGGGGCCCGACCGCCACGCCACCGCGGCGACCGGCAGCGCGGACCTCGATCAGATCGGACGGGGTGTTGGCCTGCTGGATCGCTGCCGGTTGGAGCGGGGCTGCCGATACCGCGCCCGATGTAGCCGACATGCCGGCTGCAAGGATCAGGATCGCCATGCGTGCTGCGTGAGAATGCTGAGTCATCTGTCGTACCTCTTCTTGTTGTTCAGCCCCGAATTCATTGCGATGCTCCCGTTCGCTCCGGCGCGAACACCGCCTTCCAGTCCTTCGCCATGTCGACGACGGTCCAGCCGCGCTGCGTGGCCTCGTCCCAGGCCTTGTCGAGCTTGCCGATCTTGGACTGCCGGTCGTAGGCATATTCGCGCTGCGCATCGGTGTGATGGACGATGCCGATGAAGCGCGCGCCGGATCCGGCCGCGGTCCACTGCAGCATCTGATGGTCGCCGTCAGAATTGCCGAAAGCGAAGATCGGGCGGCGGCCGATGAAGCGATTGATGCCCGACGGCTTGCCGGGGCCATCGTCGATGAACTCGACCTTCGGCAGCTTGATCAGGACCGGCTTGCCGTCTTCCCCGATCTTGAATTGGGTGACGCCGGAGGAGCCGACCACCTGCTCCGGCGGAATGCCGTAGGCCTTCTCCGCCCACGGCCGCATGAACTCGACGCCGCCGCCGGAGACGATGAAAGTCTTGAAACCATTGGCGCGGAGGTAAGCGAGCAGCTCCACCATCGGCTGGTAGACCAGCTCGTTGTATGGGCGATTGAACCGGGGATGCCGCGCGGAAGAAATCCAGTCCAGCACGGATTTCTTGAAAGCCTCCGTTGTCATCCCGGCGTGGCTCGCCGCCATGATCTGCAGCAGACCCTTCTCGCCGGCGGCAGCCAGGCCCTGTTTGTCCTTCGCCAGCAGCGCCTTGAACGGTTGCTGGGACTTCCATTCAGGATGTTGCGGCGCCATCGTCTTGATCTGGTCGAGCGCGAAGGCGAGCTGGAAATAGACCGGCTGCTCGCACCACAGCGTGCCGTCATTGTCGAACACGGCGATCCGCTCGGGAGGCGGCACGAAATCCGGCCCGCCGTCCTTCGTCACGCGTGCGACGAAGGAGGTGATCGACGTCTTCGTTGGGCCGTCGTTCCAGGACGGGAGCGGATCGGTTTGCGCGCCGGCCGTACCGCCAAGGAGGTGCCAGCTCAGGCCGAGCAGTGCCAAAAGGAGGTGGCGTCGCAAGGGCATCCACATCGCGCGAGATTTCATCGAGCCACTCTCCGTCTGATGAGGGCCATCGAGCGCGCTGCCCCGGGATTGATCTCCTGAGGCAGCGCTTGACGCGCGTGCGCGTGCCTCGATCCTTTGCGCAGCCGCCTGCGGGCGGAATTGACATGCCGCATCAATGTGTGCGGCGACCAGTTCTCCGCGTCCCGCCGGGACGCAAACAGCTCGCTTCGCAGGGCATTGATCTCCTGCGTGAGCGCGGGATCGCCGGCAGCTGATGTGAGGGCGTCAACGGTCCCGGCGTAGCCGATCGGCTCGAACCTTTGGAGCCAGCCAAGCAGACCGAAATAGACGGCTTGCGCCCCGCCACGGCGCGCCGCGTGGCGCAACTGCCGGAACGACCACGCTTCCGATGCGAGATAGGCCGCACGGCGGTGGTGAAGAGCGTTGGCCGCGCGTCGTTGGACCGTGGGAGCAATCCATGCCAGTCCGGCAATTGCAACCAGTGCGGACGTCAAGAGCAGCCAGTGATCCGCAGCGAAGGCGATCAGCGTGCGCCACGTCCAGCTGCTGCCGGTTGCCCCTCCCGCGGCCGCGTCGCCAGCAGCCGGATTGACCGCAACACTCAGCGCGATCGCGTCGAGATGAATCTGCTCGATCTTGCCGCTGCCGGTATTCCACCAGCCTATGTCGATCGCTGGTAACGAATACTCACCAGGGCGCTCGATCATGTAGGTCGCTGCGTCGATCCGCGTCGACGTCATGACGTCGGAGCGCCCGGCCGTCTTGTCCTCGAGCACCGGCTGCGCTGGATACGACCGCAGCCCCTCGATCGGGACGAATGCTTGCGGCGGCAGCAGCATCGCAAGCGTGCCCTCGCCGTGGATGGTGATGCTGCGCTTGACCGCGTCGCCGGCCTTCAGCTGATCCGACGAACGCTCGATGGCCTGCTCAACCGTCAGCCTGGTGGCCGACAGGAAGGGCTGGAGCGAGGTGGCATCGTTCGGGATGAAGGCCTCGAAGGTGACGCTCGGCAGTGGGACCGATACATGGCGCGTGGCGGGAGGTGCGGCGGCGTAGGTGATGCCGACGTGCTGCTCCGGAATCGCGTACGATCCCGTCTCCTGCGGATAGATCGCAAAGCGGTAGCGGACGCCGGCGTAAGTCAAGCCATTGCGGTCTTCGCTGACGTTGGTGCTCTGCAATGGCCGCGTCACCGCGTTGCGCACCTGGAAGTCCGGCAGTTCGGGCGGCGAAGTCATGTAGTTCGGCGCCAGCGCGACGATCTCCAGCGTGGCGGGCTGCCCGACCACGACACGCGGCGGCTCGATCTTCACGTTGAGGATCGGATTCAGGTCGTCGGCCTGTTGCGCACGAACGCCGTGCAGCGATATCGCGGCCAGGAGCAGCAGTGCGACAGAGAGCGCGTGTCTCATGGCGCCCCCTTCCCCGTCGCCGGCAGCGAATCCTGAATGGCGAATTTCAGCTTGAGGAATTCTGCCGGCGACGTTTGGACCTGACGCATCCAGGCCGCAGCCGCGCCGGCCGTGGTCACGTCCTCCGGTGTGATGGTGATCCTCTTGCCGCCCTTCTGGTTTGGATCGACCTTCGTCTCGTCAGCCTTCAGGTCCGGCGGCGCGTTGTCGTCCTGCTCCTGCTTGCGCCGTTTCGCCTCCCGCGCATCCAGCGCGGCCTGGACGATCGCGCGGTTGGTCTTGGCCGCGACGTTGTCCGGCTGCGCCTTCAGCACAGCGTCGTAGGCCGCCAGGGCTTTCTCATAGGCGTGGTTCTGGGCTTGCGCGTTGCCGAGCGCGAACATGCCCTCCAGCGTGCCAACATGCGAAAAGTCCTGCGCGGCCTCGAGGAAGTCATAGCTGCGATAGGCGGCGATGCCGCGCCACATCGGATCGGCGAACAGGCGCGCCGCCGCGCGATAGTCACCGCGGTCGAATGCGAGCCGTCCCTGCTGGTCCGGTGTCAGCCAGAGATTGGCAAAGCGAGAGGTATCGTCCGCTTTGGCCGGTGCGGCTTGCGTCGCGATCATCAACGCCAAGACCCAGGCGACCGTGGTGCCGCGCCGGAACCAGAGCAGGCTAAGGAGCGCCAAAGGCAACAGCAGCCAATAGCCCTCGTCCCGCCATTGCGTGCCGAAGGCATCGCCCTGCGCCGCCTGGAAGCGGGTCTCAATCCGCCGCTCCAGCCGCGCGATGTCGGAGTCGTCGATGCTGACACGGATGATGTCCGGACCGGCAGGCCCAGAAGCTTCCGCGCTCACCGCGAGCGTCACGAGATTGTTCCGTCCCGCGACCTGCCGCAGCGCTGCCGCGTCCGTAGTCCCAAAATCGTCGGTAACCAGCAGGATCGTCCCGGCGACCGGCTCCGTCGCAAGCGCGTCGGCAGACAGCGCAATGGCGCTCGCGATGTTCTTGCCATCGGACGGCATCAGGCCCGGAGCAAGCGCGGCCAGGAACGGCTCGACCACGGTCCGGTCGTCGGTCGGCGGCATCACCAGATGCGCGGTGCCGGCGAAGGCGACAAGCCCGGTCCTGGCGCCGGCGCGGGCCGCGAGCAGGTCCCGGATTTTTTGCTGGGCGCGTTCGAGGCGCGATGGCGCAACATCGCGTGCGCTCATGGAGGAGCCGACCGCCAGCGCGATCATCAAGGGCGCCTTGTCTTCGACAAAGGGTGGCAGTTCGCGACGCCAGGTCGGGCCGGACATCGCGATGATGCCGAGCAGCATGGCGACAGCGACGAGATAGAGCGGGTTGATGTTACGGCCTCGCTGTGGCCGCACGATCAGGTGCGTCAGGAGATGCGGCGCGATCACCCCGCCCCATTGGGCGCTGACGCTCTGCCGGCGCAGCAACAAGCCAAACACGATGGCGAGCGGGATCAGCGCGAGCAACCAGAGGGGACGGAGGAGATGAAAGGACGTGGCCGCGTCATGCATGGCTGACGGCCCCCGTCCGGCGCAGACCGCTCCCAATCAACAGCGCCAGCCACAGCAGCAGACCGAGCGCGACCGCGGCGCCAAGGGGCCACTGGAACAGCGGCAGTTTTGGCCGCCACGATTGCGTCTCCAGCTTTGCCGGCGCGAGGCGGTCGATGTCGGCATAGATCGTCTGCAACTGCGCGCCGTCCTCGGCCCGGAAGAAGTGACCGCCGGTGGTATCAGCGACCCGCTGCAGCACGCCGAGATCGACACGGTTCTCGCCGGATGCGGCGGGATCGCCGACGCCGATCGTGTAGACGGTGACTTCGTTTTGCCGGGCGATATCGGCCGCGTGTTCCGGCGGCACCTTGCTCGCCGTGTCATTACCGTCGGTCAGGAGGATCAGGAGCTTTTGCTTGGTCGTGCTTGCTGCGAAGGTCTTGATCGCGAGTCCGATAGTATCGCCGATCGCCGTCTGCTGGCCGGCCATCCCGACCGCTGCCTGATCGAGCAGCTTTTGCGCGGTCTTGAGGTCCTGGGTGAACGGGACCTGCACATAGGCGCGGGTGCCGAACAGGATCAGGGCGACCCGGTCCCCCCTGCGGCGCGCGATGAAGTCGCTGATCACGCGCTTGACGCCGTCGAGACGGGCCAGCGTCGCACCGTCCGATGCCTTGAAATCGCGCTGGTCCATCGATCCGGAGATGTCGACCGCAAGGATCAGGTCCCGCGCGGACACGTCGCGCGTGACGGGATCGCCGACCCATTGCGGCCGCGCGAGGGCGACAACCAGCAATGTCCAGATCAGCGCCGCCGCGATCATCTGGACCGCCCGGCGCTCAAGAACAACCGCGCCCCGTTGCGGCGTCTGTCCGGTTGCGGCTGCCAGCCTGTCGAAGAACGGCACCTGGATCGAAGCCTGGCGCGCCCGGTATGGCGGCAGCAACCACCACACCAGGATCGGCAGCGGCAGCAAGAGCAGCAGCCATGGCCAGGCGAGCTCAAGCATGATGCCTCCTGATCCAGCGCCGGACGAGGCCGACCAGCGACTCCAGCTCGGCACCATCGGGCGGTATCTGCCGATACGGCCCATTCACGAGCAGGCGGCCGACGCCATTGGAGAACTCGTCGCCGCCATAGCTGCGGTCGAGGAAGGAGAGCCATGCGGGCCCGACGAGAGACGCGACCTGTTCGCGCGGAAACGCGGCAAGCGCGGTCCGCCGCACCAGCACCGTCAGCCGCGACAGCCGTTCGGGCGAACCCGAACGTGCCCGCTCGATCCGGTACAGCTCCGCCAATGCCTCACGGCGATAGCGATTAACGCGGCGCAGATGCAGGAAACGCCAGATCGCCGCCCCGACGGCGGCAAGCAACAGCACGATCGCCAGCCGCGCCTCCCAGGTCTGCGGCATGAGGTTCACGGCATGCGGCAGCGGGATGTCGATCAGGCCGGCCACCGGGTCAGCTTTCGCGGATGGCGTGTCAGCCAAGGGCCGCCTCCGTCTGGCTGTGGTCGGCCGCACGGCCGTGACGGGCAGACAGGCCGCCCAGAAGTCGACGGAGCTGCGGGGCGGTGTCCTCCGCGGCGCTCAGCGGCAGCACGGGAATCCCGAGCTCGCGGGTCCAGGCGAAGACGCCCTCGAGGCGCTGTTGCGTGGCCTGCGATACGCTTTTGCGGATGCTGTCGCGGCCGACGTCGAGGCGTATCTGCAACTCGCCGTCGGTGACGGTCATGCTCGCCGATGGAGGCAGGTCGCTCTGCAGGGGATCATGGACGAGCACCGCGATCACGTCGTTATGCCGGGCCATGGCCGAGACCAGCCCGCGCGTTGCGGCGTCAGCCCCGTCGAAATCGCTGACGATGATCACGGCGGCATCGTGCGGCGCCTGTCGCCGCGCATGGTCGAGCGCGGTGTTCAGCATCGAAGGCGCGGAGACCAGGCCGCGCCCGACGCCGAGCGCCTGGTTCTGCGCGACGATGCCAGCGAGAATCTGCAGCACGGTCGCCCGGCTGCGCCGCGCCCTCACCTCGGTGACGTCGCGATCGCTGAACAGAACCGCGCCGATCCGGTCGCCGGCGCCAAGCACCCGCCACGCCCCGATCGCCGCGGCCTCGGCCGCCGTCACGGATTTCATCGCGCGCCGGCTGCCGAAGAACATCGACAGGCGCTGGTCGACGACCAAAATCGTCTGCCGGTCGCGCTCCTCGTTGAAGACGCGGATATGCGGCTTGCGCAGCCGCGCCGTCACCTTCCAGTCGATCGAGCGGACGTCATCGCCCGGGCGATAATCCCGGATCTCCTCGAAGTTCAGGCCGCGGCCACGCATGCGCGAGGAGAAGCGGCCCGACAGCAGGCTGTGAACCGGCTGGCGCGGCAGGAACGAGACGTGCCGCGCGCGATATTCGAGCGCGATCAGGTCATCGAGACCGACATAGACACCTGGTGCTTTATCCGATGTGCCGGTCATGGCGGCCTCAGGCTGCTGCGACCAGCTCGGTGATCTTGTCGATCACCTGATCGGGCGTAATGCCCTGCGAGACCGCCTCATAGCTGAGGATGATCCGGTGCCGCAGGCAGTCGTGCGCGACGGCGCGAATGTGGTCCGGCGTCACGAAGTCGGATTGATCGAGCCAGGCACGGGCGCGGGCACAGCGGTCGAGCGCGAGGCTGCCGCGCGGACTGGCGCCGATCTGGATCCATTTGCCGAGCGGCTCTCCATAGCGGCCGGGAAAGCGCGTCGCATAGATGAGGTCGACCATGTATTTCTGGGCGAGATCCGAAACGAAGATGCCATCGATCTCGCCGCGCGCATCCAGAATCGCCTGCTGCGGAATCGGCGGCGGTTCCGTTGTGCGCTCCTTCGCGGCCTGCGCATTCTCGGTACGATTGAGCCTGATGATCTCGCCTTCCGTCGCCTCATCCGGATAGGTGATGACGACATGCATCAGGAATCGGTCGAGCTGCGCTTCGGGCAGCGGATATGTGCCTTCCTGCTCGATCGGGTTCTCGGTCGCGAGCACCATGAACAGGTCGGGCATTTTGTACGTCTTGCCGGCGACGGTGACCTGGCGTTCCTCCATGGCCTCGAGCAGCGCGGATTGCACCTTGGCCGGGGCGCGGTTGATTTCATCGGCCAGCACCAGATTGGCGAAGATCGGCCCCTTCTGGAATTGGAACTGGCCGCCCTTGTCGGTCTGCACGTAGATCTCGGCGCCGGTCACATCTGACGGCAGCAGGTCCGGCGTGAACTGCACGCGCGACAGATCCGCGGCGAGGTGCTTTGCCAGCGTCTTGACCGCGCGCGTCTTGGCAAGTCCCGGCAGGCTCTCGATCAACAGATTGCCGTTGGCGAGCAGGCCGATCAGCATGCTCTCGACCAGATGGTCCTGGCCGAGCACGGATTTGCCGATCCGCGACTTCAGCTCGAGCACAGCTTCGCGGGCGGCGGAAGCGTTGTCCGTCGATTTGGCCTTCGTCAGTGGGCTCGGTTCGACCATGCCGTCATCGCCTCAATTCATCGCCGTGACGTAATTCATCCAGCTCTTCATCCGCAGCAGGATCTTGCGCACCACCGCGAGCTCGGACCAGTGATCGGTGTAGACAGCGACCTGTGCCGTGGAGCCCGGCGGCAGCCGAAAGCCGGAGTAGTCGTCGACGACGTCGATGATCGCGACGATCTTGCCGGGGCTCTGGCGCTGCTCGGGAAGGACAAGATCGCCGGACGGCTGCAGTTGTCCTTGCGCGACGCTGTCGATCACGCGCGAGATCTTGCCGCCGAAGACCCTGCCGGGAACGCCGTCAAACGCGATCTCGACCGCGTTGCCCGCGTCGATGCGCTGGATGACGTTCTGCGGAAACGACGCCGCGAACAAGGTCTGATCGGTATGGACGAACACCATGACGGGGCGGATCGGCATCGGCATTGCGGCCATACCAGGCTTCAGGAACAGCTGCGTGGCGAAGCCATCGGTCGGCGCGCGGATGGTGGCCTGGGTCAATTCGAACTCGGCGTGGCGAAGCTCGGCCTCGACGCGGGCCACGTCGGTGTTGACGCCGTTGATGGAGGATTCGAAGGCCAGCCTCGCGCGTTCGGCGGCGGCCTTTGCGGCCGACAGCTTGGCCTCGCTTTCCAGGTAGGACGCCTTCTCGTTGGCTTCCTGCAGGTCGGAGAACGGTGGCGGGGACTGGCGGCGGCGGGCATCTTCGTTGGCGACGGCATAGCGATCGTAGGCCTGCTTCGCGCGGTCGCGGGCCGCTTCAGCTTCCTTCTCCTCGCCTTCGGCCTGGCTGACGGCGGCCTTGAGCATCTGGACGTTCTGCTTCGACTGGGCGAGTTGCGCCTTCTTCTGATCGACCGTGTCCTGGAATGGCGCGGGGTCCAGCCGGAACAGCACGTCGCCCTTCCTGATGGGGACGTTCGGCGTGATCGGCACCTCGACCACGCGCCCGATGACCGTGGAGAAGATCGGCGTGGTGTAGAACAGGATCCTGGCATCCGGCGTGAAGGGCTGATTGTAGTTCAAGGCGATCACGAGCCCGCCCACGCCGAACAGTCCGCCCAGCACGGCCGTCGATATCGACCAGGTGCTCGCCTTGACGTGGAAGAGCTTGAAGACCGCGATGCAAATTGCCGCATAAGTGAGGAACAGCAGCGTGATCATGGCGGCACGCGCTGCTCGAGCCGGGTCAGGCGCTCGCGCAGTTCGGCAAACTGCGCCCTGCCCTCGGTGTCGCCGACGCCCCAGCCCCGCTCGGGCCGATAGGCCATCGCCCAGATCCAGAGGAACGGCCACAGCGCGCCGAGCATGAACAGGCTGACCCATCCCGCAGCGCCGATAGCGTCCTGGTGCGGATGGTTCCTGGCTTTCGCAATGGCGTGCGGAATGTCGTGCACGGCGATGACGCCGTAGAACACGATGATCAAGACGGCGATCAGGATCGCGAGTGAGACATAATCCAACACAGCCCATGACCTTTCGCTGGCTCCGATTGCGAAAAGTTCGACCGGCCGCCGCCTCGCCCGCGTCGATGCGGCGGCCGGTCCGCTTGCTCTACTTCGCGCCCGCTTTGGCCGCGTTGGCCTTGATCTTGGCCTCGACATCGCGGGCAATCTGGTCGATCGAGAAGCTCGCCTGCTCCTGGCTCGGTGGATACTCGATGAAGGTCTGAAGGAACATCGCTGCGTGCTGGGTCAGTTGGAAGGCGATGAAATCATTCCTCACGAACCAATCGAAATACTGGTCCGATACGATGTCGGCACGCTCGTAAGGATCCATCCGCATGTGGAACAGCTTCGGAACGCGTAGCGTCGTGAACGGCTCCTGCCAGACCGCGAAGCCGCCGGGGTGCTTCATCTCGACGAACACCGCCTTCCAGTCGTCGAGCCGATACGCGACAAGGACGCCGTCGTCGTTGAAATAGGCGAACTCGTTGCGAGCGCTCTTCGGTTGCTGCCCGGTCAGGAACGGAAGCTGGTTGTAGCCGTCGAGATGCACCTTGAACGTCTTGCCTCCGACAGGTGTCCCCTTGAGCAGGCGTTCCTTGATGTCGGTGTCGCCGGCAACAGCCAGCAACGTCGGGAACCAGTCGAGCCCCGAGAACATCTCGGTCGAGATTTCGCCGGGCTTGATGCGGCCGGGCCAGCGGACCATGGCGGGGACGCGGAAGGCCCCCTCGAAGTTCGAGTCCTTCTCGTTACGGAACGGCGACGTCGCGGCGTCTGGCCACGACCATCGGTTCGGACCGTTGTCCGTGGTGTAGATGACGATCGTATCATTGGTGATGCCGAGATCGTCCAGCGTCTTCAAGATCTTCCCAACGTCGCCGTCGTGCTCGATCATGCCATCGGCATAGAAATTACCGGGCATTCCGCTTTGCCCGAGCATCGACGGACGCACATGCGTGAACAGATGCATGCGCGTAAAATTCATCCAGCAAAAGAATGGACGATTGGCCTTCGCCTGGCGCTGGATGAAATCGACGCACGCATCCGACGTCTCGTCGTCGATGGTCTCCATGCGCTTCTTCGTCAGCGGGCCCGTATCCTCGATCTTGCCGTCGGCCGAGGTCTTGAGGACGCCGCGCGGCTTCTGGGTGAAGGTCGGGTCGTTCTTCGGGAAGGTCGGATTCTCCGGCTCCTCTTCGGCGTTGAGATGATAGAGGTTGCCGAAAAACTCGTCGAAGCCGTGGTTGGTCGGCAAATATTCGTCGCGGTCACCCAAATGGTTCTTACCGAACTGCCCGGTGGCGTAGCCCTGTGCCTTGAGGGCCTGTGCGATGGTGATGTCCCGATCCTGAAGGCCGACCGTCGCGCCGGGGACGCCGACCTTGGACAAGCCCGTGCGCTTGCAGGACTGACCGGTGATGAAGGTCGACCGGCCCGCCGTGCAACTGTTCTCGGCGTAATAGTCCGTGAACATCATGCCTTCTTTGGCGATGCGGTCGATGTTGGGCGTCTTGTAGCCCATCACGCCGAACGAATAGCAACTGAGATTGGTCTGGCCGATGTCGTCGCCGAAAATGACGAGGATGTTCGGCTTGCGGCCGGAGCCGGCCGGCGATGGCGACGCAGCCGGCGCCGCCTTCTGGGCCTGCGCGAGGGCTTCAGATGTCAGGGCTGCTGCCGCGACCATGGATGACGTTCCGAGAAGCAGATCGCGCCGACCGATGGATTGGTTCGGGCCGTTCCCGGCCTTCGTCTTGACGTCGTTGCTCATGCGACACTCCCTACTTTGCAGAAATCTGCGTTGGCGGCGAACTCACGGGCATCCGCGCCACGCACCTGAAGCCGACATGGCTGGTCGAGGTATCGACCGGCTCGGCGTGGCGCGCGGCCGGGCGATAGCGACGGCAATAATTCGGCGCGCAGAGATGCGAACCGCCCTTCAGGACTTTTCGCGGAATGCGGATGTTGGGCTGGCGCGGGTCAAAGCTCGCATCCTCGCGACCGCCACGAGGATTTTTCGGGATGCAGCAAGGCTTTGCGGGATCGGCCTGATGGCGGGCCGACCACCAGTCGGAGGTCCACTCCCAGACATTGCCGATCATGTCGTAGAGACCATAGCCATTCGGCAAGAAGGTCATCACCGGCGAGGTCCGCTCAAACCCGTCCTCGCCGAGATTCTGGATGGGGAACGTTCCCTGCCAGATGTTGGCCATGTGCTTGCCGCCCGGCGTGAGCGCATCACCCCAGGCAAACTCGGAATCATCGAGACCGCCCCGGGCGGCGAATTCCCACTCGGCTTCCGTCGGCAGGTCCTTGCCGGCCCAGCGGGCATAGGCAACCGCGTCACTGTAGGAAACGTGGACGACGGGATGGTCGTCGAGCCCCTTGATATTGCTCCCGGGACCATAGGGATGACGCCAGTTGGCGCCGCGCATGAACGACCACCACTGGCTCCAATCGGCGAGGTCCGTGATGCGCGGCAACGGCGAGAACACCAGCGAGCCGGCGTAGAGCATCTCCTTCAACGCGCCAGGATAGTCCTTGGGATCGGGGACGATCTGCGCTTCGGTGACATGCCCGGTCGCATTGACGAATTGCTTGAACTGCCGGTTCGTGACGGGGGTGCGGTCGATCCAGAAGCCGTCGACGGACGCCTGATGGCTTGGCGCCTCTTCGGGATAATGGTGATCGGATCCCATGCGGAACGTGCCGCCTGGAATGAAGACCATGTCGCCCGTCTTCACGTCGTCCGGCAACCACTCGCAGTGACCAGGGTCCGCACGCAGCATGGTGGAAACTCCGATACGCGTTTCCACGTCGTGCTAGGGCACGGACTTCGGCAGATATGACATACCGTCAAGCAACCCATGCAGTGGACACATTGCCTGGTCCCCTTTTCTTGGCGCCGAAGGTGGAGACGCACGTTCCAACTTTGTCAGCATCTCGTCCTTTTTCGACGCGCACCCTTCTGAGCACGCAGCATGAATATGCTGCTTGCGCGCCCTGCAGTCCGCAGGACGTTCACCACCAAATACCGCTTAGGTTGCAAACGGTATCCGAAGAATGGCAGGCTGTGATGTGCAGTTTGTGCCAACACACTGCACGGCCATGTGAGGCTTAACGACCCATGCTGCATATGCGCAAATTTGCAGACCTTTTCGGCACATATGTCCGATCAAATACAGCGATGAGTTGCATTAAATTGGGAAGCAGATTGTCGCATCAGTTCGCTCAGGGGTAGCAGTTTACTTCTGCTGCCGCATAATTGTCTTTGTTCACTTGGAAAGTACAACCATGGGGCAGTTCCTTCTGGTTGATTCTAGAAAGCTTGACGGTTTCGAAGGCTTGCATCAGGCCGTCCACGGCTCACACGTCGATGTCATGCAGCTCGGGCGCGGCCGATTGCGCGGCACGCTATCCCATATCGGCATCGGCGATTTCTCGCTCAGTGTCGGCACCTTCAATGTCGGCATGCGCACACAGCGCGTATCCAGCGACGACAAGCTGATCGTCGGGATGCTGCTCGCGGCCGAACAGCGCGTTGCGCATTGGTCGTTCGACATGCAGCTCAACGACGTGCTGGTGATCCCGCCACTGCTCGAGCACGATGGGGTCTTTCACGGCGGATCCGCGTACGCCGCCATGCGCTTCGATCTCAACGAGGTGGCGTCGTTGTTCGGAGGGGAAGCGAGGCTGAGCGATCCCGACACCTGGCGCAGCCGGGGACACTTCCGGGCCAATCCAGAGTCCGGCTCGATCGCCTCCCGTCGCCTCGTCGGGATTGTGTCGCATCTGCGCAGCCATAAACAAGGTCTGACGCCATCGACCGCCGAATACTGGAAGCGCGCGATCGTGGAGTGCCTGGCCGTCAACGTCATATCTTCCTTGCCGCCCGACGACACCGGCTGGCTTCCATCGGCAAGACGGCTCATTCGCCGGGTCGAGGATTATCTGCAGGATGCCGGCACCCGCCCGGTGCACGTCTCGGAGATCTGCGCCGCACTCACTGTGTCACGCCGCACGTTGCATCGCGCCTTCCAGGAGGTGTTTGGCGTGGGGCCCGTCACCTTCCTGAGGCAGAAGCGCCTTTGTGTCGTTCACTCTGCCTTGCGCGAAAGCGCGCCTCGCTCGACCACGGTTGCGGCCGTCGCCATGGAGCAAGGTTTCTATGAGCTCGGTCGCTTCTCCCAGTACTATCTGGCGATGTTCGGGGAGCATCCGTCGCAGACGCTCGGCTTCGGAGCCGCTCCTTTGCAAACATATGGCTCGCTGGATCACAAGCTGTAGGTGCCATCGTTTCCGCTTGGCGGGGCAAGGCTGCGGGGCAATTGGGCCAGGCTGGTCACGGGACTGCTGATGAAGCCGGGGACTGCCTATCCCAGCGTCTGCGCCAGCTTGATGCTCGCACAGACAATCATTCCCCACAGCGCGAAATTGATCTCGAGCGCGGCCAGCATGGGTGTCCGTCCCTTGTGGCACCAATTCTTGCCGTCCGGTGCTCACAACCTATAATTGCTCAACGGCCGATGGTTTCCAACTGAAAATTGCTAACGGGAACCAGAATGCAATCGGGAACCCGACTGCCGGCCCTTCCCTACCCTCCCGCTTTCGCCTCGCCGGAGCTCGCCAGATATCGGCGCAGAACGTCATCGACAGGGCCTGCAGCGACGATCTGCCCCTGCTCCAGCAGGATCGCGCGGTTGCAGGTGCTCTTGATGAGATCGACGTCATGCGAGGCCAGTGCGAGGATGCCGGCGCGGTCGACGATCCGGTCGAGCCGCTGGCGCGCCCTGCGCCGGAATTGCTGGTCGCCGACGCCGATCCACTCGTCGAGCAACACGATCTCGCCCTCGACGGCGGTCGCGACCGCGAAGATCAGGCGCAGCATCATGCCATTGGAATAGGTGCGCAATGGCAGGTCGAGCTTGTCGCCGAGCTCGGTGAATTCAGCGATCTCGGCGCGCCGCGCCTCGAGCTCGGCGCGTCGGGCCCCGATCACGAGGCCGCGGCGCATGATGTTCTCGTAGCCGGTCGCTTCCTCGTCGAAGCCGGCCGAGAGGTCGAACAGCGACAGGCAGTGCCCTGACACGTCCACCGCGCCGGACGTCGGATGGTAGATTCCGGCCAGCACCCGCAGCAGCGTGGTCTTCCCGGCGCCGTTGGCGCCGATGATCGCGACCCGGTCGCCTGCGCGAATGTCGAGGTTGACGTTGCGCAAGGCGGTGACGACGTGCGTGCTGCCATGCCGCCGGGGCGAGGTAATCGCTTGCACGAAACGGCTGCGCAGCGAGCGGTCGCGAAACGACAGCACGGGAAACGCCACCGAAACGTCGCGAAGCACGATATGGGCGGACCCGGTCATCGCATGCGGCCTATAACCAGTAGGCCACACGGTGGCGGTACGTCGCGTAGCAGGCCAGCCCGACGATCGCCATGGCGAGTGCGTAGGCAGACCCCTGCAGCCAGAGCACAGGATCGATCGGTTGCGACAGCAGCGGCTTGCGCACGAGTTCGAGCAGCGTTGCAAATGGATTGACCCGCGTCAGCCAAAAGAACGGCGTGCCTTGCACGGCATCTGGCGTCCAGATGATCGGCGTCAGGAAGAATACGAATTGCAAGCCGCTGACGATCGCCGAGCCGATGTCCCGATAGCGGGCGCAGAGCATGCCGAGCGCGGTCGCGCCGCCGATGAGCGTCACCAGCAGGATAAGGAAGCCCGGCACTGCCAGCAACATGCTCCAGGCGAGCGGCCATGGCATCACGACATAGAGCACGACCACGAGCAGAAGATGATGCACGAAGATGATGACGTTGCGGGCCGTCATCTGCAGGACGTGCACGATCAGCGGCGCGGGCACCGCCTTGATCAAATGGCCCGATGCCACGAAGACATTTGAGCCCTCCTGGAGCGTTGCGGCGATCAGGGTCCAGACAATCAGGCCAACGGCGAAGGACGGCAGGAAGTGGGAGATGTCCTGCTTGAACAGCGTCGCATACACGGTGCCGACACTGCCGATGGTTGCCGCCAGCGTCAGCGTGATCCAGAGCGGACCGATCACGGTGCGGCGGTAACGCAGGGAGACGTCCATCAGGGCGAGCGTGCCCCAGCGATCGAACTGCGCGCCCTGGGCCAGAATCTCCTTGGCCGCGCTCGGAACCCGAATGGCCATTCCGCTGTCAGACGCCCCGTTCTGCCGGCGATCAATCGTCATACGGGATGTATCTGCCCCTTCAAATGCGGGCAAGCCCCGCGGACGGGCAGCGGCGCAGGCAGGGCGAACAAGCGTTCGCAATCAGCCCTTGGCTTTGGGCTTTCGCCTGTGGAAGGGCCTGCGGCGGCCCCGCGGAGCCGGTTTTGGAGCGAGCTCGGGCATTTCCGCCTGCACCTCGCGGTAGCGAGTTAGCAGCCGTTCGAAGCTGGCGTGCAGCGTCTCGGCGATATCGGGGCGTTTCTCCAGGCCGGCCAGGATCGCCGCGGCCGCCTCGATGGTCGAGAGCCCGTCGCTTCGCGGCTCCTTTCGCAACCGTCCGTAGCGCGAGGGGCGCGACGGATTGAGGATCACGCGCTGGCATTTCAGCATCCAGGGATTGCGCCACCACAGCGCCTTGGCCTGGCTCCAGGTCCCGTCGAGCAGCACGACGCCCTCGATCTTGTTCAGGATGGCGCGCTGGTTCTCGGCCGCCTCGCCCTTGCGGGTGAGCACGACGATTTCGCCCTCGGCGTCGAGTTCGCTGGCGCGGGCCGAGCCGAGATAGAGCACCGCCCAGCGCGCCGCATTCTCGATCGGCCGGTCCAGCGCCTTTGACAGGCTCGGCCAGGACAGGCCGACCCGAACCGTCGCGTCGGCAAAATGGGCTGCCGTCAGCCGCGCGGTGCCGAGCGCACGGTCCTGTTCCTGCGGATGCTGCAGGATCAGAAGCGCGGTGCGGTTCTCGATCGGGGTGACGCTGTCGCAGATGCACAGCGGCAGCGGCTTCTGGCAGTGCGGGCACTCGGCAATCGGCTCGGCCGGCGCGGCTGGTATCTCTGAGGGATCGGACATGAGGGCGGCTATACGCTGTGCGCCGCCCTTCAACAACCCCGGCTATTCCGCGGGGGCATGAGCCCTGCCCGGCTCCGAACGCCGCCGCATGCGGTCGATCAGCAGGTAGATCACCGGCGTGGTGTACAGCGTCAGGATCTGCGAGACGAACAGGCCGCCGATGATGGTGATGCCGAGCGGCCGCCGCAGTTCCGTCCCCGGTCCCGTGGCGATGACCAGCGGAATGCCGGCGAACAGCGCCGCCATGGTGGTCATCAGGATCGGCCGGAAGCGCGCCTGGCAGGCCTCGAAGATCGCCTCGGCCGAGGACAGGCCGCGCTGGCGCTCGGCATCGAGCGCGAAGTCGACCATCATGATGCCGTTCTTCTTGACGATGCCGATCAAGAGGATGATGCCGACAAAGGCGATCACCGTCAGCGGCGTGTTGGTGATCTGCAGCGCGAGCAGTGCGCCGAGCCCCGCCGATGGCAGGGTCGAGATGATGGTCAGGGGATGGGCAAGGCTCTCATAGAGCACGCCGAGCACGATATACATCGCCACCAAGGCACCGAGGATCAGCAGCGGCTGGCGACCGCTGGTCCGGGCGAAATCGCCGGCATTGCCCTCGAAGCTGCCGCGAATGCCTTCCGGCATGTGTAACTCTTCAACCGCGCGCTGGATGTTCTCCGTGGCGGCCTGCAACGGCAAGTTCGGCAGAAGGTTGAACGACACCGTGGTCGAGGGGAACGACTGCGAATGATACACTGCGAGCGGCGCCAGCCCGCGCTGCGCGCGCACCACGGCCGACAGCGGCACCTGCGCGTCGTTGGATCCGTTGACATAGATGCGGTCGAGATTGGACGGGTCGACCTGGAACTTCGGGTCGATCTCCAGCACGGTCATGTACTGGTTGCGCTGGGTGTAGATGATCGAGATCTGCCGCTGCGAAAACGCGTTGTTCAGGGCATTGTCGATGTCCTGGACGCGCACGCCGAGCGTCGATGCCTTCTGGCGGTCGATGGTCAGTGACAATTGCAGCCCGCCTGGATCGCGGTCGCTGGAGATATCGGTGATGCCCTCGACCGTCTCCATCCGCTTGGCGACGATGGGCGCCCATTGCTGCAGCAGGTTCAGATCGGTGCTGGATAGCGTGTACTGGTAGTCGGAATCGCTCTGCCGTCCGCCGGCGCGTACGTCCTGAGCGGCGAACATGAAGAGGCGGATACCGGCCACGCGGTAGAGCGCCCGCCGCAGACGGTCGATCACGAGCTGCGTCGAGATGTGATCGCGCTCCTCCGGCGGCTTCAGGCTGATGAACATAGTGCCGCGGTTCGAGGTCGCCCCGCCCGGCCCGCCGCCGCTCCCAACCGTCGAGCCGATGCCGGCCACCGCCGGATCCTGCATCACGATGTCGGCGAGCTGCTGTTGCAGGCCGAGCATCGACTGGAACGAGGTGTCGGCCGAGGCACGCGTCGCCCCGATGATGAAGCCGGAATCGTCGGTCGGGAAATAGCCCTTCGGCACCTTGATGTAGAGCGTCACCGTCAGCGCGATGGTGGCGAAGAACACC
>JAEWBW010000418.1 GCA_023390955.1 Pseudomonadota bacterium
GAGGGAACGAAGGCCTTGCCGACGTCGTGCAGCAGCGCGGCGCGGACGAGGCGGCGCTGGTCGTCCTCGCGCATGCCGAGATGCTGCGAAAAGGCAACGGCGAAACCGGTGACGAACAGACAGTGACGATAGCTGCCGACATGGTGGCAGCCGACGGTGGTGAGCCACTCGCGCAGCGAGGAATGCTTGATCGCCTTGAGGATCTTGCTTTCGGCCGCGATGATGTCGTCGAAGGTCAGGGGAATGCCGAGCGGCAGCTTCTCGAAGATCTTCGCCAGCACCGCATGCGCCGCCTCGACGCCGCGGTTCAGCGTCTTTCCGCGATCGCTGGCATCATAGGTGATGGTGTCGGGAAAAGCCGCGCGGATGCGATGGAGGATCGCCTCCGGCTGCAGCGGCCGCGAGATCGTATCGGTGGCGCCGAGCGCCCAGGCCTGCATGGTGCCGTGATGCAGCGCATCCGCGAGCACGAACAGCCGCGGCATGGTGCGATAGCCGTCGCCGCGCAGCTTGTTGCGCACGCGCTGCACGCTTTCGGGCGCGCGCAGATTGATGTCGACCACGATCCCGGAGAGATCGCGGCCCGGCTGCTGCGGAATGTCCTCGGTCGAGACGGTGGCGACCTCGCCGACTGCCTTCAAAATGCTGGCGAGCTCGCTGCTCTGGTCGCTTCGGTCCGAAGCGAGCAGGAGCCGGCGTTTGGCGGCGGGTTTGGTCGAGGTGGTCATGGCTTCCCCAGGAGCACGGGTCGTTATTTGGCGTCAGCCTAAGCCGGATCAGGTTCTCCGGCCCTTAAGAGGCGTGCTCAACGGAAGGCTTAAGATTTGCGCGCAATTTTACGGATTTGGGTTCCGTCGGTGGAGGGGCGAAAACAACCCCATGCACAGTAGGACGGCCATTGATGACACAGGGGAATTTTGGGCGGGCTGTCGTCCCCCGGCTTGACCGGGCGATCCAGTATCCCAGAGGCGGCGCGGCTGGAATCGACGGGCCGCGGCGTACTGGATGCCCCGCTTTCGCGGGGCATGACACCGAATTCCGGGAAGAAGAGCTCCCCAAAAGAAATCCGCCGGAGGGTGCCCTCCGGCGGATGCTTTTCGAGGCCTGCAGCCCGGCTTACGCCTTCATCGCGCCCTTCACGGCTTCCGCCGTGATCGGCAAAGACCGCACGCGGGCGCCGGAGGCGTTGAAGATGGCGTTGCCGATGGCCGGGGCGACCACCGTCACCGCGGGCTCGCCGACGCCGGTGGCCTTTTCGCCATTGGCGATCACGGCCACCGCAACCTCAGGCACCTGGCTCATGCGCAAGGGCGTGTAGCTGTCGAAGTTGGTCTGCTCGATGCCACCATCCTTCAGCGTCGCCTTCTCGTACATCGCAAGCGACAGGCCCCACAGCGCCGCACCCTCGACCTGGGCGCGGATGTTGTCGGGATGCACCTGCGTGCCGACGTCGGTTGCGACCGTGAGCTTCTTCACGGTCACCTCGCCCGACGGCGCGACGGCGACATGCGCGACGCATGCCGTCCAGCTTGCCGTGGCCCGTTCCTGCGACGAGACGCAGGCGACGCCCATGCCCTCACCCTTCGGCAGCTTGCGCGTACCGTAACCGGCGAGGCCCATCGCGGCGAGCAGCGTGTTGCGCAGACGCTGCGCACCACCGTCGTTCTTGCCCTTGCCATCGAGCAGCGCGATGCGGAATTGCGCCGGATCCTGGCCTGCCGCAATCGCGACCTCGTCGATCATGCTTTCGATCGCCCAGAAGGTCCAACCCGGTGCCACCGAGCGGAGCTGTCCGGACGGGGTGGCGTTGTGCGCCATCTCGTTCTTGATCGCTCGCACATGGTGGTTGGGCACGGTGTAGAAGAAGTCCGCACCGTTGACCGTGAAGGCGTCGAGCGGCCCCTTCTTGTCGACCGACGGCGACAGGAAGTCGGGGATGCCCCAGCGCGCAGTCGGCCAGGCCGAGACGACGTCGTGGCTGAGCGCGACAAGCTTGTTGTCGCCGTCCACGCCGGCCTTCACTTTCTGGTAGGTGAGCGGACGCGAGAAATCCATCGTCATGTCGTTTTCGCGCGTGTAGATCACCTTGACCGGCTTGCCGACCGCCTTCGCCGCCTGCACCGCGGGGATCATCATGTCGGCATCGAGCCTGCGGCCGAAGCCGCCGCCGAGCCACATCTGGTGCATGACCACGAACTTCGGATCGATCCCGGCGGCCGCGGCCGCGATCGCACCGGAGCGCGTCGCGAACTGGTTACCGGAATAGATGTGCAGGATGTCGCCCTTGAACTCCGCAGTGGCGTTCATCGGCTCCATCGGCGCGTGGATGTTGATGCTGGTGGTGTATTCCGCCTCCAGCACCTTGGCCGCCGACCCGAACGCCGCATTGGGATCGCCGTCCTTGACGAAGAACTGGCCGGAATCGTCCAGTTTCTGCAGCCGCTTCGCTTCGTCGAGCAGCGACGCGCTCGACAGCTTCGCATTCGGTCCGCCGTCATAGCTGATCTTCAGCGCCGCCGCGGCCTTCTTGGCGTTGGCGTAGGTGTTGGCCACCGCGACCACCCAGCCTGATGTCGTCTGGGTCTTGTCGTCGAGGGTCACCGCCTTGATGAAGCCCGGCACCTTCTTGGCGCCGCTGTCATCGACCGACTTCACCGTCGCGCCGAAACGAACCGGCGGGGTGACGATCGCGCCGAAGGCCATGCCGGGCACCGTGACGTCGATGCCGTACTTGGCCGTGCCGTTACTCTTGGAGGGAATGTCGAGCTGCGGCACCGAGACGCCGATCATGGTGTACTGATCGGGCGATTTCAGCTTGATCGCCTTGAGCTCGTCGGCCGAGAACGTCTTGGTGGCCTTGCCGCTCTTGACGACATCGGCGAACGACATCGACTTCTTCGACTTCGGATGCGTGATCATGGAATCGCGCACCACAAGCTCGCTCGCCGGCACGCCCATGGCGGCCGCCGCGCCTTCCGTCAGCGCCATGCGCCCGGCCGCACCGGCCCGGCTCATCGCGTCGAAGTTCATCATGGTCGACCAGCTGCCGCCGGTGATCTGCGCCCCGAGCACGGGGTCGTTGAACTTCGGATCGTTGGATGCGAGCGCAACCCGCATGTCGCTCCACTTCGCGCCCAGCTCCTCGCAGACGATCTGCGCCATGGTGGAGGCGATGTGCTGACCCATGTCGGCCTTGCCGCAGGTCACGGTGACGAGACCGTCAGGCGCAATTCCGTACCAGACGCTCGGCTCGAAATTGCTCGGCGCGGCCAGCGCGGAGTTGATGCCGGGGATGCCGGCATAGCCGAGCACGAGACCGGTTGCGGCGGTGCCGACCAGGAACGAGCGACGGCTGAGATCGGTGATCTCGGGGGTGACGTTCTTCACGTGCTCGTTCATGTGGGCCTCCGCTCGTTGCCGGCGTTGGAAGCCGTGCGCATTTCCGATGCGGCGCGCATGATCGCCTTCTGGATCCGCGAATAGGTCATGCAGCGGCACAGATTGCCGTCCATATGCGCGACGACCTCTTCCTTGGTCGGATTGGGATTCTTCGCAAGCAGCGAGGCCGCCTGCATGATCTGCCCGGACTGGCAGTAGCCGCATTGCGGCACCTGCTCGGCAACCCACGCCTTCTGCAAGGGATGATCGCCCTTGGCGGAGAGACCTTCGATGGTGGTGATCTTCTTGCCGGCGACGTCGCCGACCATGGTCTGGCACGAGCGCACGGCTTCGCCGTTGACGTGCACGGTGCAGGCTCCGCACAGACCGGCGCCACAACCAAATTTTGTGCCGGTCATCTGCAATTGCTCACGGATCGCCCAAAGGAGCGGCGTGTCGTTCGCCGCATCCACGGACATACTCCGCCCGTTGATGGTGAGGTTAGGCATAGGCGTCTTCCCCTGCCGGTGCATGAAGCCGCTTACGGCGGCAACTTTGGCTGGCGGACGCCCACCGGGTCGGCGTCAACCTTGGCGGTAAGAATGATCGCGTTCCCTTGCGGAGGCAAATGCAATTTGGAATCGATCAAAACAATCGCTTCGTTGTGCGTTGCGACAAGCAGGCCGCACAACCGCCCGGCGGAATAAGCGACACGGTTCGCGCGCGAGATGCATGCATGCCCATCGCGCGTGGGCAGTTTCCCCCGAGTAACTCGCCAAGCTAGGATGACGGCACCAGAAGAAAAGCAGGGATGGGTGTGATGCCGAAGATCAATCGCGATGGGGTTGGGATCCATTACGAGGTTCACGGCGACGGCCCGCCGCTGCTGCTGACCCACGGCTATTCCTCAACATCGCAGATGTGGCACGGCCAGATCGAGGCGCTGTCCCGCAAGCACAGACTGGTGCTGTGGGACATGCGCGGTCACGGGCAGTCCGATTATCCCGACGATCCCGCGGCCTATAGCGAGGCGCTGACGGTCGGCGACATGGCGGCGATCCTCGATGCGGTCGGCGCGCGCCGCGCCATCATCGGCGGGCTGTCGCTCGGTGGCTACATGTCGCTTGCGTTCTACCGTGCGCATCCGGAGCGCGCGCGGGCGCTGCTGATCATCGACACCGGTCCAGGCTTCAAGAAGGACGACGCGCGCGAGGTCTGGAACAAGCGCGCCCACGACACGGCTGCACGCTTCGACCAGGAAGGGTTGGCCGTGCTGAAATCTGCCAGCCGCGAACGCTCGGGCGTCGCCCATCGCGACGCCACGGGACTGGCGCGCGCCGCACGGGGCATGCTGACCCAGCGCGATGCCGCGGTGATGGAGCTGTTGCCCAACATCAAGGTGCCGTCGCTGATCGTGGTCGGCGCCGACGACACCCCGTTCCTGGCGGCCTCCGACTACATGGCGGCAAAGATCCCCGGCGCGCAAAAAGTCGTGATCCCCGCGGCCGGCCACGCCGTGAACATCGACCAGCCGCAGGCCTTTGTTGACGCGGTCATCCCGTTCCTGGAGAATCTGCCGAAGGACAGTTCTGACAAGGCGTAGACAAATGAAGCGGGCGATGCTGGCGGGCGCAACGGTCGCGCTGACCGTGATGACGGGCACGGCGCAGGCCGAACTATGGGCAGCGCCACGCCAGCCCTTCGTCATGACGCTGTCGAACACCACGCCGCTCGCCTTCGGGATGGATGCCGGCCAGGCGGCGCAGGCGCTCGGCCAGCCCCTGCGATATGTCCGCGGACGTCCCGGCAACGAGATCTTCCTCGCGCTCCGCAATCTCGGCGGCAGCGGCCTCGTGCCCGCGCGCCACCGCCTGTTCCTGCAATTCCGTCACGGACGGCTGGCAGGATGGAAAGAGGACTATGGCGAGAACTGGATGTGGGAGTAGCTCCATCCCCTCATGGTGAGGAGCGGCGAAGCCGCGTCTCGAACCATGAAGGCCCCGCTGCAACATCTCGGCCTTCATCCTTCGAGACGCGCTGACGCGCTCCTCAGGATGAGGAGCAACAAACAACAACCACCAATCAAAGGATCATCCCGTGGGACAAGACATCAAGCTCACCGCCTCCGACAATTTCCAGTTTGGCGCCTACCGCGCTGATCCCGCCGGCAGCCCGAAGGGCGCGGTGGTGGTGATCCAGGAGATCTTCGGGGTCAATCACCACATCCGCTCGGTCTGTGACCGGCTGGCCAAGGAAGGCTATGTCGCGATCGCGCCGTCGATCTTCGACCGCACCACGCCGAACTTTCAGTCGGGCTACACGCCCGACGAGATCGCCGAAGCGCGCAAGTTTGTCGCCAGCCCGGATTGGGAGGCGATGCTGCGCGACACCCAGGCCGCGATCGACGCCGTGCAGAGTGTCGGCCCGGTCGGCATCATCGGCTTCTGCCTGGGCGGCAGCATCGCCTTCGTCGCCGCGACACGGCTGACGGGGCTGAAGGCCGCGGTCGGCTATTACGGCGGCGCCGTGGTACGCTTCGCGGACGAGACGCCGAAAGTGCCGACGCAACTGCATTTCGGCGAGAAGGATGCGGGCATTCCCCTTACCGACGTCGAGACCGTCAAATCGAAGCGGCCGGACGTCGAGGTCTTCATCTATCCCGGGGCTCAGCACGGCTTTCACTGCGACGAGCGTCCGAGCTACGACAAGGCCAGCTCCGACATCGCCTGGCCGCGCAGCCTGGCGTTCTTTGCCAAGCACCTGACGAAGTAGCGGCTCCCTCCGTCTGTCATTCCGGGATGCGCCAGCAGGCGCAGGCCCGGAATCCATCGTGCGTCAGCAACGGTGGAGGAATGAATTCTCTGATGCGCAATTGCGCATCAAAGCTCGCGCTTCCGCCTTCGCTCTTCGAGCTTCGGCGGACAAGCCGCGCGCCCCGGAATGACAAGAACAGGAATCGGGTGGGCGCGTCCCGACCTGCGGCCTAGTGCTGGCTGATCAACCGGCTCTCGCCAGGAGATCGTCATGCAGCAGCCAGACACGAACCTCATCATCCGCAATCCCTTTGGCACCATGGATGTGCCCGCGCCAAACGATCAGGAGGTCGCCGATTACGCCGCGACCGCACGGCTTGCCGGCGGCGCGGACGACATCAACGCGGCCGCATGGAGTACCCTCCCCGCGTCCGATCCGCTCGATGGCGTCTGGCTGAGCCGCTGGAACGGCGGCGCCGATCCGACCATCGAAGGCGACACGCCGGACAAGTGGAAACAGGGACGCGCCGAGCTGCGCGTCGCGGGCGAACGCATCTATCTGCGGTTCGATTGGGACGGCGGCCGCCGCCACGGCCTGATCGATGCGCGCCGCGAGGATGCGGATCGGCTGGTCGGGAAATACATCAACCTGACCAATCCGGCCATCATGCGCCCCTGGGTCGGACGCATCGTCGATGCGGCGCGCATCGACGGCTGCTTCCCGAACGGGCGGCTGGATTTTCGGAGATAACCTCCGCCGTCATTCCGGGACGCACCGATAGGCGCGGGCCCAGAATCCATTGAGCGTCGGCGATGGTGGAGAAATGGACTCTCTGATGCGCAGTTGCGCATCAAAGCTCGCGCTTCCGCCTTCGCTCTTCGAGCTTCGGCGGACAAGCCGCGCGCCCCGGAACGACGGAGAGAGTATTGGCTGAGAGCTAGAACCAGCGCTCGGCGACGAACACTGTGTCGCCGGGGCTCAAGGGCGTGCCGAGCGGGACGACGGCGCGCATCGAGCCGCCGGCTTCGCTGTGGGTGACGGTGACGACGTCGCGCTTGGCGCGCGGCGAGAAGCCACCGGCGATCGCGACCGCGCTCTCGACCGTCATGTTCGGCACATAAGGATATTGGCCGGGCGCGGTGACTTCGCCGAGGATGAAGAACGGACGATAGGCCTCGATCTCGACCGCGACCGAAGGCTCGCGGATATAACCGTTGCGCAGCTTGCCGGCGATTTCGGCAGCCAGACCCGCCGTGGTGCGGCCGCGCGCCGGCACCGCGCCGATCAGCGGCATGGTGATCGCGCCGCCGGCGTCGATCGCATAGGTGTTAGTGAGACCTTCCTGGCCGTAGACCACGACACGGAGCTTGTCGCCGGCGTCGAGGTGATAGGACGCGTCGTAGCGCACCGGCATCGGCGCAGCCATCGGGCCGGGCATCGGCGCGGCGTAGCCGACGGGAACAGGTGCGGGTGAAGAGGCAAAGGAGCTGCGCAACGCGCTGATGGCGCCACCGCCGGAATTGTCGGCGACGACGACCGGCCGCGGCGCGCCGGGAGCACCATAGGCCATGTAGTCGAGATCGCTGCGCGGCTGGGCGACTACGACCGGCCCGGTCGTCTGCATGCACCCGCCGAGGGTGAACGCGGCCATCGCAGCCAAGATCGACAATCGAAACGCGCGCGCAACCCGCACTGGAGCCATCCCTTAGATGGAGACAGCTCCAGTCTTGCACCCGGTATGGTTAATAAAGGGTTTCGGGAGGGTTTTTGGGTTATGCGATCGCTCGACCCGCCGAGGTCGCTCGACTGCGGCACGGCCATTTCCAGATCGTCATGGCCGGGCTTGTCCCGGCCATCCACGATCTTCCATGACTGCCAAGAACGTGGATGCCCGGGACAAGCCCGGGCATGACGAGTTTGTGGTTGAATCAGGCGCTGACGCCGACGCCGATCGGGCACGACACGCCGGTGCCGCCGAGGCCGCAATAGCCGGCCGGATTCTTGGCCAGATATTGCTGGTGGTAGTCCTCGGCGAAGTAGAACTCGCCGGCGGGGAGGATCTCTGTGGTGATGGCATCGAGGCCTCTGGCGGCAAGCGCCTTCTGATAGACCGCCTTGGACTCCTTGGCCGCCTTCAGCTGCGCATCGCCATAGGTATAGATCGCACTACGATATTGCGTGCCGACATCGTTGCCCTGGCGCATGCCCTGGGTCGGGTTGTGGCTTTCCCAGAACGTCTTGAGCAGCTGCTCATAGGAGATCTTCTTCGGATCGAACACGACCAACACCACTTCGGTGTGGCCGGTGCGGCCCGAGCAGGTTTCCTCGTAGGTGGGATTGGGCGTGTGACCGCCGGCATAGCCGACAGCGGTGACGTAGACGCCGTCGCCGAGCTCCCAGAACTTTCGCTCCGCGCCCCAGAAGCAGCCGAGCGCGAACACGGCCTGCTCGAGGCCTGCCGGATAAGGCGCCTTGAGCTGATGGCCGTTGACGAAATGGGTCGAGGCGGTCGGAATCGGCTGCGCGCGGCCAGGCAGGGCTTCAGCGGCGCTCGGCAGTGCAGACGATTTGCGCATGAACAGCATGATCTGATCTCCGGAACGGGCCACATCCGCGAAAGCAGAATGCCTTACGCGGCGGGCTCGCGATGACTGGTGGAATATAGGCATTTACGCAAACGACGGCAGCCCTGTTACGGGCCGCGCCATGCGGCATCGTCGCGTCAGTCCCGCGCGAATTGAAGTTCGGTCCCAGCGGGCCTGAAGATCAGTCCCGCGCGAATTGAAGGTCAATCGCGGGAATAGCCGATCAGGGGCTTGCGGGGGCGGAACAGCAGCATCAGGACGATGCCCAGGATGCCGAGCACGGCGAAAACCGGCTGGTCCAGGATCAGGCGGATCACCGAGGTCCAGAGCCAGGGCGCCTTGGCCTCGACCCAGGTCCGGAACGCGGTCTGACTGGCCTGATTGATGTCGTTCCAGAACTGGCCGAAACGGGTGAACCGCAGGGTCTGGTCGGCCACCCAGCGGGCGCCGTCATAGACCATGAAGATGAACCCGCCGGCCAGCAGCAACAGGCCAATCAGTCGGAAAAAGCCGCGGATCATGCGTCACCTTATAGGGCGGTCCGGCCGGAACGGCTCGAAAGCGGGTCCAGCCAATACCGGGCTGGTTGCGGAAATTCAACCTCGTCAGTACGTTAGGGCCACCACTGGGGCATCTTTAGGGTGGCCCCGCCGGCCGTTAAGACGTTGACGGTGCCGCAGGCCCCCTCTATAAGGGCCGCAACTGGCGGCGGGCGCAATCCCGCCGCCGCTGTTCTTTGAGCAGTTGAGGTGGAGCCGTAAGGCTGCCGCTCTTGTTCCAGGACCAGCCTTGCATCGAACACCCTAAAACCGAGCGTCGATTTCGCGGTCAAGCAGCGGCGCCACCCGACCCAGAGCACGGGTCGCCGCAGAGGAATTTGAGATATGGCCAATACGACTTCCGCCAAGAAAGCGACGCGCAAGATCGCCCGCCGCACCGCCGTCAACAAGTCGCGCCGCACCCAGATGCGTGGCGTCGTCCGCACTGTCGAGGAAGCGATCTCGACCGGCGACCGTACCGCTGCTCTGAAGGCGCTCGCGAACGCCGAGCCCGCGCTGATGCGCGCCGCCCAGCGCAACATCATTCACAAGAACAATGCGAGCCGGAAAGTTTCGCGGCTCACCGCTCAGATCGCCAAGCTCGCCAAGTAATCTGGCAAGTGAGCTGATCGGCTGATCCGATCAATTGATCTGATCGAGCATCGCAAGTCTTCAACGAGCCCGGCTTCCGCCGGGCTTTTTGTTTTTTGATCATGCGTACGCATGCACTCGCGCGACGAACGATGTTGCAGCAGACGACTAAAGTCGTGTCGTCCGCACCAAGCTCCGTAAATTTACCTGACGTTTGTTTTGCAACACCGGAAACTTTTTCACTGCGTTGCGAAAACCCTTGTGCGACGGGGCCAATCTGCATTCGCAGACGCAAAAGTTCTGCACACCGTAATCTTCCGGGAACACGCTTTGTGGTGGAGTTACCCTGTCAAACGGGACTCAAAAAACGATGACTCAATAATCACTTATCCACATAGCAGCGACAAGCATTTGGAAAACGACCTCACGCGTCGCGCACGTGAAGCTTTTGTAAATTTTTTTTGGCAGCCGTTCGAGAATTGTCACATGACTCGGCGGACGTTCGACTCTGTGCACGGATTCAACAACTTGCTCTCAAGTCTGTGAACAACTCCGGCGCGGCGTTAACGCAGAACAAGTTTTTTGGCGCCTCAACAGTGAATCAATTCCGTTGCGAGTCTTAGCGCATCGTGTATTTCTTTAATCGTTCGCGGCGCCCACGATCTTGAGACCAGCGCGGTTTTAGAAACGAGGCGAGCGTGCAAATCGGCGGCGGTGTGCACGTTGGCGACGCTTTACCAAGCGATTGTCGGGTCAGAGCCCATAGCAATATGGGAACGGCATTTCTTTGTCTGAACGTCTCGGGGAGAGACTTTCATCTCGTTTGCGCTCCGGTGCAAGTGAGCAGGACGGGGAGAGACCGGACCGACAAGCGCCAGGCAGAGCCAGTGGACAAGTGAGTACAGACGGGCCGAACGTCGCGACTGAACCGTTTTGCGTTCTGACGCGCCGTTCTTGGACTACACGCAGGACCTTGCCGTGAGCGATCACGGCAGGACGGGGAGGTATCATGTCCTACGGATTCAACGCGGTATTGACACAAATTTCTTTTTCCAACGATTCCGCTTCAGATCCGTATTGCAGCCAGCCTCTGACCTGTGAGGGCGCGCCGAGTACGCGCTGACCTCGCGACAATCCGTTTCCGACATCGCTAATCCGGCCCAACGGTGATTTCACCGCGCGGCGGAGCTGTGTCCGGGGATGGGCTCGCTTGAGGTCATGCCGTGGCAGGAACCCTGCAACGGCATTCACAACGCAACCATATCTCTCAAGAAAAGTATTCAAGCTATGACATCGGAACAGGATCGCTGGTCACGCGTGAAGGGGCGGCTGCGCTCGAGCGTCGGCGAGGACGTCTATACGAGCTGGTTCGCGCGGATGGATCTCGAGGGCGTGCAGGATGAAAGCGTGCGGCTTTCGGTTCCGACCCGCTTCCTCAAGAGCTGGATCCAGGCCCATTATGCCGAGCGCGTGCTCACCTGCTGGCAGGCCGAGCTGCCGGAAGTGCATCGCATCGACCTGACGGTCCGTACCGCAGTGCGTCCCGTTGCGCCGGTCAAGGAAGCGCCTGCACCGGTGGAAGCACGTCGCGCGCCGGCTCCCGAGCTGCGCTCGACCGCGACTGCGCCGGTTTCGGCCAGCCATGACGCGCTCGGCGGCTCGCCGCTCGATCCGCGCCTGACCTTTGCAAGCTTCGTCGTCGACCGTTCCAACACGCTGGCCCATGCGGCCGCGCGTCAGGTCGCCGAAGGCCGCCGCGGCGATCCCGTCATGTTCAACCCGCTCTACATTCATGCAGGCGTCGGCCTCGGCAAGACGCATCTGCTGCAGGCGGTGACTTGGGCCGGCAATTCCGGCAACGAGCGCAAGGTGCTCTATCTCACCGCGGAAAAATTCATGTACGGCTTCGTCGCCGCGCTGAAGACGCAGACCGCACTTGCCTTCAAGGAAGCGCTGCGCGGCATTGACGTGCTCGTCATCGACGACCTGCAGTTCCTGCAGGGCAAGTCGACGCAGGCCGAGTTCTGTCACACGCTGAACGCGCTGATCGATGCCGGCCGCCAGGTCGTGATCGCGGCCGACCGGCCGCCGTCCGATCTCGAAAGCCTCGACGACCGCGTGCGCTCGCGGCTGGCCGGCGGCCTCGTGGTCGAGATGGGCTCGCTCGGCGAAGAGCTCCGGCTCGGCATTCTCAAGTCGCGCGTGCAGGCCGCCCGCGTCCATCATGCGACCTTCGCGGTGCCCGAGGAGGTGCTGACCTATCTCGCCCGCGCCATCACCCATAACGGCCGTGATCTCGAAGGCGCGATCAACCGTCTGCTCGCGCATTCGAAACTCAACAACCGGCCGGTGACGCTGGAGATGGCCGAGCACGAGGTGCGCGACCTGATCCGTCCGCAGGAGCCCAAGCGCATCAAGATCGAGGACATCCAGCGCGTGGTGGCACGACAGTATAATGTCAGCCGCTCCGACCTGCTGTCCTCACGCCGGACCGCCAACGTGGTCCGCCCGCGGCAGGTGGCGATGTACCTCGCCAAGACGCTGACCCTGCGCTCGCTGCCGGAGATCGGCCGCCGCTTCGGTGGACGCGACCACACCACGGTGCTGCACGCCGTGCGCAAGATCGAAGGCCTGGTCGGCAAGGACACCGCGCTGTCCGAAGAGGTCGAAACGCTGAAGCGCCAGCTTCAGGAATAAACGCCTAGCCTTTCTTCCCGATGACGCTTTTTGACGCCCCGGCCACCGCCGGGGCGTTTTGCGGTCATCGGCCTCTAAGTCCTGGGCCTGTTAAGTCCTGGGCCTGTTAATCGTGGGGAACTGGGCGGCGATCCCTTGAATCCGGGGGCCATTCGAGCCACCTTGCGCGACCCCAAAGGCTTTGGTCATATCGGCTCGATGATCCCGGCTTTTCGGGCTCTGACGTGCCGTGGCGCGCGGTTCGGCCGCCCGGCTTTCTCAACGTGATGTTTCTCGGTCCCTCCTGGGGACCTGGCGGGTGGTGCAATGAAGGTTACGGTCGAACGCGCGCAACTCCTGAAATCGCTGGGCCATGTCCACCGCGTGGTCGAACGCCGCAACACGATTCCGATCCTGGGCAACGTGCTGGTCCGCGCCGAGGGCGCAAAGCTCTCCCTGAAGGCGACCGACCTCGATCTCGAGGTGACGGAAACGCTGGCGGCCGAGACCGCGACGGCAGGCTCCACCACCGTGCCGGCGCACATGTTCTATGACATCGTGCGCAAGCTGCCCGACGGCTCGCAGATCGTGCTGGAAGGCGACGGCGACCGCTCGGTGCTGGCGATCCGCGCCGGCCGCTCGCGCTTCACGCTGCAGACCCTGCCGGAGAATGATTTTCCCGATCTCGCCGCCGGCGACATGTCGCATTCGTTTGGCCTCGCCGCCAAGGACGTCAAGCGGCTGATCGACCGCACCCAGTTCGCGATCTCCACCGAAGAGACGCGCTATTATCTCAACGGCATCTATCTGCATGCCGCCGGTACCGCAAAGGCCGCAACCCTGCGCGGCGTCGCCACCGACGGCCACCGCCTCGCCCAGCTCGACCTGGTGCAGCCGAAGGGCGCCGCCGGCATGCCCGGCGTCATCATCCCGCGGAAAACCGTCGGCGAGGCGCAGCGCCTGATCGAGGACAACGAAGCCGAAGTCACGATCGAATTGTCGCAGGCAAAAATCCGCTTCACGATCGGCAATGTGGTGCTGACCTCGAAGCTGATCGACGGCACCTTCCCCGATTACGGCCGCGTCATTCCGCAGAACAATGACAAGGAACTGATCGTCGACAAGAAGGACTTCGAGGCCGCGGTCGACCGCGTCTCGACCATCTCCAGCGAACGCGGGCGCGCGGTAAAACTGTCGCTGTCGCCGGGCAAGCTGGTGCTGTCGGTGACCAATCCGGATTCCGGCAGCGCGACCGAGGAGATCGAGGTCGAGTACGCCTCCGACGCCCTCGATATCGGCTTCAACTCCCGCTACTTGCTCGACATCGCCGCCCAGATCGAAGGCGACGTCGCAATGCTCCGCCTCGCCGACCCCGGCTCGCCGACTCTGGTGCAGGACCGCGACGACAAGAGCGCGCTGTACGTGCTGATGCCGATGCGGGTGTGAGGGACGTGCTCCCTCGCCGGCGCACCCTGCCTCTAGAACCGAACACGACGCCCGTTATTGCGCCCTCTCCCCTTGTGGGAGAGGGCAGCACCGCTGTTTGCCACGAACTGGCTTGGGTGAGGGGTCCTCTCGCGGCACCTTCAGTGCTGAGACAACCCCTCACCCGCCGCCGCTTCGCGTCGGCACCCTCTCCCACAAGGGGAGAGGGTGAGAGCACGCTGCCTCCGCCTTATTCGGGATGAGCTCAGGTGCCACAGGATCCGCACCATCGGCCAACCGCCAAGCATCTCCGCCAGTTTGCGAAGAATATGCGGCACCAGCCGACGGATGCGGAAGCCGCAATGTGGCGCTTGTTGAGGGATCGACGGCTCTCCACATTCAAATTTCGCCGACAGGTTCCGTTCAAGAGCTACATTCTCGACTTCGTCTGCTTCGAGAAAAGTCTCGTGATCGAGATCGACGGAAGCCAGCATTCGGATTCAGAACGTGACGCCATTCGTGACGCGACCATCAACGCCGAAGGATTTCAGATCGCCCGCTACTGGAACAACGACGTGTTGCAACAATCCGCTTCTGTCTTGGAAGACATCCTTGCAAAGCTCGCCGGGCGGTAAGATACCCCTCACCCGTCGCCACACATAGTGAGGCGCCACCCACAACCACAAGGGGGGAGGGAAGAATCGCCTCCATGACGAATAGCTGATGACCCCCTCCCGCATTCATCGCCTGACGCTGACGCATTTTCGCAATTATCGGGCGGCGGGGCTCGAGACGGCGGCTGACATGGTGGCGCTGGTCGGGCCCAATGGCGCCGGCAAGACCAATTGCATCGAGGCGATCTCGTTTCTCTCGCCCGGGCGGGGCCTGCGGCGCGCGACGCTGGAGGATGTCGCCGACAATCAGGGTGACGGCTCCTGGGCGGTATCAGCCCAGGTCGAGGGCGCGCTGGGGCTGGCGACGCTCGGCACCGGCATCGATGCGCCCCAGGCCGACAGCGCGGTCAGCCGGCGCTGCCGCATCGACCGCGAGCCCGTCAGTTCGGCGACAATATTCGGCGACCACATCCGCATGGTGTGGCTGACGCCGGCGATGGACGGGCTGTTCATGGGTGCGGCGTCGGAACGGCGGCGGTTCTTCGACCGCCTCGTGCTCGCGATCGACAGCGAGCATTCCAGCCGCATCTCCGCACTCGACCGCTCGCTGCGCTCGCGCAACCGCCTGCTCGAAACGCGCAATTACGACGACCATTGGTGTGACGCGATCGAGCGCGAGACCGCCGAACTCGCGGTCGCAGTCGCGGCAACGCGCGGCCAGACCGCGGCACGGCTGACCGGCATGCTCAATGCCCGCGCGCAATCGTCGGCGTTTCCGTCGGCGCAGATCGCGCTCGACGGCTGGATGGAGAACGCGCTGCTGACGGAGACCGCGACGTCGGTCGAGGACCGCTACCGCCAGATCCTGCGCGACAACCGTCCGCGCGACGCGATTGCCGGCCGCACCACCGACGGCCCGCACCTCACCGATCTGCAGGTGGTCTACGCGCCAAAAAGCATGCCGGCGCGCGACGCCTCGACCGGCGAGCAGAAGGCACTGCTGATCGGGCTGGTGCTGGCGCATGCGACGCTGGTGGCCGAGATGACCGGCATCGTGCCGCTGCTGCTGCTCGACGAGGTCGTCGCGCACCTCGATCCGAACCGGCGCGCCGCGCTGTTCGACGAGCTGCGCAAGCTCGGCGCGCAGGTGTGGCTGACCGGCGCGGACCCGGCGGCGTTCGCCGAGATCGGCACCGGGGGCGAGGTGTTCGACGTCGAGAACGGACGGGTCTCGGCCCGCCGGAAATAGCTGTCCTTGAACCGCCCCCTCGCTCGCCGCGACTAGTTGCCAGAGGCCGCGCCGACGGTGTCGCAGCCGTCACTCATCGCGCCATGACACAAGGCGCGACATTCCTGGAGAGTGAGATGCGGACAGTAAGGCCCGGGGCGCAAGCCCTGGCACGATGGCGGGCGTTCGCGTGCGGTCTCGTCTTCCTGGCCAGCTGCATGATCGCGGCAAGCGCGAGCGCCTGGGCCCCGCAACTGTCATCGTTATTCGCCCCGGCGCTCACACCCGATCCAGATAGCAAATTGCCCGCGCCGACGCGTTACAGCTACCGAGAAACTTTCACCACGGTGGTATTCGGCAACGAAACCCCGCTCCGCACAAGCCTCGGCACCACCGTGCCCGTCGCGCTCCGTGACGTGCTCGCCTTCTACCGCACCGAACTCGAAAAGGCCGGATGGCAGGAAAAGCCTGATAGCGCGCTGATCACCGCCGATCACGTGCAGATCGCCTACGCCTCACCGCTCGGGCCGGGCGTTCTGAAGCTCGGCCGCAGGGACGGCAGCACAATGGTCAGCCTCGTGCAGAAGAACGCATCTGTCGCGAGCAACGCGAACCTCATGCCCGAGGCCGGCCGCGCGATGCTGCTGTTCTCCAATACCGGCGAGACCGAAGCCACGCTCGTGATCGACGACCGGACCATCAAGCGCGCCGCCGGTACCCGCGCCGTGTCGCTGGATCTGCGGCCCGGCAAATATACCTACGAGATCAGTGTGCCGGGCCATCCGGCCACCACGCATGCCCTCGACCTTGCGGCCGGCGATTCCTGGGAGGTCGCGGTCGGGCATGACGGCAAGCCATCGACGCCGTTCCAGCTCTATTGAACCTCTCTGGTTCCCGCCGCGACTCCTGCACTGAGGCTGCGCCGACAATCCCGCAGCCCGCAATTGCGCGAGGATGAAGACCCGCGCGATATCCTGGAGAGTTAACGATGTCGATGATCCGGCGCGGGATGCAAATCCCGGCACGATGGCGGCTGCTCGCATGCGGCCTGTTCCTGGTCGCGAGCTGCTCTGTCGCGACCGCCGCCGATCCCGGCATCGTCGACGTCCACGCGCTGCCGAAGCTCGAAGGTGCGACGGAGGAAGGAGCGAAGTCGGAATCCTGGCGCCTCGAATACCGCATGCCGACGCCGACGGCCGCCACGCTGCCTGCGGTGCGAAAGCTCCTCAGCGATGACGGCTGGGTGCCCTACGTGCGGCCGCTGGAAGAGAAGAACACCACGCTGAACTTCAAGAAGGGACAGCAGGGCCTCTCGGTCTATCTCACGCAAGGCCTCGGCCGGCCCGACCAGTCCATGGTCCACTATTCCAGTGACCGGATCTACGCCAACGTGCCGTTTCCCGGCGGAGCCAGCGATATCATGTTCGACGGCACCCGGCCCTATCTCGGCTGTGTCGCGCCGACGGCGCTCGATGCGACGTCGGATTTCTACGCGAAGGAAATGGCTGCGATCGGTTGGCAGAAGCTCACGCCGGAAACCGCCGCACGCTGGACGACCAACCTGGATGAGACCGTCCCCAACGGCCTGCGCGCGTTCTACGAGCATCCCGACACCAAGGAGCCCGGCTTCTACAAGCAGAAGCCGGTCATGGTGACGCTGACGCGCCGCGACGACGGCCGCACCAATGTCGATATCCGCGTCGCGCCCTTCGCGCTGCCGGGCGAGCTCAAGGCCGACAGCGATCTCGCCGGCCTGCCGCGACCGAATCCGACCAAGACGGCCAAGAGCCTCGGCGGCACCAGCTCCAACAAGCGCGAGATGTCGGCGGCCGTGATGGCCGACCTGCCCGCCGTGCTCGCCTTCTATCATCGCGAGCTCGCCGCGCGCGGCTGGCAGGAGGAGGGCAGCGCGCCGCTCGCGCCCGGCGACGAAGTGGCGATCAAAATCTCCAACGCCGAGGAAACCGGCGTGCTTCGGCTCGGGCGCAAATATGATTTCACCATGGCCAGCCTGAACGTGCAGGTGAAGGAAGCCGCGCTCGCCGCCCGCGCCAGGGCGAAGAAGGAAGCCGACGAAAAGTTCTTCAGGGATGCAGAGACTGCTGCGAGGCAGGTCATCGCCGCCGACGAAGCGCGGCGCAAGGTGCAGGCGGCCGCGCTGTCGGATGCGCCGCTCAGCGCGAGCGCCGACAGCAAGACCCCGGTGCCGCTACCCGAAAACGCTGAAGGCGTGAAGTTCGAAGAGAGCGCCGGCCGGCTCGAATTCACGTCCGCCTCGAGCGTGCAGACACTCGCCACGTTCTATCGCGCGTCGCTGAAGACTGCTGGCTGGAAGGAGCAGCCCTCCGTCATCAACCAGCCGAACATGGCGGTGATGAATTTTTCCAGGAGCGGCAAGTCGATCTCGATGACCGTGATGCAGATGGGGCCGAAAGTGACGGTCCGCGCCGACGGCACCGGCCTGGTCGTGGCTGGCGCGAAGCCGGTCGAGGCCAAAGCAGCTCAAGGCAAATCGGTTGAAGCCAAGGCGGAACAGGCCAAAGCGTCCGAGCCGCTCACGCTCGATCCCGAGAGCGCACTGCCAGTGCCATCCCAGCGCTCATCGCGCGGGATCAGCTCGAGCAAATTCCCCGGCAGCGACCAGTCGTTCCGCACCGAGCTCGAAGCCAGCATTCCCGCTTCGCTCAGTGAGGTCCTCGCCTTCTATCGCACGGAGCTGCCCAAGCGCGGCTGGCAGGAAAAGGCTGACGGCGCGACCGTGACGGACGATCGGGCCGAACTTGCCTTCACGTCACCGGAAGGACCCGCCACACTGAAGCTCGGCCGGGCCAGAGGTGAGACCACCGTCAATCTGGTGCAGCGGAATCCGCAAGCGGCAGCCAAGGCCGACATCATGCCGAAGGCCGGACAGGCCAGGGTCATGCTCGGCAACATGGGCGAGAAGGAAGCCTCGCTGACCATCAACAACCAGACGGTCAAGATCGCGGCCGGCGCGGGCGGTCCGAAATCGGCGAAGGGTCCGATGCTCGACCTGCCTCCCGGCAAGTACCAGTACGCGCTGCGCATGCCTGGGAAGCCTGCCCGCACCGAGACCCTCACGGTGGCTGCAGGCGATGCCTGGGGCCTCCTGGTGGGCCCTGGCGGCGACGTGCTGCCGCTGCAGATGTATTGAGGCTGCCCGACGCTAGTTCCTTCGTAACCGTCATGGCCGGGCTTGTCCCGGCCATCCACGTTCTGGA
>JAEWBW010000052.1 GCA_023390955.1 Pseudomonadota bacterium
GAGGCGCTCGACACCTATAGCCGGCTGCTGCGCGATTTCGGCCCGCCCGGCGTCGTCAATTACAGCTTCCAGCAGATCTCCGCATTGTATCGCAGCGGCCGCGCCGCGATGGCGTTCGAGTCGTCGAACGAGCTCCGCACGGTCATGGAAGGCGGCGCGCGCCTGAAGGACACCGGCCTATTGCCGTTCCCGGCGGGTGAGGCCGGCCAGGTGCCGACGACGATCGGCTGGGGCATGGCGGTGTCCTCGCACAGCAAGCAGCCGGACGCGGCCTGGTATTTCGTGCAGTGGGCGACCAGCCCCGACGTGCAGAAGAAGATGGCGCTGCAGGGCATCGCACCGCCGCGCCCGTCGGTCGCCAAAGACCCGGAATATCGCAAGTGGATCGACGAGGAGCCGGTCCGCAAGGAATGGCAGGCCGCGCTCGACGTGCTCGCCACCAAGGGCACGTCCGAAGTCGGTTATCCCATCGTCGCCAATCCGCAATCGCGCGAGTTCATCGGCCAGGCCGTGCAGGATCTGATCCTGAAGCAAAAGCCGATCGACCAGGCCTGCGCGGATGCCGACAAGGGGCTGGACGCGCTGATCGCGCTGAACTGACCGCCCGGTGCCGGCCGGCTCGCTGCCTGCCGGCACCTCATTCGATCGAAGGACAGGAACGCATGTCTGATACGGCTGCGCCACTCACGCAGGACCGGCAGAAGCTGGAGATGGCGGCGCTCTCGGCGCCGGCCGTGCTGTTCACGGTCGCGATGATCGCGTTTCCCGTCGTCTATACGATCTGGCTCGGCTTCCAGACCTTTTCTTCCACCGGCAAGCAGTCTTTCGCGGGTCTTGCCAATTATTCCAAGCTGATCTCCGACGTCGAATTCTGGCACGGGTTGTGGGTCACGATCGCGCTCTATGTGCTGTCGCTGGTGCTGCAGCTCGTCTTCGGCGTTTGGCTGGCGCTGGTGCTGTTCCACGCCAGGCGCCTGCCGGGCATCGTCCGCTCGTTGTTCATCTCGCCCTTCATGATGCCGCCCGTGGTCGCCGGCATGATGTGGCTGGTGATCCTCGATCCGTCGCTGGGGGCGGCGAACTACATCCTGCAATCGTTCGGCCTGCCGCCGTCGGACTGGCTGGCTTCGCCGAGATGGGTCATTCCGACCGTGGCGCTGATCGACAGCTGGCAATGGACCCCCTATGTCGCGTTGATCGTGCTGGGCGGTCTGCAGTCGCTGCCGCCGAGCGTCTACGAGGCCGCCCAAATCGACGGTGCGTCCCCGTTCAAGACCTTCCAGCGGATCACGCTGCCTTTGCTGCTGCCGACCATCGTCACCGCGGCGATCCTGCGCAGCGTCGATCTCCTGCGCTTCTTCGACATCATCTACATCACCACGCAGGGCGGCCCGGGCAACGCCTCGAACACGCTCAACATCTACGGCTTCCGGGTCGGCTTCGAGTTCTTCAACATCGGCTATGCCAGCGCCCTGATGCTGACGCTGACGGCGATCGTGTTCGGCGCCGTGCTCGCCTTCAATCGCCTGCGCGGCGCAGTCGCCTGGTGACGCCATGACCGATGCCGCCAATACCGATCGCTGGATCCGATGGCTCAACACGATGCAGCTCGTGTTGGCCGGTGCGCTGATCATGGCGCCGACGGTGTGGATGGTGCTATCCTCGTTCAAGCCGTCCTTCGAGGTCACCGCCTATCCGCCGACGCTGGTCTTCTCGCCGACGCTGGAGAATTACGTCGAGCTGACCAGGACCACGCCGTTCCTGAGCTACGCATTCAACAGCCTCATCGTCACCGTCGGCTCGACCGCGCTGGGGCTGCTGTTCGGCATTCCGGCCGCCTTCGCCGTGTCATGGACGCGGATCACGTGGCCGGCAATTCTCACGCTGGCCGCGCGCATGGCGCCGGGCACGCTGTTCCTGCTGCCCTGGTACGTGATGTTCCGGCAGGTCGGCATGATCGGCTCCTACACCGCGCTGATCCTCAGCCATGCCGTGATCACGCTGCCGATCGTGATCTGGGTGCTGCTGCCGTCCTTCGACGCCATTCCGCGCAGCGTGTTCGAGGCTGCGCAGGTCGACGGATGCAGCGTCACGCGGATCCTCTGGCGCATCGCGATGCCGCTGGTGGCGTCAGGCATTGCGGTCGCGGCGATCCTCGCCTTCGTGTTTTCGTGGAACTACTTCCTGTTTGCGCTGGTGCTCTCCAATGGCGACACCAAGACGCTGATCGCGGCGGCCTTCAACTTCATCGGCGAAGGCTCGACGCAATGGGGCGCCCTCATGGCCGCGGCGACGCTGATCGCATTGCCGCCGCTGGTGCTGGCCGCCCTGGTTCAGCGCTGGCTGGTGTCCGGACTGACGCTCGGCGCGGTGAAAGGCTAGACCTCTGATGAATGTATCGCCCCGTCCCAATTCGATCATGCAGGCCGCGGTCTTCCACGGCAACGATCGCATCACCATCGAGCGCGTGGCGATACCTGATGTCGGCGCGGGCGAGGTGCTCGTGCGCGTCTCGCGCACCGCGCTGTGCGGCTCGGACTTCAAGCTCTGGCACAAGGGCGCCGAGTTCACCGCAGGCCATGAGATCTTCGGCATGGTCGAGCAGCCCGGTCACAGGCTGCACGGCCGCCGCTGCGCCGTCTACATTCCGCTGCACTGCGGCCATTGCGCCGCCTGCAAACGCGGCGACACCCAGATGTGCCTGGAAGTGTCCAGCCTGATCGGCTGGAACCGGCCGGGCGGCTATGCCGAATACGTGCCGGTGCCGGAGAACTGCCTGCTGCCGGTGCCTGACGATATCGAGGACAGCCTCGCGCCATTGCTGCTCGACACCATCGGCACGTCGGGGCACGCGGTCCGCTTCGTTAGCCGCGTCGTGCCGCCAAATGAAGCCGGACCGGTCCTTGTGATGGGAGCAGGGCCCGTCGGCCTCGGCGTCGTGCTGGCGCTCCGTGCGCTCGGCTACGACGACGTCCATGTCGCCGACCCCAATGCAGCGCGGCTCGAGATCGCGCAATCCTTCGGTGCGAAGGCGCACCCGGTCGGCGATACCTCGAGGCGCTTTACGCTCATCATGGAATGCTCCGGCGCGCACGCAGCGCGCAATCTCGGCATCGAGCTGGTCCTGCCGCGCGGCGCCCTGGTGCTGGTCGGCGAGAACGCCGCGCCCTGGACCATCGAGGAGGGCAAGGTGTTCCGGCGCAAGGATTTCTACATGATCCGGACCTTCTATTTCCCGGTTTCGGACTTCGAGCCGAATGTCGAGCTGCTGCGCACGTACAAGGACGAATACCGCGTCCTGGTCGACGGCGAATTTGGTCTCACGGCGCTCCCCGAAAACTTCGCCCGCTTCGCCAAGGGCGAACTGATCAAGCCTGTGCTGGCGCTGGACTGAGCGATCATGGCCTCGATCTCGATCCGCAACCTCACCAAACGCTACGGCAATTTCACCGTGATCCCCGATCTCAATTTGGAGATCGCGGACCACGAATTCGTCGTCTTCGTCGGCCCGTCCGGCTGCGGCAAGTCGACCTTGCTGCGGATCATCGCCGGGCTCGAGCCGATCTCGTCGGGAGAGCTCTATATCGGCGACAAGCGCGTCAACGGCGTGCAGGCCGCGCAACGCGACATCGCCATGGTATTCCAGGATTACGCGCTCTATCCGCACATGAAGGTCTACGACAACATGTCGTTTGCGCTGGAGCTGCGGGGCGTGCCGAAGGCCGAGATCGATGCCCGCGTGAGGCGCGCCGCCGCGCTGCTGCACATCGAGCCCTATCTCGACCGCAAGCCGAAGGAGCTCTCCGGGGGGCAGCGCCAGCGCGTCGCCATGGGCCGCGCCATCGTGCGCAACCCCAAGGCGTTCCTGTTCGATGAGCCGCTGTCCAATCTCGACGCCAAGCTGCGCGGACAGGTGCGCGCCGAGATCAAGGCGCTGTCGCAGGAGCTCAAGACCACCATGGTCTTCGTCACCCACGATCAGATCGAGGCCATGACCATGGCCGACCGGATCGTGGTGCTCCAGAGCGGCACGATCCAGCAATACGACACGCCGGAGACGGTCTACGAGCGCCCGGCCAACCAGTTCGTCGCCGGCTTCATCGGTTCGCCCGCAATGAACTTCTTCCCGGTCGAGTGGCGGCAGGACGGCGCAATTCTCTCGCAATCCAAGACGGTGGTGCCTCTGGACGGCGAGACCACAGCCTGCCTGAGCAACGCCGGCAGCGCCGTGCTCGGCATTCGTCCCGAACATTTCGCGGTCGCTCCAGAGTCCGCCGATGGCGTCGCGATCAACGTCAAGCTGGTCGAGCCGCTCGGCTCGGACACGCTGATCCACTTCGATCTCGGCGGCGGTTCGGCGATTGCGCGGGTTGATCCGGCGCTGCGGCCGAAAGTCGGCGATCGCATCAATCTGTGCCCGCAGCCGGGCAAGACGCATCTATTCGATGCCGGCAACGGAGAGGTCCTGCGGTGAGCGCGTCGGTCGACATCGGCGATCTCTCGGCGCTGGCGGACGTCGCGTCCAAGGCAAGGCCCGTGCACGTGATCTGTCTCGGCCTGTCCGCGCTCGACCAGGTCTGGCGCGTCGACCGGCCGTTCGCGGGTGGAAGCGAGAAGATCAGGGCGCTCGAGTACGGCACGCTCGGCGGCGGCATGGCGGCCAACGCATCGGTTGCGGCGGCAAGGCTCGGCGCGTCCGTCGCGTTCTGGGGTCGGGCAGGCAAAGATGCCGCAGGTCACGAGATGAAGGCGGCCTTTGCGGCCGAGGGCGTCGACGTCGAGAACTTCCGGTTGTTTCCCGATGGCCGCTCCTCCGTCTCCGGGATCATGGTCGACAGCTCGGGTGAGCGGCAGATCGTGAATTTCCGCGGCCTCTATCCCGAGTCCGCCGACTGGCTTCCAATCGAAATCGTTGCGCGCGCCTCATCCGTGCTGGCTGATCCGCGCTGGGTCGAGGGCGCAGCGACGCTGTTCAGGGAAGCGCGCTCGCGCGGCATTCCGACGGTGCTTGATGGTGACATGGCCGAGCCTGATGTCTTCGAGCGGTTGCTGCCACTGACCGACCACGCCATCTTCTCCGAGCCCGCGCTCACAGCCTTTGCGGGCTCGGCCCAGGATGAGAGCCTTGCTGCGCTTGCGCGCTTCGGCTGCCGTGTCCTTGCCGTCACCCGCGGCGAGGGCGGCGTGAGCTGGTACGGGAACGGCCGGTTGCACCGGCAGGCCGCCTATGCCGTCGACGTCGTCGACACCACCGGCGCAGGCGACGTCTTCCACGGTGCCTATGCGGTGGCAATCGGCGCCGGCCTCGACGTGCGCGCCGCCATGGCGTTTTCGGCGGCGACCGCCGCCATGAAATGCCGCCACGCCGGCGGTCGCAACGGAATCCCCACCATCAACGAGTGTCTTGTATTCATGAGGACGAAGCCATGAGAACGATTGGAAAGAACCGCGGCCTGGCACGGCTTGCTGACGCGGATGGCCACTTTCGCATGGTCGCGCTGGACCAGCGGCCGCCATTGTTCGATGCCATCGCGAAAGCAAAGGGCATCACGCGAGACCAGGTCGAATATTCCGACGTCACGGCGGCGAAGCGCCTGCTGGTCGAGAACCTCGCGCCGCATTGCAGCTCGATGCTGTTCGATCCGAACTTTGCCGTGCCCGCCGCGATCGATCTGCTGCCGCCGCGCTGCGGCCTGATCATGACGCTGGAGGAGCATCGGGTCGAGGAGACCGCAGGCGGCCGCAAGTCGCGTGCCATTACCAACTGGAGCGTCGAGAAGATCCGCGCCATGGGCGGAGACGCCGTCAAGGTGCTGGCCTGGTACCGGCCGGACGCCGATGCCGCGGTGAACGAGCACCAGAAGAAATTCGTGCGCGAGATCGGCGAGGACTGCGCCCGCCACGATATTCCCTACGTGCTCGAACTGTTGGTCTATCCGTTCCTCGGCAGCGCCAATCACACCGCCGACTACGTGGAATCGCCCGGCAAGCTGCCCGCCCTCGTGATCGACAGCGTGCGCGAATTTGCCAAGCCGGAATACGCCGTCGATCTCCTCAAGCTGGAGAGCCCGCTGGCCGCCAACAGCCTGCCGGCCCGCGACGGCAGCGCCGAGGCGAAGGCCGCGCAGAAGGAGTTCGATGCGATCGGCGATATCTGCCGCGAGCGCAGCATCCCCTGGGTGCTGCTGTCGGGCGGTGCCGCGCCGGAAAAGTTCGAGCGCGTGCTCGAGTACTCCTATGCCGCGGGCGCAAGCGGCTTCCTGGCGGGCCGCACTATCTGGCTCGATGCGGTGCTGAAGAATTTCCCGGACCGCGCCGCGGTGTCGGCCAGCTTGCGCAAGGATGGCCTCAACGTGCTCGAGCGGCTCAACAAGCTGACCACGGCCAAGGGCACGCCCTGGAAGGCGCGCTTCCCGGTGTTCACGGACATCAAGCAGGAAGGTGACTTCGCACGCGCCTACTGAGATATTGGTGGCTCCGCCTCATCTCGCAGGATTTGCAACGTGACTGACAGCTTCATCCTCCGTTCGATCGAGGCGTTCTGCTATCGCTATCCGCTGGCGACGCCGGTGGTGACGTCGTTCGGCAAGATGCTCAACCGTCCCGCCGTCTTCGTTCGCGTGACTGACGAAGACGGCGTCGAGGGATGGGGTGAAGCCTGGTCCAATTTCCCCGCACCGGGCGCGGAGCATCGCACCCGACTTGTCAATGAAGTGCTTGCGCCCGGCCTTGTCGGGCGCAAGCTCGACAATCCCGCTCAGGCTTTCGAGATCATGAGCAAAGGCACCGAGGTGCTTGCGCTCCAATGCGGCGAGCCCGGTCCGTTCGCACAGGCGATTTCAGGCATCGATCTCGCGCTGTGGGACCTTTTCGCGCGACGTCGGAAGCTGCCGCTGTGGCGGTTGCTCGGCGGCCAGTCGAGCAAGATCAAGGTCTATGCCAGCGGCATCAATCCCGGTGGCGCCGCGCAGACGGCCGAAGCCGCGCTGAAGCGCGGCCATCGTGCGCTGAAGCTGAAGGTTGGCTTCGGTGCCGAGACCGACCTCGCCAACCTCTCCGCGCTGCGTGCCGTCGTCGGCGCCGGCATGCTCGCCACCGACGCCAACCAGGGTTGGTCGGTGGATCAGGCGCTCGAGATGCTGCCGCGGCTTGCCGCGTTCGATCTGCGCTGGCTGGAGGAGCCGATCCGCGCCGACCGGCCGCGCGAGGCATGGCGCAGGCTGCGGGCTGCCGCGAAGATGCCGATCGCCGCGGGTGAGAACATCGCAAGCGTTGAAGATTTCAGGGAGGTGCTGGCCGAGGATGTGCTCGGCGTCGTCCAGCCCGATATCGCGAAATGGGGCGGGCTCAGCGCCTGCGCCGGCATCGCACGCGACATTCTGAAGTCAGGCAAGACGTTCTGCCCGCATTATCTCGGCGGCGGCATCGGGCTGCTTGCTTCGGCGCATCTGCTCGCCGGCATCGGCGGCGATGGCTGGCTCGAGGTCGACGCCAACGACAATCCGCTGCGCGATCTGTTCTGCGGTGCCGTCGCTGATGTGACGGACGGTACGATCGTCCTCGGCGATGAGCCGGGGCTTGGCTTCACGCCAGATCTGTCGGGGATCGCGGACTATCGAAGCCTTTAGAAGGCACTGACACGACGCGTGTCGTGCAAGTTCCCGCTTGCGTTCTATTCCTTGTCGCGGAATGCTCAGCAAGAGATGGACAGCCGCATCACATTTCATAGCGCGCGCTGGAGCCATGTCCTGTTGCGCTTGAAAAGCGTAGTTCGTTCTGCTTGTTAGAGGGCTGAAATTGCGCTGCAACATGCGCAAAAAGCCCATCGACTAAAGTCGATAGCCAGCGAGGAAACGAAATAATGCGCAAGCTCACTTTGGCCATTGCCGTGATCGCCCCGATGCTCGGTCATGCAGCGTCGGCTGAGGACACCATCAAGATCGGCTACATCGATCCGCTCTCCGGCGGCGGTGCCAGCGTCGGCGAAGGTGGCTTGAAGACCTTCCAGTATCTCGCCGATGAGCTCAACGCCAAGGGCGGTATTCTCGGCAAGAAGATCGAGATCATCGGTCTCGACAACTAGACCAATCCGCAGGAGAGCCTGGTGCAGGCCCAGAAGGCGATCGACGCCGGGGTCCACTACATCACGCAAGGAAACGGTTCGTCCGTCGGCGCGGCGCTCTCGGACTTCGTCACCAAGAACAACTCGCGCAACCCCGGCAAGGAAGTTCTCTACTTCAACTATGCCGCCGTCGATCCGAGCCTGACCAACGAGAAGTGCAGCTACTGGCATTTCCGCTGGGACGCGAGCTCCGACATCAAGATGGAAGCGCTGACCAACTACATGAAGGACACCCCGTCGATCAAAAAGGTGTACCTGATCAACCAGGACTATTCGTTCGGCCAGTCGGTGCGATCAGATGCGCGCAAGATGCTGGGCGCCAAGCGTCCTGACATCCAGATCGTCGGCGACGAGCTGCATCCGCTGCTCAAGGTCACGGACTTCTCGCCCTACATCGCCAAGATCAAGGCGTCCGGCGCCGACAGCGTCGTCACCGGCAATTGGGGCCAGGATATCGCGCTGCTGCTCAAGGCCGCCGCGGACGCGGGTCTGAAGGTCAACTGGTACACATATTATGCCGGCGGCGCCGGCGGTCCGACCGCGATCAAGCAGACCGGTCTCGACCACCAAGTGTACCAGATCACCGAAGGCTTCGCCAATTCGGGCAATCAGGCCGCGATGGATTTCGAGAAGGCCTTCCGCGCCAAGGTCGGTATCTCGCTGTGGTATCCGCGCGCGGTCAACGAGATGCGCATGTTCAAGGCGGCGGCCGAGAAGGCCAATTCGGTCGACCCGGTGAAGGTCGCGGCGGCGCTCGAGGATCTGAAGTTCGAGGTTCTCGACGGCGGCCAGGGCCTGATGCGCAAGGACGACCACCAGTTCTTCCAGCCGATCTACATCTCCTCCTTCGGCAAGCTCGCCGCCAACGAGCCGTTCGACGAGGAAAACACCGGCTGGGGCTGGCATCTGGTTTCCAAGGTCGATACGCCGCAGGCAATGGTCTCCACGACCTGCAAGATGGCGCGGCCGTAATCACTGAGCCTGTCGTTGTCCCGCGGCCGTCATTGGCCGCGGGATCGCGGCGGCCGGACTATGTTGATCGGATGATGTTCACCGGGACCATCAGGCCCCGGCCGGAGACGAGTGCGCTGTGCTTGAACTCATTGTCATTTCGACCCTGAACGGTGTGCTGTTCGGCATGCTGCTCTTCCTGCTGTCGAGCGGGCTCACCGTCATCTTCAGCATGATGGGCGTGCTCAACTTCGCCCATGCCAGCTTCTACATGCTCGGCGCTTTCTTCGGCTTCCAGCTCACCAGATGGATCGGCTTCTGGCCGGCGCTGGTGCTGGCGCCGCTGCTGGTCGGCGCCATCGGCATGGCGGTCGAGCGCTACGGCCTGCGCAACACCCACAAGCACGGTCATGTCGCCGAATTGCTGCTGACGTTCGGTCTCGCGTTCGCGATCGAGGAGATCGTGTCGATGATCTGGGGCAAGAGCCCGGTCGACTATCGCGTGCCGACGCTGCTCGACTTCCCGGCCTTCACCATCTTCTCGACCAACTATCCCGCCTACAAGATCTTCATGCTGGCCGTGTCGGTCGTGATCTTCATCGCGCTGCTGGTCGTGCTCAAGCGCACCCGTGTCGGCCTGATCGTGCAGGCGGCGCTGACGCATCCGCACATGGTCGGCCATCTCGGCCATAATGTCGGGCGCGTATTCATGGCCGTGTTCGGGGTCGGCAGCGCGCTGGCCGGTCTCGCCGGGGTCATTGCAGGTCCTGCGCTAGTGACCCAGTCCGACATGGCCGCCTCGCTTGGACCCATCCTGTTCGTGGTCATCGTGTTCGGCGGTCTCGGCTCCCTGCCGGGTGCCTTCATCGCGTCGCTGGTCATCGGACTTGTCCAGACCTTTGCGGTGGCGCTCGACGGCTCGCTCGCCAGCGCCTTCGGCCCGCTCGATCCGTCGGCGGGTCCCTCCGTTCTCACCGATATCTGGAACGTCACGATCGCGCAGGTCGCGCCGATCGTGCCTTATCTGCTGCTGGTGATCATTCTGATCGTACGCCCCATGGGCCTGATGGGGACGCGCGAGTCATGAACGCCACGACAACTTCGACCTCGAAGATGGCTGACAAGTCCGCCGGCGACGGCCTGCGCTTCTACGGCGTCTGGCTGATCGGCATCGCCGCGCTGGTCGTCCTGCCGTTGGTCTTCTCCTCCGGCGGCTCGCTGACCTCATTCAGCCTGATCGGCATCGCGATCGTCTTCGCGCTGTCCTACAACATCCTGCTCGGCCAGACCGGCCTTCTGTCGTTCGGTCACGCCGTGCACTACGGGCTCGGCGGCTTTGCGGCCTGCCACATGATGAATGCGGTGGTCTCGCATGGCTGGCCGATCCCGCTGCCGTTCATTCCGCTGTTCGGCGGCCTCGGCGGTCTCGTCTTCGCGATGATCATCGGCTGGGTGATGACCAAGCGGGCCGGCACCGTGTTCGCGATGATCTCGCTCGGTATCGGCGAACTGGTGGCGTCATCCTCGCTGATCCTGCGCTCGGTGTTCGGCGGCGAAGCCGGCATCACCACGGACCGTACCGCGCTGCCAAAAATGTTCGGCTGGTCGTTCGGTCCGCAGCTTCAGGTCTATTACCTCATCGCGTTCTGGCTGGTGCTGTCGGCCATCGCGATGTACGCGCTGACCCGCACGCCGCTCGGCCGGATCAGCAATGCCGTCCGCGACAATCCGGAACGCGTCCAGTTCATCGGCTACGATCCGCACGTCGTCCGCTATCTCGCCTTCTGCTTTGCCGGGTTCTTTGCCGGTGTCGCGGGCGGCCTTGCCGCGATCAATTTCGAGATCGCCAACTCCGCCTATCTCGGCGCGATCCAGTCGGGCCTCGTGCTGTTCTCGACCTTCATCGGCGGCACCGCCTATTTCTTCGGCCCGATCCTCGGCGCCATCCTGGTGACTTACCTGCAGCTCGGGCTGACCAGTGTCACCAGCGTCTGGCAGCTCTATTTCGGCATCATCTTCATCGGCATCGTGATGTTCTCGCCCGGCGGCATCGCCGGTCTCCTGATGATGCACCGGCCGCTGGTTCGCGCGGGCACGCTGTGGACCGTGATCCCGTCCTATCTCGTCGCCATCGTCCCGACCCTGGCGCTCGCCTGTGGCGTCATCCTGACCATCGAGACGGTCGCCCGCTATTCGGGCGGGGAAGTCATCAACCTGTTCGGCATCGGCTTCAAGCCGACGTCGCCGGTGACATGGATCGCGGTCGCAGTCCTCGTGATCGGCGGCGCGTTCGTCGCGCGGCTGACCTGGCGGCGGATCGCGGATGCGTGGGACAGGGCTGCGACGGTCGCCCGTGACCGGGGGTATCTGGCATGAGCGGAGCCGAAAAGCGCGCGGCCATCGAAGTCCGCGCCGTCGAGAAGCGTTTTGGCAATGTCGGCATCATCCGCGACCTCAATCTGAGCGTCGCGCAGGGTGAGCGCCACGCCATCATCGGCCCGAACGGTGCCGGCAAATCCACGACGTTCAACCTGATCAGCGGCCACATCAAGCCGACGTCGGGCGAGGTCAAGCTGAATGGCGACGTGATCTCGGGCCTGCGGCCATTCGAGATCAACCGCCGCGGCCTGTCACGCTCGTTCCAGGTCACCAACGTGTTCGCACGCATGTCGGTGTGGGAAAACGTCCGCTGCGCCGTGCTGTGGGCCACGGGACATCGCTACGCCTTCTGGAAGAACGTCGACAGCCTGCCCGAGGTGCGCGAGCGCACCGCGCAGATCCTGGATGACATCCATCTGACACACCGGCGCGACGTTCCGGCCGGCCTGCTTACTTATGCCGAGCAGCGCGAGCTCGAGATCGGCATCACCATCGCGAGCGGCGCCACCGTCGTGATGCTGGACGAGCCGACCGCCGGCATGAGCCATGCCGAAACCGACCGCGCGGTGGCGCTGATCCGCCGGCTGACCGAAGGCAAGACGCTCGTCATCGTCGAACACGACATGAGCGTCGTGTTCGGCCTCGCCGACCGCATCTCGGTGCTGGTCTACGGCCACATCATCGCCTCGGGCACGCCGGAAGAGATCCGGCGCGATCCGAAGGTCAAGGAAGCCTATCTCGGCGAGGAAGCGCACTGATGCTCGAGGTCAGGGATCTCCACGCCTATTACGGCAAGAGCCACATCCTTCAGGGCGTCGATCTCGACGTTGCCGCCGGCGAGGTCGTCAGCCTGCTCGGCCGCAATGGCGTCGGCCGCTCCACCACGGTGAAGGCGATCATGGGCGAAGTCGCGCCGCAAGGCACGATCCGCTTCAAGGGCAAGGATATTGCCGGACTGCCCAGCTACAAGATCGCGCGCCTCGGCCTCGGCTATGTTCCTGAACATCGCGACATCTTCCCGAGCCTGACGGTCCGGCAAAATCTGCTGCTCGGCATCAAGGACACGCGTCGTCCCGGCAAGTGGCGGCTCCAGGACATGCTCGACATGTTCCCCAATCTCGCCGCGCGTGCCGACACGGCCGCGGGCGTGCTGTCCGGCGGCGAGAAGCAGATGCTCACGACCTGCCGCACGCTGATGGGTGATCCGGATCTGATCATGATCGACGAGCCGACCGAAGGTCTCGCGCCGCTGATCGTGCAGCAGGTCGGCGATCTCATCGCGCGTATCGCAGAGGCCGGCGTCGCAATTCTCCTCGTCGAACAAAAGCTCTCGATCGCGATGCGCATCTCCAAACGCGTCTACATCATGGGTCACGGCCGCGTCGTATTCGAAGGCACGCCGGACGAGCTCAAGGCCAATGCCGCCGTGCGGCAGGAATGGCTCGAAGTCTGACGCTCACATTGCCGTGTGACGTGGCGCGTCAGTCGAACGGCTGCAAGCCGCGCATACGCGTCTGAATTCTAAGCTACATCTCTCGCTTCATAATCGGGGTATCGTTCGGCCGCTGACATCGCGAGCGATGCGGCCGATGATAACCAAGAACAGAAGTGGAGGACGTTGACCGCGGCCTTGCGAGCCCGCGCGTCGATGCACTCTGCCAGGGAAGGAGATGCCGAGCATGCCGGGAATTCAACTGGTCCGTGGAGCCGTTGCTCTATTGGCAATCGTCGGGGCTGCTTCGGCCGCATTCGCCGGAAACTACGACACCGGCGCGACCGACACGTCGGTCAAGCTCGGTCAGACCATGCCCTATTCGGGACCGGCCTCCGCCTATTCCGCGATCGGCCGCGCCGAGATCGCCTATTTCAAGATGCTGAACGACAAGGGCGGCATCAACGGCCGAAAGGTCGAGCTGCTCAGCATGGATGACGGCTATTCGCCGTCGAAGACGGTCGAGCAGGTCAGGCGCCTCGCCGAGAGCGACGAAGTGCTGGCGATGTTCTCGATGCTCGGAACCGGGCCGAACATCGCGGCGCAGAAATATCTCAACGCCAAGAAGATCCCGCAACTGTTCCCGTCGAGCGGCGCCAGCCGCTGGAACGATCCGCAGCATTTCCCCTGGACCACCGGCTCGCAGCCGACCTACCGGACCGAAGGGCGCATCTACGCCAAGTGGATTCTCGCGAACAAGCCGAACGCAAAGATCGCCGTCATCACGCCGAACGAGGATCCCGGCCGCGATTATCTCGCAGGCTTCAAGGAAGGTCTCGGCGAGCACGTCAACCAGATCGTATCGGAAGCCGTCTACGAGACGACGGACCCGACTGTCGACTCCCAGATCGTGAAGTTCAAGGCCGCCGGCGCCGACGTCGTTTTCAACGAGTGCACGCCGAAATTCGCAGCGCAGGCGATCAAGAAGATCGCCGAGCTCGGCTGGAAGCCGCAGATCATCCTTCCCGCCGTGTCCAATTCCGTCGGCTCCGTGCTGGTGCCGGCAGGGCTCGACAATTCCGTCGGCATCGTCACCGGCGCCTTCCAGAAGGATCCCGGCGATCCGCGCTGGGAGAACGACGCCGGCATGAAGGCCTGGCGCGAATGGATGAAGGCCTACAATGCCGGCGCCGATCCCGCCGACATCTTCAACGTCACCGGCTACACCATGGCGCAGATCATGGAGCTGGTGCTGCAGCGCGCCGGCAATGATCTGACGCGCGCGAACCTGATGAAGCAGACGCAGTCGTTCAAGGACGTCGAGCTGCCGATGCTGCTGCCTGGCATCAAGCTCAACACCTCGGCCGAGCAGGTGACACCGATCCGCCAGCTGCAGATGGCGCGCTTCAACGGCAAATCCTGGGAGTTGTTCGGCGACGTGATCGGCGAATAGGATCGCTCCATGCGGGCGGGCAGGGCGCGAGCCTTGCCCGCCTCTCGCGCCCGCAATGATCGCTTCCTCCAGCCACAGTGAATCGACGATGACACCCAGCGGCCCTCTCAGCGGTATCCGTGTGCTCGATCTGACGAGCGTGCTGTTCGGCCCCTATGCCGCGCAGATGCTCGGCGACTGGGGCGCCGACGTCATCAAGGTCGAGCCGCCCGCAGGCGACACCTGGCGCTACACCGGCGTGTTCCGCAACCGCGGCATGAGCGGCCAGTTCATGGCGGTCAATCGCAACAAGCGCAGCCTCGCGCTCGACCTGAAACATCCGGACGGCAAGGCGGCGCTGGCAAGGCTGATCCCGACGGTCGATGCGCTCGTCACCAATGTGCGCCCCGCCGCGATCGAGCGGCTCGGCTTCGGCTACGAGGCCTGCGCGAAACTCAATCCGCGCCTGATCTATGCTGCGGCCACTGGCTTCGGCCAGGACGGCCCGTGGGCGAAGCGCCCCGCTTTCGACGAGATCATCCAGGCCGCCTCGGGCCTCGCGTCATCGATCGGATCGGACGAGAAGCCGGAATTCGTGCCGAGCCTGATCGGCGACAAGATCTGCGCCATGGCGATGGTCGGCGCCGTGTCGGCGGCGCTGTTCCGGCGTGAGCGCACTGGTCAAGGCCAGATGGTCGAGGTGCCGATGCTGGAGACGATCGCGGGCTTCAACAGCATCGAGATGCTCGGCGGCCACGCCTTCGATCCGCCGATCGGCCCGACCGGCTACAAGCGAATGAAGAACCGGCGCCCGGTCCAGACCAAGGACGGCTGGCTGACCATGCTGCCTTACTCCGGAGACAATTGGTGCGCGTTCTTCGAGGCGGTCGGCCGCCCCGAATTGAGTGACGAGCTCGGCGTGCGCGATCCGGTGCTGCGCTCGCAGAACATCGACAAGATCTACGACCGCATGAGCGAGATCGGGCCGACCCGCACCACGGCGGAGTGGGAGGAACTGCTGCTGCGCCTGGACGTACCGCACACCGCCTTCGCCCGGCTCACCGAGATCGGCGAGCAGCCGCATCTCGCCGCCGTCGAACTCTTTGCCGACATCGATCATCCGACGGAGGGACGTATCAGGCAGGCGCGCCCGGCGACGAAGTTCTCCGAAAGCCCGGCCGGCATCCATCGCATGGCGCCGCGCCTCGGCGAGCATTCGCGCGAGGTGCTGCGCGAGGCCGGCTTGAGCGAGGCGGACATCCAGGCGGCCATCGACAGCAAGGCGGTCGGCGTTCCGTCCTGAGCCGCTCAGGAACCGTAATTGCGGACCAGGGCGATCAGGACGGTCGAGAACACGGCCAGCGATATCGACACGGCGATGCCCTTGGCTAGGCCCTTCGTCCAGCTCCCGGGGAAGAGGATGAAGCCGTTCACGAGAAGCGCGAGTCCGGCCACAACCGAAGCAATCTGGGAGAGAGTGTGGGACATCCGCTCGCGCTCCGATATGCGGGGCCAGGGTAGGCCTGACATGACGGGCGCGTGACACAACTCTCTGTGATGTCAGTCACATCGCCTTATCCCCCGGCGGGCCTAGCGTTGGTCTGTTCATCTTCGCTCCGGATCCCGTCATGACCAGCACCGACTTTGCTTCCGTTGCGTGCAAGCTGGGTCTTGCCGCCGCCTTGATATGCGTCCTCCTCAGCCTCGCCGTATTCTCCGTGCTCCTGGTCGTGGAGCATGAGCCGGTCGGGCAGGCGGCCTTGCACGCCCTGCCGTTGATGTTTTTTGCGATCTTTGGCCTGTTCGGCGCGGCCATGACGCGGTTGATCGGGCGGCGCGCCCATTAGCCGGACATTGTGCCGCAGCGATTTGCCGCCAGCCTCAAGCCAGCCCCGGCCCTGCGCCGCCTTCCGCCTGCGCGTGCCCTCGTATATGAGAGGTTCGCCGCCGGATCGTCCCGAATATTGCCGGATAGGGAACACAAGGTGGCTGCGATTTCTTAATCCAAAGATCGCAATCTGACCGATACAGCGCGGACTGGTACTGGACCGGGGAATGGCATGAAAGACCTGATGACGACGGCGCAATCCACCACGGCAATGCGGCGCTGGCGGCCTCCCGGACTTGTTGCGCTTGCGACCGTCGCCGCCCTGACGGCGCTGACCCCCAGCGCCGACGCCGCCAAGCAGGCGCGCCAGCCGGTCGAGGCGGTGGCGCCGCGCGAGGCCGGCGAGCCGATCATGGCGGTGGTGTCGATCAAGAGCCAGCAGGTCACTTTCTACGATGCCGACGGCTGGATCCTGCGTGCACCGGTTTCGACCGGCACCACCGGCCGCGAGACGCCCGCGGGTGTCTTTGCCATCGTCGAGAAGGACAAGGACCATCGCTCGACCATGTATGACGATGCCTGGATGCCGAATATGCAGCGCATCACCTGGAACGGCATCGCGCTGCATGGCGGACCGCTGCCCGGCTATGCCGCCTCGCATGGCTGCGTGCGCATGCCGTTCGGCTTCGCCGAGGGCCTGTTCGACAAGACCCAGATCGGGATGCGGGTGATCATCTCGCCGAACGACGCCGCGCCAATCGATTTCTCCCATCCCTCGCTGTTCGGGCCGAAGCGCGAAGCCATCGCGGCCGTGCCGAGCCGGGCCGACAAGCTCTCCGCCGAGGCCGAGGAAGCGACCCAGGTCGCCGCCGAGGCCAAGAAGGCTGCGGCCGCGGCCGCGAAGGACGCCGCGTCGCTGCCTGCATCGCTGCGCAAGCTGGAGCAGCAGAAGGCCAAGGCCGATTCCGAGCTCGCCTTCGCCGACAAGAAGCTCGCGAATGCCAAGACCGATCAGGCGCGCGCGCAGGCCGAAGAGCAGAAGCAGAAGGCCGCCGCCAAGGCCGCCGACGCGGCGACCCAGCTGGATGCCGCCAAGGCTGCCGCGCAGCCGAAGCGCGACGCCGTCGCTGCGACGAAGGAAGCCGCCAAGGTGGCCGCTGCGAAAAAGACCGAAGCGGTGACGGCTGCGACCGACGCCAAGCTCGCGCTCGAGCCGGTCTCGGTCTACATCAGCCGCGCGACGCAAAAGCTCTATGTGCGGCGGAACACGCACAAGCCGGCGCCGGATGGCGGCGGCGAGGTGTTCGACACCAGCATCGAGGTTCCCGTCACCATCCGCAATCCCGACCAGCCGCTCGGCACGCACATCTTCACCGCAATGGCGAAGACCGACACCGGCCTGCGCTGGAGCGTTGTCACCATCGAGAGCGGTGACGA
>JAEWBW010000144.1 GCA_023390955.1 Pseudomonadota bacterium
GATTAGAATCATTGGTCATCGCCATCCCACCCTCACCGGTCGTGATGATCTTGACCGGATGGAAGCTGAAAACAGCGATGTCGCTATAGCGGCAATTTCCAACGGGCTCTGAACGGTAATTGCCGCCGATTGCGTGCGAGGCGTCTTCGATAATACGCACGCCATATCTGCTCGCCGCGGCGTGGATCGCCTCCATGTCGCATGATTGACCAGCAAGGTGGACCGGGACCACGACCTTCGGAAGCTTACCGGTGTGGGCGGCTTGCTTCAGGCGCTCCTCGAGTCGCGCCGGGCAGAGGTTGTAAGACCGTTGGTCGACGTCGATGAAGTCGATATCGGCGCCGCAGTACAAAGCCGCATTGGAGCTTGCCACAAAGGTTAAGGGGCTTGTCCAAACGCTGTCTCCGGGACCGACACCGAGTGCAATACATGCCAGATGAAGCGCGCTGGTGGCGCTATTGACGGCGATCCCATGCTCAGCGCCCGTCAGCTGGGCGACAGCCCGCTCGAACGACGGGACAGCGGGTCCCTGGGTCAGGAAATCGGAGCGCAGGACCTCTGCAACGGCCTCAATATCCGCTTCGCTGATCGACTGGCGCCCGTAAGGTATCAAAATCAGACCGTGTGCGTCGGATCGACGTGACGAACGATAAGCTCACGGAGCTGCGCGACGGTCAGAAAATCCGGATTCGTACCGCTATCGTATGCGAAGCCAGGTTCGACACGCTCACCCCCGCGCCTTTTCATATAATTTTCAGGGAAATGATCCGCGGCGCTTGGCAGGATGGCGTAGAATGGCCCGAGATCGACGGTATTCAAGCTGTCGCTGGCCGTGATCATCTCCTCGTGGAGTTTCTCGCCAGGTCGTATTCCAACCACTTGAAGTTCGCATTCAGGCCCGATTGCCTCAGCAAGGTCCAAAATCCGATAGCTAGGAATCTTTGGAACGAAGATTTCTCCCCCCAAAGCGTTCTCGAGAGCCCAAAGCACCATCTGAACGCCCTCAGCGAGCGAGATGTTGAAGCGGGTCATTTCCGGATCGGTAATTGGGAATATACCGCTCGCACGCCGCGCGAGGAAAAAGGGCATGACGGAACCCCGGCTGCCCATCACGTTGCCATAGCGAACGACCGAAAACGTCAAATCGCGGGCGCCCGTGACATTGTTGGCGGCCGTAAACAGCTTATCCGAGCAGAGCTTGGTAGCCCCGTAGAGATTGATCGGCGCTGCTGCCTTGTCAGTCGAAAGCGCGACGACCTTCCTAACGTCACTGTCGAGGCAAGCTTCAATGATGTTTTGTGCGCCCAGTACGTTCGTCTTTATGCATTCAAATGGGTTATACTCGGCTGCAGGCACCTGCTTGAGTGCGGCGGCGTGTATGACAATCTCAACGCCTTCGAGTGCGCGCCTCAGCCGGTCTTCGTCCCGGACGTCGCCGATGAAGTAGCGCAGGGCCCCGTACTTCTGCGGAGAGAATTCCTGGCTCATCTCGTACTGCTTCAACTCGTCGCGGGAGTAGATGACGAGACGCTGCACGTCGGGATATCTGGTCAGAACCTCGCGGACGAAGGCGCGGCCAAACGAGCCGGTTCCACCGGTAACAAGAATGGATTTACCCGAAAGCACGCTTTTCCCCGCTCCGACCTAGTCGTTCCCCTCAAGCAAGACTGTGGAACAGTCGTGACAGGTCGGCAAGCCGCTATCTTTGCTCGAGAACCGATGGTTAATAGGCCTGGCTTACTGAGCGAACCGGCCAAGCACTGGGGTCAGGGGACTGAATGTCATTAACGCCGCAATTCTTTGATGTGACTCGCGGTCAGCGTGTGCTCGTGATCGAGCCATTTTATTGGACGCCTCATCTCGAAACCGGGTTGGAAATCGCCGAGCTGCTCTCCGAGCATAATGACGTGACCTATGTTGGTCCGGATGCACTGCGTTGCGCGACCGACGAGACGATCCTGCTGCGATCTCGAATTCGAATTCCGCTAACCCGCAAAGGCCGCGCATCCCGTTATGCCGGACCCAAAGTTCGGACCTACAGCCGTCGCGAGATCGCCACGATGGAAGATCAGCTTGCTCTCCCGGACGCGGATTTCATCGATCCGGCTGCGCCAGATTTGCAAGAGCTAAAGTTCGAGAATTTCGACGTCGGCATGGGCGTGGTCTCGTCCCTCATTTCCCTGACGCGGAACGTGCATTTCGACCGAACCCGTTATGCAAAAGCCGCAGTGGCGTTGGGCCAGGATGCCATCAAAATCTACCGCCTCACGCAGTATCTGGTGCGCGCGAACAAAAGCGACGTCGTCATCTTCTTCAACGGGAGGGTCGCCTCTACGCGAGCGATCCGACGCGCTTGCGAGTCGCTTGGCGTGCGTTACATCGTTCACGAACGCGGAAGCTGCCAAGGCAAGTACGCCTTGTTCGACGGCGCGACCCCTCACCAGCCGACCGGCATCCGCCGATGGGCGGACGAGTGGTGGGCCTTCGACGATGATGCAGAAGCGAAGGGCCGCGCCTTTTTTGCCAGACGGCGGCGGAACCTCGCGACGAGCTGGTACTCTTTCACGGGCAAGCAAGAAGCTGGTCATTTTCCGCCGCGCGGCGAATGTACGCGAGTTACCTTCTTCACGTCTTCGGACGATGAACTCATTGCGATAGGCGATGAGCTTCGACCGGACTCTCCTTTTTGCGAGCAGGCTTACGCAATCCGATCCGTGGGCCAGGCGTGTCGAGATCGCGGGTATGAGTTCGTGGTGCGGTTCCATCCCAACACTCCGCCGAAGCAGAATGACCTGCTTGCGGCGGCTCGAGAATTTGCGACCATTTGCATCGAGCCAACCAGCCAGGTGGACACATATGGGCTCATGGACTCGTCGGACATTGTCTTCACGCAGAACTCGACCGCCGGCTTGGAAGCGGCGGCGGCTGGGAAGCCAGTCTATTATACAGGCAGGAGCGTCTTCGAATTGTGCCGTTCGGTCGGACGGATCAAGACGGACGAAGACCTTCGAAAAGCTCTAAGCAGTCCGCGGACAGCCAACCCGCTGGACGCCTATCGTTACGGCAATTTCTTCGGCGAGCACGGCATCGTTTATCGGTTGTATAGGCCACGCGGCTTCCTTTCCGGGACCTTTCACGGCCGGGACTTGAACGCGCCGCTTTCGAAGATCCGCGACATGGTCTTGCGGATCAAGCGCGGCGGAACCTGATGGCGGGGACATCGACGCTAGCGCCTTCATCGATGCTCGTTCTGACGGGCAATTCGCTCGTTCGGCTGTTCAGTGTCGGCCTCCGCGCAATTCTAACTTTGGCTATGGCCGTTTGGCTTGAGCCGTCAGAGCTTGGACTCTATGCCGTCGTTGCGGCCACCCTCACGCTGACGGTCTATTTCTACGGCCTTGATTTCCAAGCCTACACGATGCGTGAGTTGTCGATAAGCGACCTCGCTGGAGCAAGACATCGGGTGCGCGATCAGTTCGCCTTGCTCGTTCTGGTCTACGCTGTCGGAAGCGTCGTACTGGCGGCGATCCTGATGTGCCTAAAGCTGACGCCCGCGTTTGTCGGAATCATCGTACCGATGGCAGTGCTTCAGCATGCCAGCATGGAATTCTATCGCGTCTTGAACCGGCTTGGCCGGCCAGTCGCAGGCACAACCGTTCTCCTCATCCGAGATTCCGCGTGGGTCCCTCTCTGCCTGGCGATCAAACTCGTAACAGGGCACCTCTTGCTGGTCCACGTTCTAGTCTTCTGGCTCGTCGGGTCGGTGGCGAGCGCGACTTACGGCGCATTGTTGCTTATGAAATGGCTCCCGAGGTCGGAGCGCCGGCCAGTGGACCTGGCGTGGCTAGCCTCCGGCCTGAGGACCGGCCTGCGCATGCTCATTGGAACGTTGTCCGGAATTGCCCTTTTTACCGTGGATCGGATGATCTTCGCGACGCTCGCAACCCCCGACGAGCTGGGGGCCTATGCCTTCTTTGCTCTGGGATGCACGTCGCTCCAGGGTTTGTTCGAATCCGCTGTTCTACCGTCGTTCTGGGCGCCTATGCTTCAGGCGAAAACAGATGGCGACGAGGTCGCTTACCGGCGCGCTGAGCGGAATTTAGCACGGGTATGCCTGATCGCGACCGCCGCGCTCGTGCTGCTCAGCGTTAGCATTTTGTCGGCTCTAACCTTTGTCTTGCCGCACCCCGCGTATGCAGCCAATCGTCATCTCCTGTACCTGATTACGGCAGCCTATGCGCTGCTGACGCTGGCCAACATCCCGCATTATCGGCTGTACGCCGCGAAGCTCGACACCAGTATCGTCACGGCCAAGGTGAGCGCGTTCGTCCTGTTTCTGGCTTTGACAGCCGTGCTGGTGACCGTCGCTCGACCAATTGCCGTGCCGTGCGCCCTTGCTCTCTCCTGCGCGTGGCTGTTCGGCGTTGAAATGCACATGGCCAGGCGTGTCGACCAGAAAGCTGCGGCCGCCTAGCCTCATTCATTCGGCTCGGCGGTAACGTTCGCCCGCAAACGCCCAACGGATCGTTGACGCCAAGCCATAGGTGGCCCCTCGGACCGCCGGCTGGAGCATTGGTTTCCGGAGACCGTGCATTCGGCGCGCGAAATCGGGCATGACGTCGACCGCCGCGTTCATCAGCAGTGATTGGACAGGGACCTCTGCCAGCGACGTGGCCGGAGCTTTTAGCACCAGGTTACGGAAGTCTTGGGTGCGTCGGTCAGACAGCAGCTTGGAGCGGAAGCTCCCGATCAACGCTTCGGCCTCAGCGCGAGATTGCGGCACTGGGTCTGCATTAAGCAATCGCGCGATCTCGCCGCTTTCAGCGAAGTAACGATCCTGATCGGTGCGGCTCATTCCGGGCTCGGCATATCGTCGCCAGCTATCGAGGAAGTTGATTGCGCCGGCGACGTGGACCCAGGCGAGAAGGTGCGCGTCGCTGGCGCGATAGGTTCGGCCGTCGGGCAGCGTGCCGCCGACCTGTTCGTGGATCGACTTCACTCTCTCGATCGCCGCCAACGCCGAATCGCGTTGGCCGTAAGTCGTGACGGCAATGAACCGCGCCGTGCGGCGCAGCCGTCCGATCATGTCCTCGGCCACATTGCTGTGATCCCACACGCCGCCCAGCGCCATCGGGTGAAGCATCTGAGTCAGCAACGCCGCAATCCCGCCTACCATCATCGAGGTGACGTCGCCGTGCACTCGCCAGATTACGGAGCCGCGGGGAAACAGTGCGTCATCAGACGCGGGGACTGGACGCTCGCCCTTGGACTGGTCGTTGAAGGTCGACCGGACCTGTCTCACCAGCGCTCTGCGAACTGGCGAGAGGATCATGGCCTCAGGCCGCTTCCTGGCTCTTGCGCCGTCGCTCGGCCGCGGTCTTCAGCTGGCCGCAGGCGGCGTCAATATCGCGCCCGCGCGGGGTCCGGACGGGGGCAGAGATGCCGCCTTCGAAGACAATACCGCTAAAGGAGCGGATGCGCTCCGGGGTCGAGCACTCGTAGGGCGCACCCGGCCACGGATTGAACGGGATCAGGTTGACCTTCGCGGGCAGGCGGTACTGGCGGATTAGCCGCACGAGCTCGCGAGCATGGTCGTCGCTGTCGTTCTTGTCCTTCAGCATCACATATTCGAAGGTGATGCGGCGCGCGTTGTTGGCGCCGGGATAGGCGGCGCAGGCTTCGAGAAGCTGCTCGATGCCGTACTTGCGGTTGAGCGGGACGATTTCGTCGCGGACTTCCTTGGTCACCGCATGAAGCGAGACGGCGAGGTTGACCCCGATCTCCTCGCCGGCCCGGGCCATCATCGGCACCACGCCCGAGGTGGAGAGCGTGATCCGGCGGCGCGAGAGGCCGAGGCCGTCGCCGTCCATGACGATTTTCAGCGCGTCGCGAACATTGTCGAAATTGTAGAGCGGCTCGCCCATGCCCATCATCACGATGTTGGAGAGCATCCGTCCTTCGGGAAGCGACGGCCATTCGCCGA
>JAEWBW010000277.1 GCA_023390955.1 Pseudomonadota bacterium
CTCGCGCATCGCGGCGAGCTCCTCGGCGGTTGCGTAACAGCGATAGGCCTTGCCGTCGGCGAGCAGCTGCTCGGCGACCTCGCGGTGGCGCGCGGCGCGGGCGCACTGGTAGATGACCTCGCCGTCCCAGCCGAGCTCGAGCCACTTCAAGCCGTCGAGGATGGCGCCAATGGCCGCTTCGGTGGAGCGCTCGCGGTCGGTGTCCTCGATCCGGAGCAGCATCTTGCCGCCGTGCTTCTTCGCGTAGAGCCAGTTGAACAGCGCCGTGCGGGCGCCCCCGATATGGAGGAAGCCGGTCGGCGAGGGGGCAAAGCGCGTGACGACGGAATCGGTCATTCTTGGAAGGGCCTATGCGTTGGAGGCGGTGGTGTATAGCAGGAACGGGGCATAACTAAAGGGCACCGGCGGGCTTGCCCGGAGCTGTTTCCGGGCCCGTTTCGAGGCTCTGCTTTGCCCTTCGCTCCCCCTTGGCTCGGCCTCCCGAATTTGGCAGAAGAGCCGCTGATTTCCCTACAGGATTTGTCGAATGAGCACAGAACCGGCGGCGACTGAGACGGGGCGCGATTTCATCCGCGACATCATCCAGTCCGACCTCGACCAGGGCAAATACAAGGAGATCGTGACCCGGTTCCCGCCGGAGCCGAACGGCTATCTGCACATCGGCCATGCCAAGTCGATCGCGCTCAATTTCGGCATCGCGCAGGAGTTTCCGGGCCGCTGCCATTTGCGCTTCGACGACACCAATCCGGTCAAGGAAGAGCAGGAATATATCGACTCGATCCAGGCCGACGTGCGCTGGCTCGGCTTCGACTGGGGCAAGAACCTGTTCTTCGCCTCGGACTATTTCGACCGCCTCTACGCCTGGGCGGAGAAGCTGATCGAGGATGGTCTCGCCTATGTCGACGACCAGACCCAGGAGGAGATCCGTGTCGCTCGCGGCACGCTGACCGAGCCCGGCAAGAACTCGCCGTTCCGCGACCGCTCGGTGGCCGAGAATCTCGACCTGTTCCGCCGCATGAAGGCCGGCGAGTTTCCGAACGGCGCGCGTGTGCTGCGCGCCAAGATCGACATGGCCGCGGGCAACATCAATTTGCGCGACCCCGTGCTCTACCGCATCCTGCATGCGCATCATCCGCGCACCGGGAACACCTGGTCGATCTATCCGAGCTACGACTACGCGCACGGCCAGTCGGATGCGATCGAGGGCATCACGCATTCGATCTGTACGCTGGAGTTCGAGGACCACCGTCCGCTCTACGACTGGTTCATCGAAAAGCTGCCGGTGCCGTCGCAGCCGCACCAGTACGAGTTCGCGCGGCTGAACCTGACCTACACGGTGCTGTCGAAGCGCGTGCTGACGCAGCTCGTGCGCGACGGCCATGTCGCGGGCTGGGACGATCCGCGCATGCCGACGGTCGCCGGGATGCGCCGCCGCGGCGTTCCGCCGGCCGCCTTGCGCGAATTCGTCAAGCGCATCGGCGTGGCCAAGGCCAACAGCGTGGTCGACGTCGGCATGCTGGAGTTCTGCATCCGCGAGGAGCTCAATCGCACCTCGCAGCGGCGTATGGCGGTGCTGAAGCCGCTCAAGGTCGTGATCGAGAACTATCCGGAAGGGCAGACCGAGGAGCTCGAGGCGATCAACCACCCGGACGATCCGTCGGCGGGCACGCGAAAGATCACGTTTGGCCGCGAGCTCTATATCGAGCAGGACGACTTCATGGAGAACCCTCCGAAGAAGTTCTTCCGCCTCTCGCCGGGTAATGAGGTGCGGCTGCGCTACGCCTATTTCGTCAAGTGCACCGGCGTCATCAAGAACAATGCCGGCGAAGTCGTGGAGCTGCGCTGCACCTATGATCCCGCGACCAAGGGCGGCAACGCGCCCGACGGCCGCAAGGTCAAGGCGACCATGCACTGGCGGCCGGCAGCCAACTCCAAGCCGGCCGAGATTCGCATCTATAACCAGCTGTTCGCCAATCCGAGCCCGGATGCGTCGAACTTCGCCGCCGACCTCAATCCGCAGTCGCTGGAGATTTTGACCGACGCGCGGGTGGAGGCTTCCGTTGCCGAGAGCAATTTCGCCGAGCCGATGCAGTTCGAGCGCCAGGGCTATTTCGTGCGCGACAAGGATTCGACGCCAGGCAAGCCGGTGTTTTCGCGGACCATCGGCCTGCGCGATACCTTCGCCAAGGAAGTGGCCAAGGGCTGAAAGACAAGGGCTGAAGAACAAGGGCTGAGGAACGGACATGAGCAACGCGACCGTCGTCATTGCATCCGCCATCATCGAAAAATGGTGCGCGGGCTTTGCCAGGCTCGATGCCGCGGCGCTGTCCTCGCTCTATTCGAAGAACGCGTTCTTCTTCGGCTCCAACCCGAACCTCTATCGGGGCAGGGACGGTGTTGCCGATTATTTCAACGGCCTGCCGCGCTGGCGCTCGCCGAAAGCAACGTTCTCAGAGGTGCGCGCGGCGCCGGCCGGTCATGACCTCATCAACATGGCCGCGACCGTGACCTTCGATCTCGCCGGCGAGCGGCCCGGCTTCTCGGTGAAGATGAGCTGGGTCCTCATTCACGAGGACAAGGACTGGAAGATCGTCAATCACCACGCTTCTTCGCAGGCGCCGCTGATTTAGACGGCTGCGTCATTCTGGGGCACGACGACGTCGCGAACCTGGAATCCATCGCGCCGCCAGGATGTGAAGAGGAATGGATTCCGGGCTCGCGCCAATTGGCGCGCCCCGGAATGACGAGAGAAACGAACGAAAGACCGTCTTCCGCGTTGTGGAAACTCCGTTGAAGGAGTTCACCATGCAGAACATCGCAGAGCATATGGAAGTGATCGGCGCCGACGGCGTCCATGTCGGCACCGTCGACAAGGTCGAGGGCAACCGCATCAAACTCACCAAGAAGGACAGCGGCGAGGGCAGCCACAAGGGCCATCACCATTTCATCGACAAAGGGCTCGTTGCCGGCGTCGAGGGCAACAAGGTTCGGCTCTCGGCGAAGGCCGACGTGGCAGTGACGATGGAAGAGGAAAAGTAACGGTCGTCTGGCCGGTTCGCTTTCCGTTCAGCTAGTCCTGCGCCTGCACCTTCCGGTAGCCTCGATACCAGTCGCGTATCGCAAGGTGCAGGAATGGCGGAGACGCCTCGGCCACACCGTTCGCAAGGCGTTGCTGGCGCTCGAACATGGGCTTGGCCGACCGGCCGCGCCGCGCAGGCCGGCGGCCTCGTCCCGGCCGGCTTTGGCGTGTGGTCGTCGCTGGTCGAGACCCTTCGTGCGTGGGCGAGTGCGGAAGCCGGTGCCGGGCGCCTGTTGCCCTGGGTGCCCGTCGCTTTCGGCAGCGGGATCGCGCTCTATTTCGCTGCCGACCACGAGCCGGTGCTCTGGGTCACCTCCGTCACGGCCATCGCGCTTGCGATGGCTGCCTTCCTGTTGCGCAGGCACAGGCTGTTTGCGCCGGTCGTCATGATCGCGGCGCTGGCGGCGGGCTTTGCCATCGCGACCTGGAAGACCGCACGGATCGCGCACGTCGTGCTGGCAAAGCCGCTTTATTCCGTGGCGCTGTCCGGCTTCGTCGAGACCCGCGACATCCGCGAGCGCACCGATCGCTTCGTGCTGCGGGTCGTGACGATGGACGCCGCGCGCAGTGACATCAAACTCGAACGCGTGCGCCTGTCGGTGCGCAAGGGCACCGCGCCGGAGGTCGGCAGTTTCGTGCAGCTGAAGGCGCGGCTGCTGCCGCCGATGGCACCATTGCGACCCGGCAGCTATGACTTCTCCCGCGACATGTTCTTCCAGGGCATCGGCGCCTCCGGCTTTGCGATGGGGGCGATCACGGTGGCCGCGCCGCCGGAGACGGCCAGCCTGAGGCTGCGCTACGCCGCCTTCATGCAGGGTCTTCGCGACGGCATCGATGCGCGCATCCGCGCCACCCTCGACGGCGACAACCGCGCCATCGCCACCGCGCTCCTGACCGGACGCCGCGATGCGATCACAGCGCCCGTCAACGATGCCATGTTCATCTCCGGGCTTGGCCATGTGCTGTCGATCTCCGGCTATCACATGGCAGTCGTCGCCGGTGTCGTATTCTTTGCGGTCCGGGCGCTGCTGGCGCTGATTCCCGGATTTGCGGTGGGCCATCCCATCAAGAAATGGTCGGCGGTCGCGGCGTTCGTTGCCGCCGCATTTTATCTGCTGCTGTCTGGCGCGGAGGTCGCGACGCAAAGGTCGTTCTTCATGACGGCTGTGGTCCTGATTGCGATCATGGTGGACCGCCGCGCCATCACCTTCCGCACGCTTGCGGTGGCCGCGCTGATCGTGCTGACGGTGGCGCCGGAGGCACTGGTGCATCCGAGTTTCCAAATGTCCTTTGCGGCAACGCTCGGCCTCGTGGCGTTGGTGCAGATCGGCATGCCGAACCTGTTCGCCTCGCCCGATCATTCCGCGACCGCGCGCGTCGCACTGTGGGGCGGCCGCGAGCTCGTGATGCTGCTGCTGGCCTCGCTCATCGCGGGACTTGCGACCACGCCCTATGCTGCCTTCCATTTCCACCGCGTCACGCCCTATGGCGTGATTGCCAATCTCGCGGCGATGCCGGTGGTGTCGGCGCTGGTGATGCCTGCGGGAATTTTGGGGCTGCTCGCCGCGCCCTTCGGGCTCGACGGCGTGTTCTGGTGGTTGATGGGGATCGGCATCGACTGGATGGTCGCGGTGTCGCGCTGGGTGGCGGCCTTGCCGGGCGCGGTGGGGCGCATCGCCGCCTTCGGGGCGGGGCCGCTGATCGCCGCCAGCTTCGGCCTCATCCTGATGGGGCTGCTCCGCACGCAGCTGCGCTGGGCCGGCGCGGTGCTGCTGGCGGTCGCGATCGGCTGGGCCCTCAATGTGCGTCAGCCGGACATTCTGATCGCAGCCGACGGCCACAGCGTGGCGGTGCGCGGTGGAGATGGGCGGCTGCATCTGATGCGCAGTGGCAAGGACAGCTTTCTTGCGAGGGAATGGCTCGCCGCCGATGCTGACGCACGTAGCGGCGCTGATGCCTCGCTCACAACGAGCGTCTCCTGCGACGAGGCCGGCTGCGTGACACCGCTCGCCGATGGTCGGCTCGTTGCACTGTCGCTACGGATCGACGCGCTCGAGGATGATTGCACCCGCGCGGCGCTCGTGGTGACGGCGAAGCCGGCGTCTCCCGATTGCGCGGCAATGGTGGTGGACCGCGAGCGTCTTGGCAGGCAAGGCGCGCTGGCGCTCACGCGCAGCGGCGACGGCTTTGTGCTGCAGACGGTGAAGGCGAGGGGCGCAAACCGCCCCTGGTCGCCGGCTCAAGTCGGCGATGGTGATTTCGATGTGAAGCTCGCACCGCGGCCGGCCGCGTCACGCAACAAGGACGCAACGCCCTCGGAGGCCGACCTCGAGGCCGAGGATTGAGAATGCGTCAGCCGATCGGCAGGCGTGGCGCCGCCGCAGGCGTTTCCACGACAGGGGGCGGCTCGACGATCGGTTGCTTCTTCTGTTCGCCGATCGGCTGCGTTACCGGCAGCTGCAGCACCGTCGCGCGCTGGCCTTCGACCAGTTGCGTCACCAGCACGTACTTGCCGTCCGGGAATTCGATCGCGTCGTGATGGCGATCGGGCACGTGCGGCTCGATCTTGCCGAACTTGCCGACGCGCGTGTTGATCGTGCGTGTCCAGATCCAGCGATTGTCGTAACGCACATTGTCGGCGAAGGCGAGCTCGGTCCCCGGCAACAGGCAAACCGCGACCGAGAGATCATTTTCCGACGCGAAGCCGCGCGTCGAGGTACCGCGGAAAGTTGTCGTGACGATCGTCTCGCCGACTTGAGCGGGGCGGGTCGCGACAGCGTGCAGGCTGTAGTCACACATCGGGATGCTCCTCATGCGAGATAGCGGCCCGTACCTCCTGGGAGGCACACGCCTCTACCCGAGTTGAAGCCAGAAACCTTATCTCGTTTGTGGGCAAATCTGCGGCTCGCCTACGTGCCGCCCGATCACTTTATCTTTTGCATGTCGCTAGGAACAAACATCACGCCATTGCGTCTTCTTCGTCCTTCGTGAGCGTGCAGCGCATCAGTGCAGGCCCGTCGCGAGACGCCGATCCTGCTTTCAGCAAAGCAACAAAAGCAAACGCGCGGAGCGGACAATCAGTCCATCCCGCGCGCGTGGTATCGAATGACCGGCTGATCGCGTCGCGCGATCAGCGCTCAGTACTTGCGGTAGAGCCCGATCAGCTTGCCCTGAATCTTCACCCGGTTCGGCGGCAGGATGCGCACCTCATAGGCGGTGTTGGCGGGCTCGAGCGCGATCGAGGCACCGCGGCGGCGGAAGCGCTTGAGGGTTGCTTCCTCATCATCGATCAGCGCCACCACGATGTCGCCGGTGTCGGCGGTCTCGTTGCGCTGGATCAGCGCCATGTCGCCGTCGAGGATGCCGGCATCGACCATCGAATCGCCGCGCACTTCGAGCGCGTAGTGTTCGCCGGAGCCGAGCATGTCCGGCGGAACGCTGATGGTGTGGCTGCGGGTCTGCAATGCCTCGATCGGCGTACCGGCGGCGATGCGGCCCATCACCGGGACCGCGACCGGGCGCTCGCCGTCGTCGGCCGGCACGGAGGCGGGGGCACGCACCTTGCCGAGATTCCCCTCAATGACGCTCGGCGTGAAGCCGCGGCGGCCACCAGCGGCGGCCTGGAGCTCGGGCAGCTTGATCACCTCGATGGCGCGCGCGCGATTGGGCAGGCGGCGGATGAAGCCGCGCTCCTCGAGCGCAGTGATCAGGCGGTGGATGCCGGATTTCGAGCGGAGGTCGAGCGCGTCCTTCATCTCGTCGAAGGAGGGCGGCACGCCGCTTTCCTTGAGGCGCTCACTGATGAACCGCAGAAGCTCGTATTGTTTGCGCGTTAACATCTCGACCAAATCCCCCGGTTGATGTCGTTCGATTCCGAGACGTCAGATTCAGCGGAAGCCGCTAGATGCTCGAAACAAATCATGAACGGACACTATATGTTCGATACATGTTCCGCAACTGTTTAATTTAGTGTGAACGCCGCGTGCCGCCTCGGCGGACAGTCAACAATGCGTTCAGACCGGCAGTCGCAACACCTCGCAAGGCGAGCCTGCCTCGGCCTTCGGCGCAAATGGCGCGCGCACGAGAAGTGCCTGTGCTGCAGCGAGATTCGCAAGCAGCGAGGAGTCCTGGTGATTGACCGGCGTTGCCACCAGCGCGCCGTCCTCACGCGTCTCGAGCCGCGCGCGCAGATAGTCCTCACGCATGTCGTTGGCGCCGACATCGCGCGCGAGCACGGCGTGCTCGCGGCGGTGGTGAATCACCGCGTTGCCTGACAGCGCGCGAATCAGCGGCACCATGAACAGGAAGCCGCAGACATAGGACGACACCGGATTGCCGGGGAGGCCGATCACGCGCATCGCGCCGAGGCGGCCGTGCATCATCGGCTTGCCGGGTCGCATCGCGATCTTCCAGAACGCCATCGCGATGCCTTCGGCCTCGAGCGCCGGCTTGACCAGGTCGTGGTCGCCGACCGAGGCGCCGCCCGTGGTGATCAGGAGGTCGGCGCCGCTCTCGCGGGCGCGGCGGATGCCGGCGGTGGTGGCCGACACGGTATCGGCGGCGATGCCGAGATCGATGGTGTCGGCGCCCTCGGCACGGGCGAGCGCATGCAGGGCGTAGCCGTTGGAATAGACGATCTGGCCGTGACCGGGCGCAGACCCCGGCATCACCAGCTCGTCGCCGGTCGCGAGGATGGCGACCCTCGGCCTGCGACGGACCGGAAGCTGCGGATGGTTCATGCCGGCGGCGAGCGCCAGGTCGCGCTCGGTGAGGCGGCGTCCGGCGCGCAGCAACACGTCGCCTTCGCGGAAATCGACCCCGGCGGGCCGGATGTGGCGTCCGGGAATGGCGGCTTCGCGAACCGTGATGCGCTTGCCCTCGGCCGTCGTGTCCTCCTGGATCACGACGGCATCGGCGCCATTTGGAACGACGCCACCGGTGAAGATGCGCACGGTCTCGCCCGCTCCCAGCGTGCCAGAAAATGGGCGGCCGGCCGCAACCTCGCCGATCAGCGTGAGCTCGGTGCCGGCCTTGCCGGCGTCGGCCGCGCGCACGGCGTAGCCATCCATCGCCGACATGGCCTCGGGCGGCTGCGTGCGCCGTGCGGCGACGTCGCGCGCCAGCACGCGATGATAGGCCTCGCCGAGCGCGACAGTGTCGTCCGGCAACGGTTCTGCGCCGGCCAGCACCGCTGCGAGCGCGTCAGACACCGGCATCAGGGCCAAGGGAAAGTACTCCACCACCAGATCGGGATCAGCGTTCTAGCCGAGTGCGGGCGGCGAGGCAAAAGGGAGGACGTGCTGAAATATCCTGCAGGGGGCGCAGCCGACCGCGCATGTCAGGAGAAAGCGACTAGCCAATCCGCCGCGAGATCGTCGCGATGACGAAGAGGATCGGGATAACCGTCGCCACGCCTAGCACGAGGCCTACCAGCGCGATCGAAAGCAACATGGCGTTCGAGCCTGCCTGTCAGTCGACGTCGGGCGCCTTCGGACTTTGGTCGCGTTCGGGTAGGGGGTCGCCTTGCGACTTCAGGTCGGCCGCCTTGCTGACGAGCTTGGCGGAGAGCTCCGCGTCCGAGGTCGACTGAGCCAGCTTCATCAGAAGCGAGGCTTGTTTGGTGAAGTAGGTTTTTCCCAACACGATCACGCGTCCGTCCGTAGAGAGTCCCAACGGCGGAATGACTCTTGCCGGCGTGTTTCGTTCCGGGAACTTGGTGCAAAAGTGCACAAAAGTTGTTGGTTCCACGGCACGCGCGAAAAATGCGCCGGGAACTCGCGGGAACTTTTTAGATCCCCAGTGCTTTCAGCGCGTTCGCGACATCGGTGCGCGAGGTAACGTGGACGGCAGTCAGGCCGGCCGCGCGGGCGCCGTCGATATTCTCGGCGAGATCGTCGAAGAACACGATGCGTGAGGCCGGCACGCCCATGGCGGCCACGACATGGTCGAACGCCTCTGTGTCCGGTTTGCGCAGGCCGATGCTCGAGGACAAATAGAGCTCGCGGAAGTGCCCGAGCAGATCGGCATATTCCTTCGAGAAGTATTCGACGTGCGGCCGGTTGGTGTTGGAGAAGGCGTAGAGCGGCATGTGCTTTGCCGCACGCGGCAGCAGTGTTGAGATGTCGGGCATCTCGCCGGCGAAGATCGCGTTCCACCCCTCCAGGAACTGTGCGTCTGAAATATCGATGCCGAGGTCGCGGCGCAGCGAATCGAAATAGACCTCGTCGCTGATCTTGCCGACCTCGTGGTGCCGATAGGCCTCGTCGCGCACGAAGCGCGCGACGATCGTGTCGGGCGTGCAGCCCGCATGTCCCGACCAGCAGGCGATGGCCTTGGAAAAATCGATATCGAGCACCACGCGCCCGAGATCGAACAGGAGCGCATCCGCGCTGCCGGGGGAGAGAGAGTTCATCGCGTTCCCTTAGTAGCGATAGGGCTCGATGTCGAGCAGCGGGAATGCGCTGAACACGCTGGGCACGTTGGTCGCGGTCGCCTGATGCAAATGGGATTTGTTGACCTCGGCGAACGAGGCGCACCCGAGCAGGCCGAGGCAGCGCAGCACTTCGTCCTCCAGCAGTTCCAACATCCTTGCGACGCCGGCTTCGCCCGCTGCGGCGAGCGCCCAGCACTGCAACCGACCGATGCCGACGAGGTCGGCGCCCATCGCGATCGCCTTGACGATGTCGGTGCCGCGGCAGAAGCCGCCGTCCACCATGATCTTGGCGCGCCCCTTCACGGCGTCGACGATCTCGGGCAGCACGTGCATGGCGCCGCGGCCGTGATCGAGCTGACGGCCGCCATGGTTGGAGACGTAGATCCACTCGACGCCGTGATCGACCGCCATCACCGCGTCCTCGGCCGTGGCGATGCCCTTGATGATCAGCGGGATCTTGTACTTGTCCTTGACCATCTTCACGGTCCGCCACTCCAGACCCTTCTGGTAGTCGCCGCCGGTGGCGCGCAGCCGGCTCTCGCGAACATAGCGTTTGGCGATGTCGCGCTCGCGGCGGCTGTAATGGGCCGTGTCTACGGTGAGGCAGAAGGCGGCGTAATTGTGCTTGATCGAACGGCTGACGACGTCCTCGACGAACGCGTCATCGCCACGGACATAGAGCTGGTAGAAGCGCAGCGCGTCGGGCGCGGCCTCGGCGACCTTTTCGAGGCCGGGCTCCGATACCGAGCTCAGCATGTGCGAGGCGCCAAAGGTGCCGGCGCCGCGCGCGACGGATGCCGCGCCATGGGGATCGAAGATTTCCAAAGCGCCGACCGGGGCCAGCACCACCGGCAGCCGCATCTTACGGCCGAACTGCTCGACCGAGCCGTCGACGCTACGCATGTCGCGTAGCACACGCGGGCGGAAAGCGATCTCGTCCAGCGCCATGCGGTTGCGGCGCATCGTGGTCTCGGTCTCGGCCGCGCCGACGATGTAATCCCAGGCGTTCTGGTTGAGGTTGGAGCGCGCCTTGCGGACAAACTCGTGCAGGTTCTGGAACGGCTCGTCGCTCGAGCCGAGCTCGACATTGCGCTGCGGCCGGATTCGGGGCGCTTCATTCATTGTTTTTTCCTCCCGGGATCGTGATGTCCTTGGCTCATCGCCTATCGCGTCCGGCAGCCCGATACCATCCCAAATCGCATCAATCGGGTGGTTTTCCGGCCGCCGGCACCGCTGGCGGTGGTCAGGCTAAATTGCCAAAATTTAAGGCGCGGACGAAGGAGAATTTTCTTACCGTAGGCTCTACCTGAGGTAGGCCGGCCCCAAAGAAACCGGAATGGTGTTGTGAGACACGTTCCGGATCGCCATGTGCCTGCATCGTCACGCGCGCAAGGCGGGTCCCAACCGCCAGCCAAAAGGTCAGTCGATCCCATGCGGAAAACCCTGCTGTTCCCCCTCGGCGCGCTCACGGGCGCGTGTTTGACTTTCCTCGTGACCTCGCCGCAGGGCGGTCACTGGATTGCGAGTGCGGCGGCAGCGGCGCGGTCGGACGATGCCTATTCGCAGCTCAATCTGTTCGGCGCAGTGTTCGAGCGGGTCAAGGCGAGCTACGTCGAGAAGCCCGACAATGCCAAGCTGATCGAGGGCGCCATCAACGGCATGGTCACCTCGCTCGATCCGCATTCGCGCTACATGAATGCCAAGGCCTGGACCGAGATGCAGGAGACCACCTCCGGCGAGTTCGG
>JAEWBW010000294.1 GCA_023390955.1 Pseudomonadota bacterium
TTCCAAGACCGGCCCCTATGCCGGCGGCGCCAGCATCACCACGCTGCCGAATTACGAATTGTGGGTGAAGGACGTCAACGCGGCCGGCGGCATCAAGATCGGCGACAAGAAAGTGCCGATCGAGATCGTCGAATATGACGACCGCTCGAGCTCGGAAGAAGCCGTCAAGGCGATCGAGCGCCTCGCCAACCAGGACAAGGTCGATTTCATCCTGCCGCCCTGGAGCACGGGCCTCAATCTCGCGGTCGGCCCGACGCTGAACCGTCTCGGCTACCCCCACCTCGCCGTCACCTCGGTCACCGACAAGGCGCCGGAGCTCGCCAAGCGCTGGTCGAACGCGACGTTCTGGCTCGGCACCTCCGCGCAGATCTCCGAAGCACTGGCCGACCTGATGGCCAAGCTGAAGAGCGAGGGCAAGATCGGCGCGAACATCGCGATGGTCAGCATCGCCGATCAGTTCGGCATCGAGCTGTCCGCCGCCGGGCGCGAAGCCTTCAAGAAGCACGGCTTCACGCTGACCTACGACAAGACCTACCCGATGGGATCGCAGGATCTTCAGCCGCTGCTGAAGGACGCGATTGCGTCGAACCCCGATGCGTTCATCGCCTTCAGCTATCCGCCGGATACGATCGCGCTGACCGAGCAGGCGCAGCTCCTGAAGTTCAACCCGAAGATCTTCTATGTCGGCGTCGGCACCGCCTTCCCGCTCTACAAGGGCAAGTTCGCCGGCAACAGCGACGGCGTGATGGGGATCGGCGGCTGGAACGCGGACTCGCCGCAGCTCAAGGACTATCTGGCGCGCCACAAGGCCGCTACCGGCAAGGAGCCGGATCGCTGGGCGAGCTCGATCACCTATGCCAGCCTCCAGGTGCTGCAGCAGGCGATCGAGAAGGTCGGCAAGGTCGATCGCACGGCGGTCGCAGCGGAAATCCGCTCGGGCACGTTCGACACCATTATCGGCAAGATCAAGCTGAAGGACGGCCTGCTTCAGGAAGTCTGGAGCGTCGGCCAGTGGCAGAACGGCGAGTTCTACGCCCTCGCCCCGACTTCGCTGCCCGGTGCGCGCGCGCCCGTGGTGCCGAAGGCGCAGTGGCAGTAAGGCAAATCGGCGGCCGGCTCTCGCACTGAGAGCCGCCCGCCGGCCCAAAGAGACATCGCGCCATGCTGTTGCTCGATATCGTCCTGCCGGGCCTCGTGCTTGGGGGCATGTATGCCCTCATCGCACTCGGCCTGACGCTGCAATACGGCGTGGCGCGGATCATGAACCTTTCCTATGGCGAGTCGCTCGTCGCGGCCGCCTTCGGCGCGCTGTCGCTCTATGGCGGTCTCGGCCTGAGCCCGCTCATGGCGCTGCTGCTCGCCGTGCCCTGCGCGATGCTGCTGAACTGGCTGCTCTACCGCTTCCTGCTCGAGCGGCTGATGCGCCGGAGCAAGGACCGAGGTGCGCAGGAGATCGACAGCATTCTCGTCACCTTCGGCGTGCTGTTCGCCATTCAAGGCGTCATGCTGATCGCCTTCGGCGGGCAGTATTACAGCTACAGCTATCTCTCCATTCCCGTCGTCGTGTTCGGCAGCACGCTGGCGGTCAACCGGCTGGTCGCGCTCTTGTTCGCTGCCGTGATCGGCATCGCCGTCTATTGGGCGCTGACGCGCACACGCATCGGTACCGCCGTCCGCGCCATCGCGGTGGACAGCAACGCGGCCCGGCTGGTCGGCATCGATGTGCCGGCGATGTCCGGCTACGCCTTTGCCTTCGGTGGCGGCCTCGTCGCGGTCGGCGGCGTGCTGGTCAGCATGTTCCTCACCTTCAACGCCTCGATGGGCGTGGTCTTCACCATGAAGGCGCTCGTCGTCGTCATCATGGGCGGCGTCGGCAATGTGATGGGCGCGCTCGTTGCGGGACTGCTGCTCGGCATCGTCGAGACGGCCGTGGCGCGGCTGGTCGATCCCGGCCTGACGCTCGCGGCCACCTACACGCTGTTCCTCGGCGTGCTGTTGATACGGCCGACCGGCCTGTTCGGAAGGGCCGCCTCGTGACCAGCACCACCAAAACACTCGCGTGGTGCGCCGGTCTCGCGCTCGCCGCGGCCGTCATCGCGTTCCCGCATTACGTCAACGGCTACTATCTCGCGATCGGCATCAGCATCCTCTACTTCACGATCCTGGCGACAGCCTGGGCGATGTTCTCCGGTCCGACCCGCTACATCTCGCTCGCGACCGTCGCCTTCTTCGGCATCGGCGCCTATACCGCGGCCGTGCTGGGCGAGACCTGGCCGTGGCCTGCCGTGCTGCTCGTGGCAGCCGCGATCGGCGCGCTGGTCGCGGCAATCACCGGCCTCTCCACGCTGCGGCTCTCCGGCATCTACTTCGTCATCTTCTCCTTTGGCCTCGCCGAGCTGATCCGGCAGCTCGTGATCTGGTACGAGGTCAACGTCCATCGCTCGGTCGGCCGTTACCTCTTCAGCGCGGTGACGCAGGACGTTCTCTACTACCAGCTCCTCGGCCTGACCGTGCTGGTGTTCCTGATCGGCCTCTGGCTCGGACGTTCCCGCTACGGCCTCGCACTTCGCGCGATCGGCGCCGACGAGACCGCTGCCAGCCACTCCGGCATCGATGCCACGCGCATCAAGCTCGGCGTGTTCATGCTGAGCGCCGTGTTCATGTCGGTCACGGGCGCGATCATGGCGCCGCGCTGGACCTATATCGACCCATCGATCGCCTTCAACCCGATGATCTCGTTCCAGGTCGTCATCATGGCGCTGCTCGGCGGCGCGGGCTCGCTGTTCGGTCCGATCCTCGGCGTCATCCCGCTGGTGCTGCTGTTCGAGGTGCTGACCGCGACGCTGCCCAATCATTTCAGCATCGTGCTCGGCGCGATCTTCGTCATCATCGTGATGCTGCTGCCGAATGGCGTCGTCGGGCTGATCAAGCTCGGCTGGCAACGGCGGCTTCCGAAGGGCAAGACCCCTGCCCGCGTCGCGGCTCAAAGCGAGCAGCTGCTGTCGGTCGACGGTGTCGGAAAGTCGTTCGGCGGTCTCCGCGCCGTCGACAAGGTCAGCTTCGAGGTCACGCGCGGACAGATCATCGGCGTGATCGGGCCCAACGGGTCCGGCAAGACGACGCTGCTCAACATGCTCTCGGGCGCACTGGTGCCGTCCTCGGGCTCGATCCGCTTCAATGGCGTTGGGATCGACGGGATGCGGCCGCACCGGATCGCGCGGCTCGGACTTGCACGGACGTTCCAGCTGGTACGCGTGATGTCGGACCTGACGGTCGCGGAGAACGTGGCCGCCTCGACCTTCTTCAGCGGCGGATCGCCGGCGGCAATCGACGCCGGCGAGAGCATCCGCGCGCTGGTCGATCTCGTCGGCCTCGGCGCCATGCACGACACGCCGGCCGGCGACCTCACCTATATCGACCAGAAGCGCCTCGAGCTTGCCCGCGCGCTCGCGCTCTCCCCGCAACTCGTGCTGCTCGACGAATGGCTCGCCGGCCTCAATCCCAGCGAGCTCGAGACCGGCATCGCCCTGATCGCGAGCCTCCGAGAGCGCGGCGTCACTATCATCATGGTCGAGCATGTCATGGATGCAATCCGCGCGCTGTGCGGACATTGCATCGTCATGAACACCGGCAGCGTGATTGCGCGCGGCACGCCGGACGCCGTGCTGTCGGACCCCGCGGTCGTGACCGCCTATCTCGGAGGCGCCGATGCTTGAGATCGCTGCGCTCTCCCACTTCTATGGCAAGCACCAGGCACTCGCCGATTTGAGCCTCGATATCGCAGGCGGCGAGATCGTCGCGATCCTCGGCGCCAACGGCGCCGGAAAATCGACGCTGCTCAAGAGCATCGCCGGCCTCATCACCGCAGCGCCCGGCGCGCGTATCACATTTGAGGGCGCCGACCTCACGGCACTTCCGGCCCATCTGATCGTCGAGCGCGGCATCGCGCTGGTGCCGGAAGGACGCGGCGTATTCGGCGAGCTGACGGTCGCGGAAAATCTCCAGCTTGGCGCCTACCCGGCGCGTGCGCGTGCCGGCGAAGCGGAGCGGCTGGCGCAGGTGCTGGCGCTGTTTCCGCGCCTCACCGAGCGGATGGCGCAGGCGGTGCGGACCATGAGCGGCGGCGAGCAGCAGATGGTCGCAATCGGCCGCGCGCTGATGTCCAATCCGCGCCTCCTGCTGCTCGACGAACCCTCGCTCGGTCTCTCGCCGCTGCTCAGCCGCGAGGTATTCCGCGCGCTGACGCAGATCCGCGCCGGCGGCGTCAGCGTGCTGCTGGTCGAGCAGAACGCCCGCGCCAGCCTCGATATCGCCGACCGCGTCTACTTGATCGAGCAAGGCCGCAATGCCGGCACCGGCACGGCCGACGCGATGAAGAGCAATTCCGACGTCCAGCGCGCCTATCTCGGCAAGGCGCGCACCTCTGCCACTCCCCCATCCTCACAATAGACATGGAGAGCGCCATGAACGCGATCGACCTTCTCATCGGCGGCAAGGATCAGCAGGCCACCAACCAGCGCACCTACCAGCGCCTCAATCCGATCAGCGGCGAGACCGCCACCATCGTCGCGGCAGCTTCGGTGGAGGATGCGATCCGCGCGGCCGATGCCGCCGCCGCCGCCTTCCCGGCCTGGTCGCAGCTTGGCCCGACCGAACGCCGCAAGCGTCTCAGCGCCGCCGCCGATATCCTTGCGAAGCGTGCGGGCGAGTTCACCGCGTTGATGATGGCCGAGACCGGCGCCAC
>JAEWBW010000385.1 GCA_023390955.1 Pseudomonadota bacterium
GCCTACAAGGGCAAGCCGCTCTATACTTTTGCAAAGGACCAGAAGCCCGGCGACATCACCGGCGATGGCTTCCTGAACGGCGCCTGGCATCTCGCGCAGCCGTAACGCACAGGTCTCGTGCCCCGGACGCAGCGCAGCACGTAGTGATGCGCTGCTGAGCCGGGGCCCAGTCATCCCTGCGAGTCTCTAGGAAGCTTTCTGGGTCCCGGCTCTGCGCAGCAGCGTTGCACGCTGCAGCGCGTCCGGGACGCGAGAGCGCGTTCTAGCGGAACCCCTCATACACCATCAGTCCGCGCGCGATCTGCAGCTTGCGGATGGCACGGGGCAGCAGCTTCTCGGGCTGATGCAGATAGCGCCAGGAGACGAGGGTGAAGGCGCCAAGCCCGCTGCAATCCTCTTCGAACGGTGCGAGCACGCCGGTCACGCTCACCGGTGTGTGCGGACGTGCATTGAACGGCAGCAGCAGCAGTTCGAGATGCGCTTTGGTGCCGTCCTCGCGCAAGGCGGTGAGGCCGGCGATCGCGCCCAACGTCTCGTCGGCGACGATGGTCGTGATCTCCTCGATCTCGGTGCGGCTTTCCGGCGCGAACAGCGCGGAGAAGCTCTGGTCTTTGAGATCGCGGCCGGTCAGCGCGCAGACGCGGGTGCCGGCGACGCGGAAGGGGAAGCCGAGTTGCGGCTCGCAGGACAGCACGAAGATGTCGCCGAGCAGCCCCCTGACGGCGGCCGGATCGATATCGGCCCGGTCGGGCGCACGCGCGGTGCCGCGCTTGTCGTCCCAATAAGCGAAGAATTCGCGGCTTGACGGATGTTTCATAGACTGACGCTCGCCCCGGAGCCGCTGCTGTTGGGACAATCCTGTCCCGTTTCAGTGCGGCCACGTTCCCTGTGTTGTTGTGCAGGAGGGCAATTGCAGCGTCCATGCCGGAGGTGCGTTTTTCGCCGGCCGGGCAGGGGCTTTGCGGCGTTAACGTTAAATTAGGCATGAGCTTTGCACCGGCAGCGCCGCTGTTAAGGTGATTGCGGTCGCAAGCCCCGCCGCTTTTGCTCCAGGTTCTCGGCGAGGACTGTACACAGGGCGTCAAACAGTTTGGCCGCTGCGCGGGGAGGGGTGGGGATACCCCTTGATCTCCCAGGGCGTGGACAAGGCCGACACGGACAGAGGGAGGGCTTCCCCAGGAGCCCTCCCTTTTCCTTTTTGCCCGCCCGTTTTGCACCCGATCATTTGTGCACTTGCGGGGAATGGGCAAAGCCGCCTATCTCCAAGCGGATACCCCGTGGCGATAGAACAGCCGGACACCCCTTGGACGCCCCGCCAAATTTCCCGCCGGACCAGCCGGCCGAACTCCAGGACGCTCCGCGCGAGCCGATCCTGACGCTGCCGACGGCGCTGACCGCCTACATCGTGCTCCTGGCCGTGATCCATCTGCGGGTGCTGCTGCCGCCGGAGCTGGAGAACTGGACCATCGACGTCTTCGGATTCATTCCGAAGCGCTACGATTCCTCCCTGCTCAACCTGCCGATCCCCGGCGGGGCCGGTGCGAAGGTCTGGAGCTTCGTCACCTATTCGCTGCTGCACGCCAACCTGACCCATCTCGGTTTCAACGTGCTGTGGCTGTTGCCGTTCGGCAGTGCGCTGGCGCGGCGATTTGGCGCGCTGCGCTTCTTCCTGTTCCTGGCAGTGACGGCAGCCGCCGGTGCGCTCGCCCATCTCGTCACCCACGAGCACGCGGTCGCCCCGATGATCGGCGCCTCGGGATCGGTATCCGGTGCCATGTCCGCGGCGATCCGTTTTGCTTTCGCGCGCGGCAGCTTTCTCTCGTTCAATCGGGCCGATGCTGAGACAGCCGCCAAGGTTCCAGCGTTGCCGCTTTTGCGCGCATTGCGCGACGGGCGCGTGCTGGGATTCCTCGCGGTGTGGTTCGGCGTCAACATCATCTTCGGCGTCGGTGCCATCGGGGTCGATGGCGAAACCACGTCGGTGGCCTGGCAGGCGCATATCGGCGGCTTCTTCGCAGGGCTTCTGCTGTTCTCGCTGTTCGATCCGGTGCCGCGCGTCAGCGATAATGCTGCAGATGCGTCATCACGAGACATTTCAAACCGTATCTGAAGCGGCGCTTGCGGCGCGGGACGAATTCATCCATCATTCGTGACAAGAATGTCGTGAGCGGCAAACGTGCTGCGTTGCCGCTCAGCGCTGCGCCCGTGAGTGAACCGGCGCCAAACAAAACTGTTAGTTGAAGACTCGCGAACAAAGTCCGGCCCGCAAGGGCGGGGGCGGATTCAGGAGGCGACAATGACGGTACGTTCGATCCTCAACACCAAGGGCCACCAAGTCATGAGCGTCGAGCCCGACGCCAAGCTCGCCGTGGCGGTCAAGCTGCTCGGCGAGAAGAAGATCGGTGCGGTGCTGGTGATGAACCAGAGCCGGCTCGAGGGAATCCTGTCGGAGCGCGACATCGTGCGCGTGCTCAGCGAGCGCGGTGGCGCGGTGCTTGAAGAAGCCGTCTCGAGCGTCATGACCCGCAAGGTTGTGAGCTGCAAGGAGACCGACACCGTCGCCGAGATCATGGAGATGATGACGACAGGCAAGTTCCGCCATCTGCCCGTCCTCGACAACGGCAAGGTCGTGGGCCTGATCTCGATCGGCGACATCGTCAAGCGCCGCGTCCAGGAATATGAATCCGAGCAGGAAGCCCTGAAGGACTACATCAAGACGGCCTGACGAGCCGTCTCGCTCGCAAGTCTGACCAGCTTACAAGTCTCACTCGCCCACTTTGGGCGCGCTTCCGGCCGGCGCCGGGGCCAGCACCTCGATCGCCTCCTGGATGGAGTCGAGTGCGCGCTCGGCGGCACGCGTGCCGAAATTGATGAGCTCGTCGGCGCGGTGGAAGTCGAACCAGCCGATCTGACCGACCCGCGGGGAGATCAGCAGATCCGGCGGGTCACCCGCAAGGCGCGCGCGGGTGATGCGGTCCTGCATGATGTTGAAGGCATCGACCATCACCGACGAAATGCCGGGCCGTCCGCCGCCGCCGAAGAATTCGCGCTTCACTGCACGCTCGGCCGAGAAGAACCGGGGAAAGCGGCGCTTGGCTGCCGGCACGTCCTCGGCTGGCAGCGGCTCTGGCGTCACCGGCATCGCCCCATGCGCGTAGATCGTGGTCGAATGCGTGAAGATATCGCTGGAGAGATTGGCCGCGATGACGATCTCCGCGCCGAGCGCGCGCGCCGCCGACACCGGCACCGGGTTCACCAGCGCGCCGTCGACCAGCCAGCGGTCGCCGATCAGCACCGGGGAGAAAATGCCGGGCAGGGCATAGGAGGCGCGCATCGCCTCGACCATGCGGCCGTGCGTCAGCCAGATCTCGTGACCGGTGCGCACCTCGGTGGCGACAGTCGCGAATTTGACGGCGAGATCCTCGATCTGCGTCGGCCCGATCGCCTCCTCGAGCCGGCTGGCAAGTTTCTCGCCGCCGATCAGGCCTGAGCCGGTGAGGCGGATGTCGAGATAGCCGAAGATGTTGCGCACGCCCTGGAAACTGCGCGCCCACTCTTCCAGCGTGTCGAGCTGACCGGCCGCATAGGCGCCGCCGACGACCGCGCCGATCGAGGTGCCGACCACGACGTCGGGCACGATGCCGTTGGCAAGCAGCACCCGCAAGATTCCGATATGGGCAAAGCCGCGCGCGGCCCCGCCGCCGAGCGCTAGTCCGATGACAGGTTTGCGAATGCTACCGAGACCGACCTTCTCGCCGTTGGAGCCATTGGCGGCTCGCCCTCTCAACATATCCAGCACCAAAGATCTCCCGATACGCCTTCCGACAAACCGCGACCGACACACGCCAGCCTAGGCACCCCGTTCCCGTCCTGCCAGATCGAGCATGAGGCATGGTTTATGCCGCTTTGAGCAGGCCAGGGGGCAGGAAGTATGGCGACGGCCGATTGCCTCAATTGTAACCTTTGAGGGTTCCGCTAGGTTCCAAAACCGGGTATTTACCGGGGGCTACGTGGCTTGAATTTGCCGCGTTTTCAGTGAAAAGCAGGTGACATGATTTACGGGGGTGACGGCATCGGCAGATGGCGGCGCAGCGGATTGCTGCTGCCGGCGATTGCGCTTGTCGCACTTGTGATCTGCCAGGGCGCCGCGCGGGCCCAGTTTTTCTCCGATCGCCCGCCGCCGGTTCCGCCGGCCTCTGTTCCGGATCCAGGTGGGGCCGTGAGTCTGGCGCCGCCCGGGGGGGCTGCGGGGGTACCGAGCCTGCCGCCGACCCTGATGCAGCCGAATACGCCCACGATCCCGCCGTCGGTATCCACCGTTCCGCCGGCCGCGCCGCTCGGCGCCGCCTTGCCCGGACAGGCGGTGCTGTCGCTGACGGCGAAGTACGGCAAGGACTTGCCGCAGATCACCAGTGGCCTGGTGTGGCGCGTGTTCTCCGACCGGCCCGACGAGACCGGCACGTTCAAGCTGATCCGCGAGGACCGCAATCCCACTCCCAACATCGTGCTGCCGCCGGGCAATTACGTCGTGCACGTCGCCTTCGGCCTCGTCAGCGCGGTGCGTGCGGTGAGCCTGAAGGCCGAGACCGACCGCGAAGCCTTCGTCCTGCCGGCGGGTGGCCTGCGCATCGAAGGCCGCGTCGGCACCAGCCGCATTCCGCAGAATCAGATTTCGTTTGCGATCTACAAGGGCAGCCAGTTCGAGAGCGGCGAGCGGTCCTCACTGGTGCCGAACGTCGCTGCCGGCGATGTCGTGCTGCTGCCGGAAGGCACCTACTACATCATCTCCAACTACGGCGACGCCAACTCGCTGGTGCGCTCGGACATCCGTGTCCAGGCGAGCAAGCTCACCGACGTCACCATCACCCACCGCGCGGCCGTGATCACGTTGAAGCTCGTCAGCGACAAGGGCGGCGAGGCGCTCGCCAACACGGCCTGGTCGGTGCTGACCCCCGGCGGCGACGTCATCAAGGAATCGATCGGCGCTTTCCCGCGCGTCGTGCTCTCCGAAGGCGAATACCGCGCCATCGCCAAGAACGAGGGCAAGGTCTATGAGCGCGGCTTCAACGTCGTCAACGGCGTCGACGGCGAGGTCGAGGTCGTCGCGCGCTAAGCGCTGTTGCGTCCTGCGGAATATCCGCATGGCCGTGCAGGACCTCGCAAGTTCGGTCGCCTCAGCGCCCTTCTCGGCGGGCCTCGTTAGCAACATCATACCGTCGCTCTGATTCACCCACGACGTGTCGTGTCCACGCGTTAATCGATGAGTATGTCACCGAACCCACCACCAGTGCATCGGTGCTCTGTTTCCTTGTGAACACAGTTGGCGTGCGATGCCGACGCGGACCCCGGAATAGTGTTGCGACATGGGGACAGCAGCGTCTGGCTACGCAGGTGTGATCATCAATTCTGTTCTATTTTCATCATGCTGCGTTATACGTCAGGCATCCGTCCATTGGGGGCCGGAGCCCGGGCGGATTGTCCGGAGACTGGCATCGAGCAGGGGGGCCAGCCCGTCGTGATGTTTGAAGTGGTCCTTACAAGGCGCAAGCGGGTTGGCTGGCGTTGGCAGGTCTGTGACCAGTCGGGCAAGGTCTTTGCCGACGGCTTCGAACGCACGCGCCCGGCTGCCAAGTACCACGGCGAACGCTCGCTGTTTTTCCTGTTGTCCCAGGCCTACCTGAAGAACCGTTCGGCGGCCTCGAGCGAGGACTAGCCGCGATCCTGGCGCCTCGCCGTCTTAGAGATCGACCACCAGCTTCCCCTTCACGTCACGATCCCTGATCAGCGCATAAGCGTCATCGACCGTCTCCAGTGTGATGCGTCGGGGATCGAGCAGGGGCACGAGCTGGCCCGCTTCGGCAAGGCGCGTTGCCTGCGCCATGATCTCACCGTGATGCGCGCGGCCTTCGCCGGTCAACAACGGCAGCAAGGTGAATACACCGGAATAGGTGGCCGCACGGAATGACAGCGGCGCCAGCGCATGCGTGCCCCAGCCGAGCGCACTCACGACATGCCCGAAGCGTCGCACGGCCGCGAAAGAAGCGTCGAGCACCTTGCCTCCGACCGTGTCGTAGATGATGTCAAAGCCGCGCGCCTCGGTATGACGCGCGACATAAGTCTCGGCCGGCTCGTCACGGTCGACGAAGGTCGCACCGAGACTTTCGATGTAAGCGCGCTGCACTTTTGAGCCGGTCGAAAATACATCGGCTCCAGCGGCGCGCGCGATCTGGATGGCGACATGACCGACGCCGCCGGCACCGCCGTGGATCAGGACCTTGTTGCCGGCTGCGATCGCTGCGCGGTCGACCAGGCCCTCCCATGCCGTGATGAAGACGAGCGGCAACGCGGCTGCCTTGCGCATGCTGAGATTTGCAGGCTTGAGCGCCAGCAGATCGGCATCGACCGCAGCGAATTCGGCGAGCGATCCCTGAACGCCGCCGGCCCCACCGGTCATGCCATAGACCTCGTCGCCGGGCTCAAACCGCGTCACCTCCGCACCGACCTGCGCAACTACGCCGGCCAGATCAATCCCGGGGATCGCCGGCAGCGGATGCCGGGCATGGGCTGCCGCGCCCGCGTGGATCTTGGTGTCGAGCGGATTGATCGCGCTCGCATGCACGCGCACCAGCACGTCGCAAGGGCCGACGGCGGGCCTGGAGACCCGCGTGATGCGCAGCGGCGCGTTGTGCTGTTCGAGGATCGCTGCGCGCATATCATTTGTCGTCGTCATTGCCGTCGTGCTCCCGTCGTGTCGACCTCCAACATGGCCATTATTTTTTGTATGAACAGACGCAATAATGTACGATCATCGTGCAATTTTGAATGACCTCGGATGGGCCCATGGAATGGAGTGATTTGCGGATTTTTCTCGCGATCGCCCGCGAAGGCACGCTCGGCGCCGCCGCGCGAAAAATCGGGCAGACCCAACCGACCATGGGCCGGCGGCTTCGCACTCTCGAAGCCGCGCTCGGGCAGACCTTGTTTCAACGTACCGCCGACGGCTTTGTCCTCACCGATGAGGGCACCGCGGTGCGGCGGCATGCCGAGCGCATCGAGGCGGAAGCCGTCGCGCTCGAGCGGCGGCTGTCGGGCGCAGAAGCGCAACTCGACGGCTTGCTGCGCGTGTCGTCCTCGGACTGGTTCGGCGCGCGGATGCTGTCGCCGGTCATCGCGGAGTTCGGCAAGCGCCATCCGAATGTGGTGGTCGAACTCTTGACCGATGCGCGCCTCTACAGCCTGTCGCGGCGCGAAGCCGATCTGGTCTTCCGCATCCAGCCCTTCGACGAGCCTGAGGTGGTGTCGCGAAGGCTCCTGCACATTCCTTATGCGCTGTACGGCCGCAAGGGCAGCAAGCCGCCGCGTGCCGGTGATGGCAGCGGCGTGCGGGTCATCACCATGAACGCCGAGTTTGCTGGTATGCCCGACGCGGTCTGGTTGAAGCGCGTGCTGCCGAATGCCGCCGTCGCCGCGCGCAGCAACAACAGGGAGGTGCAGGCCGAGCTTTGTGCCTCCGGCGGAGGGTTGGCTGTGTTGCCGCGACCGCTCGGCGACCACGACCGCCGCCTCGTCGCGCTCGACATCGGCTCAGCTCCGCCTGGACGCGATACGTATGTCGGCTATCACCGTGACCTCCGTCGCCTGACGCGATTGCGCGCGTTGCTTGATCTCGTGATCGAGCGGCTTGTGGCGTGACGACCGCAAGCTCGCGTCCAGGACACGAACGGAGCGAACGTCAGCGCCAGCTGCTCCGTCATTGCGAGCGCAGCGAAGCAATCCAGGCTGCGGCAGCGGAATGACTCTGGATTGCTTCGCCGCGCTCGCAATGACGAAAGGAGAGAGCATTCCTCCGTCGTCGCGCTGTCACAGTCTCTAAAGCGGGCTAACCATCACCTGACTTAAAACTGTCACATAGGCCGATTGCGCGCGTTAGCCGCACCCTCTTCACACTGCTTTAAGCGCCAATGCCCATTTGGATGCGGTGCAGAGTGCGTTGGGGATTGCGATGAGTGCCGCGAAGAAGATGCCGGGAAAACCGGCCGCCGAAATGTTCGACGACATCCCGGTGCTTCAGCGCAAATGGCGCGCCGCGGTGCGCCCGGGCGAACGACTGCCGGCTTATGAAGACGTCATGCTCGGCAGCCTCGGGCGTCTCGCAGACCACATCGCGCTGCTCAGGAACGACGGCGCACTCGTCCTGTCCCGCAGTGGGCGCTTCGTGCAGAATTGGCTCGGTGAAGAGCGCTGGGACATGCCGGTGGCTATGCTTGCGCCCGACTGCGCCACGGCGCTCGCCGAGGCCGCGAGCTGTGCACTCGGCACCGGTCGGCCGCATTTGGCAAGCGCGCATTGCGTTCGCGACGGCATGGTCCGGTCCTACGATCTGCTCGCTATGCCGACCGCCTCGCGCTGGGGGGCTACGCTGATCGGCGTGTATGTCAACGAGCGCGGCGCGCAATATAACCTTTTGGACGCGATCTTCGCGGCGACCGACGATGCGGTCGTCTCGCTCGCAGCGGTCCGTGATGCCGCTGGACGCCCGTTCGATTTCCAGGTCGTGCACCACAATCGCAGCGCTGAGCAGATGCTGCAGCTTTCGGCCGGCAGCCTGTTGTGGCGCCGGATCGGGGAGGGCGGAAGCCTGCTCGCATCGGGCGAGATCGTAGAGCTCCTGCTTGCGGTGGTCACGGGTGCTCGTGGCGGTCAGCTCGAGATCGAGAGCGATGGCCGGCACTTGCGCTTCAGCGCCACGGCCTTTGCCGACGTGGTGTCGCTGACGATCGCAGACGTGACCGCGCTGAAGCGCCGCGAGGCCTCGTTCCGCCTGTTGTTCGACAATAACCCGATGCCGATGTGGGTGTTCGACGCCGAGACAAAGCGCTTCCTCAGCGTCAACGATGCGGCGATCCAGCATTACGGCTACAGCCGCGGCGCGTTCCTGCGCATGAGCCTGCCCGAGATCTGGCCGCAGGACGAATGGGCCAGTCATTTCGAGGCGATCGAGCGCCTCGGTGACGCCTATCATTCCTCGCGCAACTGGAGGCACCTGCGCGCCGACGGCAGTGAGATCGAGGTTTTGACCTTCGGCCGCCGCGTCGCCTTCGGCGATCGCGACGGCTATCTGGTTGCGGTCGTCGACATCACGGAGCGGCGCAAGGCCGAGGCCCGCATCGCCTACATGGCTCATCATGACGGGCTCACCAACCTGCCGAACCGCGCGCATTTCCAGGAGCGCCTGACGCAGGCGCTGGACCAGGCCGCAGGGAAGCGGGTCGGCGTGCTCTGCATCGATCTCGACCTGTTCAAGAACATCAACGATTCCTTCGGCCATCCCGTCGGCGACCGCGTGCTGACGCAGGTTGCCGAGCGGCTCGCCACCGCGATCCGCGGCGCCAACCTCGCGGCGCGTCTTGGCGGCGACGAATTCGCGGTGATCCTCGCCTCCGATGTCTCGCCGAACGAGGCGAGCGCCTGCGCCAGCCTGCTGATCGAGATGCTGAGCGCGCCCTATGACATCGATGGCCAGGAGATGGTGATCGGCGCCAGCATCGGCATCGCGCTGTCGCCGGGGGACGGCGCGACCTCGGAGGAGCTGATGCGCAATGCCGACATGGCCCTGTACCAGGCCAAGTCGGACGGCGGCGGCATGCATCATTTCTTCGAGAAGGAGATGGACCGGCAGGCGCAGAAGCGCCGCGACATGGAGCACGATCTCCGGCGCGCATTCGCGCAAGGCGAGTTCGAGCTGCACTACCAGCCGCTGATCGCGATCGCGTCGGATCGCATCTCCGGTTTCGAGGCGTTGCTGCGCTGGCGTCACCCGGACAAGGGCATGATCTCGCCTGCCGAGTTCATTCCCGTGGCCGAGGACATCGGCCTGATCATCCAGCTCGGCGAATGGGTGCTGCGCGAGGCCTGCTGCGAGGCGGTGAAATGGCCCGGTAGCATCAAGGTGGCGGTCAATTTGTCGCCGGCGCAATTCCGCAGCCGCAACCTGGTCCAGGTCGTGATCTCCGCGTTGGCGCAATCGGGGTTATCGCCGACGCGGCTCGAGTTGGAGATCACCGAGTCGATCTTCCTCGCCGAGACCGACGCCAACCTCGCCACCCTGCATCAGCTGCGTGAGCTCGGCGTCAGCATCTCCATGGACGATTTCGGCACCGGCTATTCTAGCCTCAGCTATCTGCGCAGCTTTCCATTCGACAAGATCAAGATCGACCGCTCCTTCGTGAAGGATCTGGCGCAGCGGCCGGATTGCGTCGCGATCGTGCGCGCAATCTCGGGGCTTGGCCGCAGCCTCAACATCACCACGACCGCGGAAGGCGTTGAGACGGAAGATCAACTCGACTGGTTGCGCGCCGAAGGCTGCAACGAAGTTCAGGGCTTTCTGTTCAGCGCGGCGCGGCCGGCGGGCGAGATCTCAAGACTGCTGGCCGATTTCGGGGAGCGCGCCTCACGGGCGGCGTAGCTCGGGCGGGAAGCAACCGTAGACCAGCTCCTTGAAGGCCGGCGTGATGCGGCTGCGCTCATTCTGGGTCTGCTGCATCATCAAATAGACCATGTCGAGCTTGGCATCGACGCCGAAATAGGTGCCGCTGCCGGAGTCCCATTTCAGTTCGCCGAGCGAGCCCGCCGGCGGCGGCTTCGCATTGCCGGGATCGGTGCGCATCGCGATGCCGTAGCCGTAGCCGAAACCATCGCCGGGAAAATAGAAATAGTCGCGTCCGACGCCGGAGCCGGGCCCGATGTGATCGCTCGTCATGGCCTTGATGGCAGCGGGGCTCAGATAGCGCTTGCCCTCGAACTCGCCGCCATTGAGCAGCATCTGCGAGAAGCGCTGATAGTCGGTGATGGTCGAGAGCAGGCCGCCGCCGCCGGACTCCCATTCAGGATGGGCGAGGCGGTCGCGCTCACCGTTGAGCAGGATCTGGTCGCTCGGCAGCGGCCGCGCCATCCGTGCCTGCTCGTCGGCTGTCGTCAGCACGAATTTGGTGCTGGTCATCCCGAGCGGATCCAGGATGCGCTGCTTGAGGAATTGATACAGCGTCTGGCCTGAGATGATCTCGATCACGCTGCCGAGCACGTCGGTGGAATGACCGTAGCGCCACAGCGTGCCCGGCTGGCGCGTCAGCGGCAGCCGGGCGATGCGGTCGGCGAATTGCCTGTTGTTGAAAGCGCCTTCGAAGATATTGGCGGCCGAGTAGATCTGCATCACCCAGGGGGCGCCGATATACTCGTAGCTGATGCCCGAGGTGTGCCGCAGCAGATCCTCGATATTGACGGGACGGTTAGGTGCTTCGAGCTCGAATTTCGTCGTGCCGTCCGGCTCGATGCCCACCTTGGTGTCGGCAAAAAGAGGGATGTACTTCGACACGGGATCGGTGAGCGCCAGCTTGCCCTCGTCGATCAGCATCATCGCGCCCAGGCACGTGATCGGCTTGGTCATGGAATGGATCGCGAAGATCGTGTCCGGCGTCATGGGGAGGCCGGTCCGGGTGTCGCGCACGCCGATCGACTTCAGATAGACCGGCTTGCCGTGCTGCTGGATCATCAGCACGGCGCCCGGAATCTTGCCGGTCGTCACCTCATTGTCGAAATACGCGGTGAGGCGGTCGAGCCCGTCGGGCGCTGGAGCGGGGATGTTGTTGGCGGCGGCCCGGCTTCGCGCCATGGTGCCGGCCAGAAGTGCCGCTCCGACCAGAAATTCACGACGCTGCATTCGGGCTTCCTCCCTTGCCGGGATCAAAGCCGCATCACGTTGAACGCGTCAACAAGACTTCGATTAAAATCGCGTCACGATTTCAGAAAGCAACGGCCGCGGACGGTCCTCGTTCGGCTTGCTCGGCTTGCCGATGTGGATGAAGCCTGCGAGCTTCTCGTCCGCCTTCAGGCCCAGCCCGTCCAGCACCTCGCGGTCGAAGGCCATCCAGCCCGTCAGCCAGGCCGCGCCGTAGCCGAGCGCGGTCGCGGCGGTGACGATGTTCATGGCGCTCGCGCCGGCCGATAGTTCCTGCTCGAACGGCGGCACCTTGGGGTGCGGCTTTGTGAAGCTGACGACGCCGATCACCAGCGGCGCATCGGTCAGCCGACGCCGCTCGACTTCGAGATCGGCCGCGGGCGCGCCCGGATTCTTGCGCGCGTACACTTTTGCGATGACGTCGCCGGCACGTTCGCGGGCCTCGCCCTCGAACACGATGAAGCGCCACGGCGCGAGCTTGCCGTGGTCCGGGACCCGCGCGCCGATGGTGAGGATGGTCTCGAGTTCGGCCGGCGAGGGGCCGGGTCCGGTCATCTCGCGCGGCTTCACCGAGCGGCGGGTCTTCAGGAAGTCGATCACGTCAGGCAAGGCAGTTTCCTCTTCGGATGGTCGTCGGGCATGCATAGCCGAAATAAGCATGCATGCCCGCAACCGGAAGCGGGTTTAGACAGATTACAGGATGCCCCGCGCCCGCTTGACGTCGGGCGGGGTGGCTTCGTCGACGAGGGCGGCGATTGCTTCCGCCGTCGACATCACCTTCTGGCCTTCGCTGCCGAGCCGGCGGACGGAGACCGAATGGCTCTCGGCTTCCTTCTTGCCGACCACGAGCAGCGCCGGGATCTTGGCCAGCGAGTGCTCTCGGACCTTGTAGTTGATCTTCTCGTTGCGCAGGTCGATCTCGACCCGCAAGCCCGCGCGGCGCGCCTGCTCCATCACCACCTTGGCGTATTCGTCGCCTTCCGAGGTGATGGTCGTGACCACCGCCTGCACCGGCGCCAGCCAGAGCGGGAAGTTGCCGGCGAAGTGCTCGATCAGGATGCCGATGTAGCGTTCCATCGAGCCGCAGATCGCGCGATGCACCATCACCGGCGGCTTTTTGCCGCCGTCATGGTCGATGTAGAACGCACCGAACCGTTCCGGCAGGTTGAAGTCGACCTGCGTGGTGCCGCACTGCCAGTCGCGGCCGATGGCGTCGCGCAGCACGTATTCGAACTTCGGGCCGTAGAAGGCGCCTTCGCCCGGATTGATCTCGGTCTTGATGTGATTGTTCTGCGCCTGGATCTCGCGCAGCACGGTGGCCATCACGCGCTCGGCGTGATCCCACATCTCGTCGGTGCCGACGCGCTTCTCCGGCCGCGTCGACAGCTTAACGGTCAGTTCGCCCGTGAAGCCGAAATCGGCATAGGTCGACAGGATCAGATCGTTGATCTTGAGGCATTCCTCGGCGAGCTGGTCCTCGGTGCAGAAGACATGCGCGTCGTCCTGGGTGAAGCCGCGCACGCGCATCAGGCCGTGCATGGCGCCCGACGGTTCGTAACGATGGACGATGCCGAACTCGGCGAGCCGCAGCGGCAGGTCGCGGTAGCTCTTCAGCCCGTGCTTGAAGATCTGGACGTGGCCCGGGCAGTTCATCGGCTTGAGCGCAAACCAGCGCTTGTCCTCGGCCTCGTCGCCGGCGGACTGCGCCGCGAACATGTTCTCGCGGTACCAGCCCCAATGGCCGGAGGTCTCCCACAGCGCCTTGTCCAGGATCTGCGGCGCGTTGACCTCGTTGTAGTCACCGGTCAGGCGGCGCCACATATAGGCGATCAGCTGCTGGAAGATGGTCCAGCCCTTGGCGTGCCAGAACACGACGCCCGGACCTTCCTCCTGGAAATGGAAGAGGTCGAGCTCGCGGCCGAGCTTGCGATGATCGCGCTTCTCGGCTTCCTCGATCTGCTTGAGGTAAGCGTCGAGATCTTCCTGCTTCGCGCAGGCCGTGCCGTAGATGCGGGTCAGCATCGGGTTGTTGCTGACGCCGCCCCAAAAGGCGCCAGCCACCATCAACAGCTTGAAGCCATTGCCGATCTTGCCGGTCGAGGTCATGTGCGGACCGCGGCAGAGATCGAACCAGTCGCCCTGGAAATAGATCTTGATCGGCTCGTCGCCGGGAATGGCGTCGACC